>CAMDFJ010000143.1 GCA_945897435.1 Candidatus Kuenenia stuttgartensis | reverse complement strand
GGATGGCGAAGCGCAGCGGACATGCAGTGAACGGAGGCCTGGAGGGCCGACGTGAACGTCCGACGAGAGGACACGGGCAACCCCGACCCACGCAAGACGCTGTTACCGCCTCTACGACAGGCTGAAGCCTGCCCCACATCGGGCGGCGTCAGGCCCGGAGGCCGGCGAGGCCAATCAGCCCGCCACCGGTTCCAGCCCCGGCATCGTGCCTGTCGATGTGCCGAATGCCTCCGACTCCAGCCCCGTCTGCTGCAGCACCGAGACGAACAGGTTTGGCAGCGGATGGTTCTTCTGCTGGTCGAAGGCCAGATGGCTGCCGTGCCGGAAGCCGCCGCCGGCGAGGAGCACCGGCATGTTGCGGTTGTCGTGGCTGGAGGCGTTGCCGAGGTTGCTCGTCAGCAGCACCGTGGTCCGATCGAGCACCGAGCCGTCTCCCTCGTCGGCCTTCGCCATGCCCCGGAGGAAATCCCCCCAGGCCCGCACGATCTCCTGCTCGACGAGGGCCAATTGGGTGAGCTTCTCCTCGTCTCGGCCATGGTGCGAGAGCGTGTGGTAGCCCTCCTCGACGCCCTCGATCGGCACGACCCCGCCGCTGCCGCCGAGGTGCAGGCTGATGAACCGGGTCGAGTCGCTCACCAGGGCCAGCCTGACCATGTCGCTCATCAGCCGCTGGCGGCCGACGAAGTCGTTTGGGTTGCCGATGTCGACGGGCTTGGTGATGTCGACCTTGGGCTTGGGCTTGTTCACCCAGGCTTCGCTCTCGTTCAGTCGCTTCTCCAGATCACGGACGCTGGTGAAGTAGGCGTCGAGCCGGTTGCGATCGCCGACGCCGAGCTCGCGTTCCAGGGCCCGCGTGTCATCGGCGACCAGATCCATGATGCTTCTCCCCTGACGGGCCCGTTCGGCCTGCCGCTTCCGCTCCTCGGGCGAATCGGCGACGAACAGCCGGGTGAAGAGCCGCCCCGGGGAACCCTCGGCCGGAATCATCGAGCCCTGTTCGGTGTAGGAGGGGCTGCTTCCACCGCTGAGGCCGAGCACAAGCGACGGAAAGCGGGTCTGGCCGCCGAGATGCTTGGCCAGCAGCTGGTCGATCGAGATCGTGTTGCGGGTCGCCGCGGAGGCGGTCATCGGCGCTGCCGTGAGCAGGCTGGCCTCGGCCCGGTGGCCGCCGGAGACATTCGGATGCGAGGTCCCCGAGACCACCGTGAACCTGTCGCGGATGTCTTCCAGGGCCTGCAGGTAGCGAGAGGGTTTGTAATCGCGACCGGCCGACTTTGGGTTGAGGTTTTCGGCCACGAGCCCGAGGCCGAGCGTCATCGCCACGAACCGCCGGGGCGGGCTCGGGGCGGCGTTGTCGCCGAAGGCCGACTGCATCGCCGAGAGCCAGGGCACCGCCAGCGCCACACCCGAGCCCCTGAGGAGGGTGCGGCGGGAGATGGCCCGCTGGAAGTCGAAATGGACGCGGCTGGGAAGGGATCTCATGGTGGCAGGCCTTTGCATTCGCGTGAGACGGCAGGGTCGCCGCCGAGGGGCTTTACTTGCTGAGAAAGATGGGGTGGCTGACGACGGCATGCAGGATCGATCGCAGCCCGTGGCCGTTGCGGGCGGTGGTGGCAATCTCGGCCACGGCCTTGCGATCGGCGTAGGAGAGCGAGGCCCCGGTCCCGTAGACCAGCAGTTGGCCGGCCACGGCCCGGGAGAGGAGATCGGTTTCGCCGGCGGCAAGCGTCCTGAACTCGTCGAAGTTTTTGAACCTGCGGCCGTTGGCCAGCGTGTCGCCGGAGTCGATCTTCTGTCCCTTGGTCGGCTTGCCATCGACGATCCCCATGTATTGGGTTCGCCACTTCCCCGACGGGTCGAAGTTTTCGAGCGCGAAGCCGATCGGATCGAAGAGCTTGTGGCAGGAGGCGCAGGAGGCATCGGAGCGGTGCTGGGCGAGCTGATCGCGGATCGTCTTCGCCCCGCGGATGTCCGGCTCGATCGCCGGCACACCCGACGGCGGCGGGTGCGCGGGCAGTCCGAGCAGCCGCTCCGAGACCCAGGCCCCGCGGACCACCGGAGAGGTGTTGTTGCCGTTGGCGGTCACCTTGAGGATCGCCCCTTGGGCCATTGCCCCGCCGCGGTGCGTTCCCGGCGGCAGTTTGAGTCGGCGGAGTTCGTCGCCGCGGACGTCCGGAATCCCGTAGAACCGGGCCAGACGGCTGTTGAGGTAGGTGACATCGGCCGTGGCAAGCCAGGAGACGGGTCGATTTTCCCGGAGCATCTCATCCAGAAAGGAGTGCGTCTCGGCGAGCATCGAGTTTTGGACGATCGGATCGAAATCGCGAAACAGTTTGCGGTCGGGCTCGGTGAAGTCGATCTGGTCGAGATCGAGCCATTCAGCCGCGAAGTCCTCGATGAACCGGCGGCTGCGCGGCCCCCCCTCCTCGCCATCGCCGATGCCGAGGAGGCGGTCGGTCTGATCCCTGAGCGTCGCCGGATCGTGCAGCCTGCCGGCGTCGGCGAGGGCGGCGAGGGTGGCGTCGGGAGGCCGACCGGTGAGGAAGTAGGAGAGCCGGGTGGCGATCGCATGGTCGTCGAGCCGGCCCGGCTTCTCGGCAAGGTAGATGAACCGTGGCGAGCAGAGGATCGCCCGATATCCCGCCCGCAACGCCGCGTCGAAGGAGCCGCCGGCGGCACGCACACCCGTGGCGAGCGAGACGATCGGATCGAGGTCGGCGGCCTCGACGGGACGGCGAAACGCCCGGCCGGCAAACTCGCGGATGAGTCGGTCGATATCGGCCGCGGCGTCTGACGGCTTCGGCCGGAAGCCGCCCTTTTTGTCCTTCTCGAAGGGGACGTTGCCGAAGAGCCTCGAGCGGACGCCCTCATCGTCGGGGCCGCGATGAAACCGGGTCATCGTCAACCGCTCGATCGCGATCCCCGGCACGTTCTGGGGCGCACCCTCCCCCGCCCCGACCTGGCCGTCGGCGAATCGGGCCTGTTTGAGCGTGACGTCTCCGGGCCGGATTTCCAGCATCTGACGCTGGGGAATCCAGGCCTCGAACTCGATCTCGCGAGACTCCGGCATGGCCTCGAAGGAGGTCACGTAGTCGAGCAGCGGCGCGCTCGAGACGCAGAGCCCGGTGTGGACGGTGCTCCAGACGCCGCCCGTCTCGGGCGGATTCAGGGCCGCGACCCGGAGCCTGAACCGATACCAGCCATCGGCGGGGGCGGTGGTGGCCGGGATGCGGCCGTAGTAGATGGTGCCGTTGGCCCAGACGACGGCCCGGCCGTCGAGCATCTCGGGCTCGCGGGTGCGGATCGTGGGATCGGTGCGGGCCACTCCCTTGGCATCGAAATCCTTGTCGAGCGAAATGGGCGGGGAGAGGGCCCGGCGGAAGGCCTCGTCGAGCGCCGCGTCCACGACGGAAAGGTGCCGCTCGAGCTGATGGTGCGACATCGTCTGCCGCTCGGCGACGGTGGTGAACCCTCCCGGACGACCCTCCACCGGAATCAGGCTGGCCAGCGGGATATCGATGCCGAGCAGGTCGTGCAACGACCGCTCGAGTTCACGCGGCGAGAGCCGCCGGGCCCGCACACGGCCGAATGTCTCGTCGCGGTCGCGAATCTCCTGCCGCAGCCAGTTGCCCGTCGCCTTCACAAACGACCGCCGCGCGGACTCGGCGATCTTGACGTCGTCGGGGGGAGGCATCTCGCCCGCCTCGACCCGATCGATGATCCTGGCCCAGCGGGCATCCCCCCCCGGGTCTTCGGGATCGAAGGAGAGCGCGGCGATGTCGAGCCCGCCCTCCGAATCGGGGCCCTCGTGGCAGTCGATGCAGCGGGTGCGAAGGAACGACTGCACTGCCTGCGGCGGCGTTGCGGCCGAAGCCGACTGCCAAAGAAAGGCGGTGCAGAGTCCGAGCAGCAGAAGGCGGCGGGATACCACCATGGCGATGTGTCCAGACCGACGGGGTCCCAAAGGATTGATCGGCACCCCGAACTTTATATGTTACGAGAACATGTGGGAGGATGGAAATTTGGAGTTGTTTATGCCGCCCGTAGCCGCCGCGTTCGCAAACCGGGCCTGCCGGGGCCAATTTCTCGGGATCTGGCTGGCAACCCTGACGTTTGCCGCCCCCCTTCTTCTGCCGGCTGCCCCTCTGGCAGCCGCCGAAATCCTGCTCTCCCCCGCCGGGCCGATCCGCACGCCAGAGGCGGCCCGCGACGCCGCCCGCGGGGCCCCCAGGCCGGCCCGGATCGTCGTGGCCGACGGAACCTATTCCCTGACGGAGCCGCTTGTACTCACCACAGAAGACTCGAAGACCGAGTGGGTGGCAGCCCCGGGAGCCTCGCCGGTGTTTTCGGGGGGCGAACGGATCACGGGCTGGAAGGAACGGGACGGCCTCTGGGTCGCCTCGATCCCCGAGGTGAAAACGGGCAAGCGGGCCTTCGAACAGCTCTGGATCAACGGCCGCCGGGCGACGCGGGCCCGGCACCCCAACAGTGGCTACCTCCATATCACGACGGCCGCCCCCGCCGACGCCTTCCCCGATCTCGGCTCCGCCCCCGAGAAAAAAGTGTTCCAGCTGCCTCCAGATTCATACGCGCTGCTCAAGTCGATTCCGGCCGCCGAGCGGGCCGACCTGCTCGTGACGATCACCCACGACTGGTGCACGACGCAGGCCCGCGTCGCCGATCTCAACGACGCCACCCGCTGCGTTCGCATCAAAGGGCAGAGCCGGTATCCGCTCGTACCCGGCGCCGACCCGGCCCTGCGGCTCTGGCTGGAAAATTATCGTGCGGCTCTCGACGCCCCGGGGGAATGGTTTCTCGACCGGGCGGCCGGCGAGCTGCTCTACCGGCCGCTGCCGGGCGAGCGGCCCGAGACGGCGGTCGCGATCGTGCCCGTCGCCGAGCGGCTACTCACGATCAAAGGGGCAAGCGACCTCGTCTTTCGCGGTCTACGGTTTGAGTTCGACAACGACCTCTATCCCGCCAACGGCCTCTTCGAGGGCCAGGCCGCCCCGGGTGTGGGGGCTGCGATCGAGGTGTTCGGGAGCAGAGGCATTCGCATCGAATCGTGCACCGTGGCCCACGTGGGTCGGCATGCGATCTATTTTCACAACGGCTGCAGCGATTCGGCCGTGGTTCACTGCCAGCTCCAGGATCTCGGCGGCGGCGGTGTGGTCGTGGGCGACACGGCGCGGCCCCGCGAGGCCGACATCTGCCACCACGTGGTTGTGGACGACTGCATCATCCGGCACGGCGGCCGACGGCACCCCAGCGCCTGCGGCGTCACCCTCACCCACACGCAGCACTGCGGCGTCACCCACTGCGACATCGCCGATTTCTACTACACGGGCGTGAGCGCCGGCTGGAACTGGGGCTACGGCGAGAGCGTCTCACGCGAGACGCTGGTCGAGAACAACCACATTCATCACCTCGGCTGGTCGTATCTCAGCGACATGGGCGGCTTCTACGGCCTTGGAACCTCACCGGGCACCGTCATCCGCGGCAACCACTTCCACCACATCAACAGCCACCGCTACGGAGGCTGGGGCATCTACTTCGACGAGGGCAGCTGCGATTCGCTCGCCGAAAACAATCTCGTCCACGACACCTGGGACACCGGCTTCCACCAGCACTACGGCTATGCCAACCGCGTCCGCAACAACATCTTCGCCTTCGGCCGCCGGGCGCAGGTGTTTCGCACCCGAAACGAGCCAAGGCTCTGCTTCATCTACGAGCGCAACATCGTCTTCTGGGATCCGCCCGCCACGCTGCTCGACCGGGGCGACGGCAACTGGGCGGTCGTCGACAAGCCCGGAAGGGGCGACCCCGCCGATTCGATCATCTTCCGCGACAACCTCTATTGGTGCACCGACGGCAAGACTCCCGGCCTGCTCAACCAGGGCACGATCAGCTGGGACTCCTGGCGGAAGATGGGCCGCGACAAGGGGAGCCTGTTCGCCGATCCACTGTTCGTCGATGCGGCGGCCCGCGACTTCCGGCTCAAAGAGGGCAGCCCGGCGGCGAAGATCGGCTTCAGGCCCTGGGATCTCTCGCTGGCCGGTGTTCGAGGCGGCGATCCAGCGTGGCGGGCGGAGGCGGCTCGCGGTCACGACTATCCCGATTGGGAGAAGGAGGCCCGGCCC
>CAMDFJ010000142.1 GCA_945897435.1 Candidatus Kuenenia stuttgartensis | reverse complement strand
GGATCCCGAGCGCACGACAGAGTGCCGCGCGACAACGGCTCGACGCCAGTCCCGCCGGCCGGCGCGCCTCCCGACGCGCCGGCCGGCGGCTTTTTTCGTTCCCGTTGCTACACTCGTTCGTCATGAGCCAAGAACTCCATGGCGTGCGGATGATCGATGTCGGCAACAAGGCCGTCACGCTGCGGATGGCTCGGGCTTCTGCCCGGCTCACCGCCGAACCCGAGACGATCCGCAGGATCCGGGCGGGAGATCTCGAGAAGGGGGACGCCGTCGCGGCCGCCCGTCTGGCCGGCATCATGGCGGCCAAGAGGACGGCCGACCTGATTCCCCTCTGCCACCCGCTGCCGCTCGACGCGGTCGAACTCTCGATCGGCTTCGACTCCGATGCGGTGCTGATCGAGGCGGCGGTCCGGGCGACCGCCCGCACCGGGGTCGAAATGGAGGCCCTTCTGGCCGCGTCGGCGGCTGCCCTCACGATCTACGACATGTGCAAATCGATCGATCAGAAAATGACGATCGATCAAATCCGACTCGAGGAGAAGACCGGTGGCAGTCGGGGCGACTTTCACCGCCACTGAATCGTCAGGCCCGGGCCGGCGGATTTGACTCGGCCAGAATCGGCTCGAGCTCCTCGACGAAATCGCGGACGTCCTTGAACTCCCGGTAGACGCTGGCAAACCTGACGAACGCCACCTGGTCGAGCGTCCGCAGCAGTTCCATCAGCCGCTCGCCGATCACCCGACTGGGCACCTCGCTCTCGAAATTGCCATACAGCTCCGATTCAAGCGCCGTCACCACGGCCTCGATGTCGTCCTCGGTCACAGGTCGCTTCCAGCAGGCCTTGGCGAGACCTCGCTTGATCTTGTCGCGATCGAAGGGCTGCCGTTCCCCCTCCTTCTTCACCACGGCGAGCAACTGCCGCTCGACACGCTCGTAGGTCGTGAACCGGCGGCGGCAGGAGAGGCACTCACGGCGGCGACGGATCGAGGCCCCGTCGTCGCCGGCCCGGGAATCGATCACCCGGTCGTTGTCAACACGGCAGAAGGGACATCGCATGGTGGGGCCTCTGGCTGTCGAACTGGACTGGCGGCATGGTAGGGCTCCCTCCGCACAACCGGCAAGCCGGGTCGGCGACCACTGCGCCGATCGCCTATTCCGCCGGCTTCTGCTGGCGGGGCAGGGTCCAGTCTCGTCGCTGCCTGGAACTCGGGATGTCCATCGCCTTGCGATACTTCGTCACGGTGCGACGGGCGACGGTGATGCCCCCCTTGGCCAGTTCCTCGACAAGGGCGTCGTCGCTGTAGGGATCGTCCTTCGGCTCCGCATCGACGATCTCCTGGAGTTTGATCCGCACCGCATCCCAGGCAACCTCCTCGCCGTCGGCACTGACGGTGCCGCCGACGAAGAATCGACGCAATGCAAACAGCCCCCTCGGAGTCTGCAGCCACTTGTCGTCGACGGCCCTGCTGACCGTGGTGACGTGCATCCCGATCCGGTCGGCGATCTGCTGCATCTTGAGCGGTTCGATCGCCTCGGGCCCCTCGGAAAGAAACCGCATCTGATGATCGACGATCGCCTGCGCCGTCTTCAGCAGGGTGCTTCGCCGCTGCTCGATTGATTCGATCAGCCACTGGGCGGCATTGATCTTCCGCTTGATGTACTCGCGGGTCTCCGGATCGGTGGCCGGCGACAGCAGCATCTCTCTGTAGAGTGGGCTGATCCGCAGGTTCGGCAGATCGACGTCCTCGAGCCTCACCTTCCAACTGCCGTCGGCCTGCTGTTCAACGTGAACATCGGGCTTCACGGCCGGAACGTAGGGCATCGTGAACATCGCCCCAGGCTTCGGGTGCAGGGAATGCAGCTCGTGCCGGAGCCGCTCGATCTCGGCGATCGAAAACCCTGTCTTCTTTTCGATCAGCGGCAGCCGGTTGCCGGCCAGATCCTCGAGATGATCGCTGACAAGCTTCCGCAGCTGGCGGCCGCAGGGCATCTCCGGACGGATCTGGAGCAGCAGGCATTCACGCAGGTCACGGGCCGCGACACCGGCCGGTTCCATTCCCTGGACGACCACGAGCGCCCGCTGCAGCAGGTCGAGTTGGTCGGCCGGACCGTCGGCGTCGACGAGTTCCTCCAGCGGGATCGGCAGGTAGCCGTTCACGTCGAGGTTGAAGATGATCCTGTCGGCGGCCTGCCGCTCGGCGTCGGTCAGGTCGTAGTTCGAGAGCTGATCGTGGAGATGGTTGAAGAGTGTCTCCGGCCGCTCCTCCATGTTGGCCATCGCGTCGAGGTAGCGATCGGAGGCCTCGTCGACCCGGCCGGCCGAGGGCCGGCTGCGATCATCGTCGCTGTCGGGATACTCAGAGGCCCAGTCGTAGGACCGCTCGAAGTCGGCCTGATTGGCATGTTCCTGATCCACAACGAGGGGCTTCTCGTCGACCGTCCGTTCGGTCCCGGCCGTCGGCTCGACCAAGGCCGGCCCGGTCTCGGAGCCGGGGGCATCCCCCTCGGCCTCCTCAACCTCGAGCGTCTCGTTGTTCTGGATCTCCTGCTCGATCCTCTCCTCGAGGGCCATCTGAGGCAGTTGCAGGATCTCCATCGACTGGATCATGCGCGGCGCAAGCACCTGCTTTTGCGCCATCCGCATATCCTGGCCGAACGACATCCTCATCGAAAGACTCCTGGAACCCCGTCGACACCACGGCGGTGACCCTAGGATACCGCGCGGCCCGCAGACCGTGGACAAACTGCCCGCGGCTGGATGCGGCGGCCGACAATCCTGAGATTAGATCCGCTGGCGTCCCGAAATCGCATCCGCCAGCATTTCCCGGTTTGCCTGCTCGAGCGAAGCTCCGACCGTCAGGCCGCGGGCGAGCCGCGTGATCTCGACCGGGAGCCCGGCCAGACGACCCGTGATCTCGAGGGCCGTGGCATCCCCTTCGACATTCGGAGTCGTGCCCATGATCAGTTCGCGGATGTCGCCGGCCCGGATCCGGGCGACCAGCTGATCGATCGTGAGCTTCTCCGGCCCGACGCCGTCGAGCGGCGAGAGCCTGCCCTGGAGTACGTGATAGAGCCCCCGGTAGGAGCCCGCCTGCTCGAGGGCCAGCAGATCGCGAACATGTTCGACCACGCAGAGCAGACCCCGATCGCGACGCGGATCGAGGCAGATGTCGCACTGCGCCTGCTCGGCGAGATTGAAACAGGTGGCGCAGGGGTGGAGCTTGTCCTTGGCGGCGCGAAGGGCATCGGCAAAGGCGATGGCCTCGCTCCGGGGCATACGGAGCACGTGGTAGGCGAGCCTCTCGGCCGTCTTGCGACCGATGCCCGGAAGCGAGGCGAAGGATTCGATCAGGGTCGCGATCACGCCACGGGTTTCAGCCATCCTCGCCTCCGTCGCTCGCCGACGCCGTCGGCCGCTCTTCCGGAGATACGATAGCGGCAAGGGCCTCCCGAGGACGAGCCGGCTCGACCTTCCGCACGGCCGCGTCGAACAGCGTGCGGGCGTGAATCACCAGCGGGTGTTCCATCGCCTCCCGTAAGAGAAGAGCCTGCGACGGCACGCTTCTCGGCCGGGCCGCCTGGGTTTCGGCCTCCGGGAGTGGCCCCGCCTCCGCGGCCGCAGCCTCGATCGCGATCGCATGCCGCACGGGCCTTCCGGCGATTTCCACGAGGGCCCGCGTGATCCCGGCAGCCACCTCGGGACGGCGGAGAAAGGCCGCTGCCGACGTGGCATCGGCCGGCAGCGAAACCTCGAGAACGTCATCCCGCCAGTTGGCCCGCGAGGCCGAGGCGGCGAAGTCGGCGGCCAGGCCGCCGGCCGTTTCGCAGCTCCTCAACCAGGCGTCGAGGGGATCTGCCGGCAGCGGGACCGGCGACGCCGTTCCTGCCCGAGGCCCAGTCTCGACGGGCGGCGGCCCGGCCGGTGGCGATCCCGCAGGCCGTCCAGCCGGCGGCGGATCAACGGGCGACCTGCCGGCTGCCGGAGTCAGGTCGGTCGTTTTTTTTTCGCGCAGAGCCGGTGCGGCAGTCGGCTGATCCACGGCCAGCCCCTGCACCAGTGACGCGAGGCTCTCGAGATCCTCGAGCTTTGCCAGCCTGATGACGGCCATCTCCGCCAGCACCGCCGCATGGCCGCTGGTCCGCATCCGCGAGAGGGCCTGATCGAGGATCTGCAGCATCGCCAGCACTGTTTCCGTTCCCGTCGTCCTGCCGATGGCGGCCAGATCGACACCGAGTCCGGCCCCTTCGAGCATCTGCTCGGGCCCGCAGCCAACGCTCGCCAGCAGACTGTCCCGCAGGGCGGCGATCAGCTGTTCGAGAACACCACCCGGATCCGCCCCGCCGGCGAGCGATTCGTGCAGGGTCAGGACCGCCCGGCCCGGATCGCGGTCGGCGATCGCGGCCAAGAGCCGGCCGACCTTCTCCTCCCGCCCCGTGCCGATGATTGCATGCACCTCGTCAACGCCGATCGAGCCACCCGCTCCGCCGAGCAGCTGTTCCAGCAGCGACTGGCTGTCCCTCATGCTGCCCGCGGCTCGCCGGGCGATCAGCTCCAGGGCCTCGGCCGTGACGACTGCCCGTTCGGCGTCGACGATCTGCCGCAGACGCCTTGCGATTGCCGGTGGATCGACGGTCTGGAAGTCGAATCGCTGACAGCGGGAAAGGATCGTGATCGGCAGCTTCTCAGGCTCCGTCGTGCAGAGCACGAACTTCACATGCGACGGCGGCTCTTCGAGCGTCTTCAGCAGGGCGTTGAAGGCCTCACGGGTGAGCATGTGGACTTCGTCGATGATGTAGACCTTGAACCGCCCGCGGGCCGGGCGGACGGCGACGTTCTGCCGCAATTGGCGGATCTCGTCGATGCCGCGGTTGCTGGCCGCGTCGATCTCGACGACATCGACGTCCTGGCCGGCGGCGATCGCCCGGCAGGAGTCGCAGGCGTTGCAGGGCTCGGCGGCAGGGCCGTGCTCGCAGTCGAGGGCCTTGGCGTAGATCCGGGCGGCGCTCGTCTTGCCCACGCCGCGGGCCCCGGTGAACAGGTACGCGTGACCGATCCTGCCCGACTCGATCGCGCCGGAGAGGCCGCGGGCGACGTGCTCTTGCCCAACGAGTTCGTCGAACCGCTGCGGCCGGTAGCGTCTGGCAACGACTTGATAGGAGGCCGATTCAGCCATGGCGGATTCCCGGGCGGGGCCTGCTGACGACGGCCGGACGCCGATGAGGGGCCCACCGCACAAAGAGACGACTGCTTATGGCTGCTGCGGTTAGGCCCTGACCAGGTTCGCAGGCCCCCATCGCAGGGGCCCCTCATCGGCGTCCGATTCGTCGATCGATTCAGGGATGTTTTGTACGCCCCGCGCCCGGCAGGGTCAAAGGCTGCTACATTTCCCCGCCATGACGTCCCCCATGATGCAGCAATTCGAGGCGGCGAAGGCACGGTGCCCCGGGGCGATCGTGCTCTTTCGGATGGGCGACTTCTACGAGCTCTTTGGTGACGACGCCCGCGAGGTGGCGACCCTTCTCGACCTCACGCTCACCAGCCGCGACAAGGGCCCCGACGCCCTGCCGATGGCGGGCTTCCCCCATCACCAGCTCGACGTCCAGCTCGTCAAGCTCGTCGCCGCCGGCCGCCGGGTGGCGATCTGCGAGCAGATCGACGGACCGCCCCCGGCCGGCGGGGCCCGGGGCCTGATGCGACGGGAGGTGACGCGGATCGTCACTCCGGGCATCGCGGCGGACGAATCGCTGCTCGATCCGTCGCGGCGAAATTATCTGCTCTCCGTGCTGCCGATGACCCGAGCCGCCGCCGGGAGCGGTGGTTCGTTGGCCGGGATCGCCTGGGTCGACGTCGCTGCGGGCCGCTTCGAATGCGCCGTCGTGGACGCTGACGAGGTCATCGATCAGATGCTGCGGCTCGACCCCGCAGAGGTTCTCTGTGCCGAGGGCGACCGGGACACCGTCGAGGAACTCGTGCGAAGGACGGGAACGTCCAGACCGGTGACGAGCCGGCCCGACTGGTGGTTCGCCGAGACGACGGCCCTCGAGCGGCTGCAGAAACTGCTGCGACAGACCAGGCTCGAGGGGCTCGGTTTTGAATTGCCCGCGGATCAGCCTGGGCTCACCGCGGCAGGCGGCATCGTCGGCTATCTCGAGG
>CAMDFJ010000141.1 GCA_945897435.1 Candidatus Kuenenia stuttgartensis | reverse complement strand
TACTCGATGGGCTGGCATGAAGCTCCCAATGCCCCGGGCCCGGAAGGCTGGTGGCAGTTGCACGCGCACTTCTACCCGCCGCTCCTGCGGTCGGCCACGGTGAAGAAGTTCATGGTGGGCTACGAGATGCTCGGCGAAGCGCAGCGCGACATCACGCCGGAGATCGCCGCCGCACGGCTACGGAACTGCGATGAGTCCCATTACCTGGAAACCCACACATGAATTTTCTTGTCACCTCGCGATACCAACCCTGTTCGGCGTGCGCGTGTCGTGGTCGCGGGAGGAGCGAGGCGCAGGCATCCGCCGAGGCTGCGGCGCCAGGCACGAGGATCCGTTTCGGCACACCTCGAAGCGAATTGGTGAGGAGGACTCAGCGTATGATAGTATCGGGATGGGCGAGACTGATTGGTGCTTTGGGAGGAGGATTCATAGCCATGACACGTTTAAATGACTTGCAAATCCGGCCACAGCAACGCAGGGGATTCACCCTCGTGGAGCTCCTCGTGGTCATCGCGATCATCGGTACGCTTGTCGGGCTGTTACTGCCTGCCGTCCAATCCGCCCGCGAGTCGGCCCGCCGGATGTCATGTAAACACAACATGCGGCAGATGGGGCAGGCGGCGTTGAGCCACGAGTCTGCCCGCAAATGCTATCCAACTGGCGGCATCGTGGATTTCAATTTCGGCTGGTGGAAGAACGGCATGCAGGTGTCCGATGCCTTCGGAACCCCCTTCCTCAACCACTTCTTTCAGATGCTGCCCTACATGGAACAAGACACCACGCACAAGTTGCGGTTCAATGGGAGCAGTGGCTACATGGACCTGACAACGGCCGGCATGAGCGCCCAGTACGTTTCCACCTACCGCTGCCCGAGCCGGCCGATTCGATTCGTTGCTCAGGCGGCTAATCCCATCCCTGCACCGACCTTTTTTCAGGACTACGCCTGTTATGCGAGCACCGAAAATCCTGGCAAGCCTGCCTCTTGGGCTGGGTACAACCAAGCAGGTTGTGATGCCAACTGGGGCGGAATCATCTCCGCTGGCGGCTTCCCTAATTCAGCCATGAGCGACCCATACCCGATCTCCCAATTCAGCCTCGGCAAGAAAATCACGACTGCGTCCGTCGCCGACGGCACTTCAAACACGCTCTTGTTCGCAGAAAAGGGTGTCAGCACCGATCGTTACCTGAATCCCAAAGCGGGGTCCCCCGACTGGTGGTGGGAGGAAGCAACGCCGTGGGCAGTCTGGCACAGTTGTGGTCGCGGTGGAATTCGGTTTTGGTATGGCCAACCGCGGCTCGATGGCAATTCTTCGGGCTCGAATCCCGACAGTTATTTCGGGTCCGCACACCCTGGCGGGTTCAACGCCGTGATGGGCGACGGCAGTGTAGTCACGGTCGCCTACGAAGTGCAGCAGAGCGTCTTCGAAAACATCGCCAAGCGAGCCAACGGTGCCGGCAGGGTCGCTGAATTGCAGCCGTAGCCGGTCTCTGAAATATGTCTGCGACGCCCAATCGTTCCGGAAGGATATCCTGCATGTACCTCCTGCGGCCTCGTAAGGCAGCCCTGCTTCTGGGCATGGTCGTGGGAGTCATGAACTGTGGCGGCTGTGGGGCCAGCGACCCCAAGCCGGCCTTGAAGGCGGCCGTTCTCCGAGCCAACAGCTCCAACGGCAAGCGACTGGCGACGCTCTATAGCCGATACCATGCACGATTTTTCTCCGGTCCTCGGGATGAGACCGCCTTCAAGAAATTCATCGCCGATAGGCCTGTCGCGGAGTTGGAGGAGCTCGGCGTGTCGAGCGGAGATATTGAGGCATTGTTCGTGTCGGAGCGAGACAAGCAACCATTCCTCATCCGCTACGGACTTTCATTGACCCACGCGCGCTCTCGGGCGATGGTGCTCGAGACCGAGGGCTTGAACGGCACGGCACTGGTCTTGTTCGGTGGAGAGGGCGGCATCAGGGAGGCAGCCGTTCCGAGCGCCGAACTCGAAGACTATCGAACTGGAAAGAAGGACGACAAATAGCCCGTTGCAATCCGTAAAGAGTCGCTCATAACCCCCGTCGATGGATTCTTTTGTGTCATCGCTACCATCAACATTTTTTGGCACGCTACGGCTCTCGTCGTTGCTCCTCGCGTCGTTTCTGGGAGCCGTCGTTCCTTTCAGTGTTGCAGATGAGCCACTTGAATACGTTCCGGCAGCCGTCGACAATCCGCTGAAAGGGCTGGTTCCATACGCCGGCGACAATCGAGAAAAGTTCCCCCACAGCATGGAGTTTCGTTACGTGCCATTGGGAGAATTGATGTCCGGCATGACCACATTCAACTGGGAGCCGCTCGAGGAATTGCTGAACGATGTCGCGTCGCGCGGCCATCAGGCAGTCTTTCGAGTCTGGATCGTGTATCCGGGGAAAGACAAGGGCATTCCGACCTTTTTGATCAAGGACGGATTGAAGGTCACCACGTGGCTCAACGAGAACACGGCGCCGTTTCCACCGGAGAAAGTTCATACGCCCGACTACGACGATCCTCGGCTCCGCCAGGCTTTGAGGAATTTCATCGCGGCGATGGGCGAGAAGTATGACGGTGATCCCCGCCTTGGATTTATCACGGCGGGCCTGCTCGGAACATGGGGCGAATGGCACGAGTATCCGCGAGTAGACCTGTTTGCATCGAAGGAAACCCAGGCCGAGGTTCTCAATGCCTACTCGGCTGCGTTTCGTATTACGCCTGTGTTGCTGCGATACCCCACAGGAGACGATCACCGGATGTACACGAAGAATGCCGATCGCCCCTTCGGTTATCACGATGATTCGTTTGCGTGGGCCACACTGGACACCGGACGCAAAGCAGACGATTGGTTTTACATGCAGTTACTGAAAGCGGCAGGCCCGGAAGCAATGCTCAAGTGGAAGACGCACCCCATCGGAGGGGAAATCCGCCCGGAGCTCTGGGGTGAAATCTTCGATGACAAAGTAACGCACAGGCAGGCTCAGAATTTTGACCAATGCGTGCAGGAAACTCATGCGTCATGGCTGATGGATACGGGCATGGTGAAAGAAAAGCAGTCGGCAACTCGCATCAAAAATGCATCCCGTGCCGTACAGAGAATGGGATATGAGTTTCATGTCATGCAGGCGACTGTGAGTCGCGAGGCCGACCAGACACATCTCACTGTCCAACTTCGAAACACCGGCGTCGCACCGTTCTATTACGACTGGAAAATAGTCGTGGCCGCAATCGACAGGAGCGGCACGGTAATCAAGGAGTGGCCGACGGAATGGAAAATCGCAGGCTTGCTTCCCGGCGAATCGCCAAGAATCTGGCAGTTGTTGCTGAAAACCTCCGAAATCCCCAACAGTGGCGACCTCCTGGCTTTTCGAGTCGTCAATCCACTTTCCAGCGGCATGCCCCTGCGTTTTGCCAACTCGACGGAGCGACAGCAAGCCAATGGTTGGTTTCGGATTGGCAATTTGACCTCCTCTCCAGTGACCTGTCCCCATGAATGACGCCAGAGTCTAAGTTAGAGTTTTGCCTTCCAAGAGACCAGCCCTGTGTGGTTGCCGAGGCGCAGCCGTAGCAACCACACAGGGCTGCCGCGCCTCGGGAGCCGGGGGGCGATAGCCCAGCGCACTGTTCGGCCGGATCGTGTTGTAGTGCTGCCGCCGTCGCTCGATGAGTACCTTGGCCTCGAGCAGCGTGTCGAACGCTTCCCGCTCCAGCAGTTCGTCCCGGAGCAAGACGAAAGAAGCTTTCCAAATACCCGTTCTCCCACGGCGAGCCTGGTTCGAGGAACACCGTCTTTACGCCAACTCGCCCCAGCCACTCCCAAGGATAGCCCGGTCAATGGCACTTCCGCAACGACTCCCGAGCTCATGAGCGGCTCGTGAGCCGTTGGCCCGTTCTTCCTGGCCGCAAAAAAGTGTTCCCGAAACGCGCGGCTTCCTCTCTGCGGTGGCGTTTTGCTTGCGTCGGCGCAGACCGTGTGCCAGACGGCTCTTCCCGGGGCTTCGACGCCTGGTGTCCGACGCCAGTCAGAGGCTGTGGATATCGATCACGGGCAGTTCGTCGGGCGAGGCTTGAAAGACGTCGCGATCGTCGTGGACCTGCACGAGCTCGCCCCAGTCGGTGGGCGGGCCACGAGCGGGAGAGACGGGAGGTGGCTCGAGTGGTTCGCCGAGATAGGTCAGGATCTTCCGGATCGGCCCCGGCTCGGTGATGAACGCGATCAGCCGGATGTCGCCGCCGCAGGTGGGGCACGCAAGTGGAAACTCCTCCCCCACCCGGGCCATGAGCTTGGCCCAGGCGATGCGTGACGTGTCGTGCGCGCGGGGCTTTTGATTCGGATTCGTGGCACAGCAGCCCCCTGTGGCGCGACCGTCGGCCGCATGCCCACCGGTCACAGCCGCTTGCCGCTTGCCGATGTTCCCGATCGCGAGCGCCGTGACGGCCCACCTGAGCTTGTGATTCGGCGCAAACACCCCGTGGTAGCGGTGCCGATGCTTCCGCGGCGGCGGGACGAGATTGACGAGCCTGTCGAGGAACTCGAACGGCGAGAGCTCGACGACGCCGCTCGCCCCCGGCCGCGTGGACTTGCGGCCGCGGCCAGGCCCGACCCAGTTGGCGGCTTTGTGTCGCGGCAGCACGTAGCGGACTCTGGTTGCGCGGCCGTCTGCACCGTGGATCACGGAGAGCCGCTCCAGCGCGAAGGGCGGCCGGGCACAGTATCGCAGGAGATGTTCGAGACTCTGAAAATAGCTCGGCACGTCGCGGTCGATGAGTGTGATCCGGACACTCGCATCGATGGAAAACCCGCTGTTCTCCCAGGCGAGCATGTCGGCGGCGGCGTCGACGTCGAGCAGGCGCTGCATGCGGAACCACCGGATCACACGGCGCCGCACCCGCTCGGTGAGCGCGGCCAGATCGGCCTGGTTGATCGGTCGGGCCGGCAGGACCGCCGGCGGGGCGTCACGCTCTGCGTCGTCGGCAGCTGGCACGAACACGCCGTCGGTCACGCAGGCATGCAGATGCACATGGCGGTTGAGCGCTGAGCCGAAGCGATGCAGAAAGGAGATGCCGCCGAGTCGCGGGCAGCCGGATGCGAGGGAGTTGCTCGTCACACCTGCCGCAGCGCACAGCGACCGCTCGATCTCATCAAGAAAAATCTTCGTGATTCCGCCTGACCGAGCAGTTCCACGAGCCTGTGAGTGTTGTTGGCGAGGAACTCATGGCAGCGAATGAACTCCTGCTTCATCTGCAACACCTCGGCGATGGCCTCAGCAGCTTTCCGGATGTTGGCTTCGGTATTGGCGGGTTGTGGTTGCGGCGTGTCCATATGCTCCAAGGTAGCGCGCAAGTGTCGTCGGCGCTACACTGCACGGATGAAGCACAATCGCGCCGCCACCGTGCCCGTTCTCTGCTGCCATCGCGGATCTTTGTCCAACACCGGCAACCTTCCCGCTGCGTCGATATCCGCCCCACGCCGCAGTATCGTAAACCGCCCTGGCTGGCGGGAATTTCAAACGGTTTTAACGGGCCTTCGGCGAGACTGCCCTCCAGCCCTCCCCGTCGTCGTTCGGGCTTCCTGGCTCCCCAAAACGGTGCTGGGCCAGTGCCTTCGACGCGATAAGCGGTTCGTGGTCCTTCTCAACGACGAGATGGGCGAGCCGCAGGCCGTCGAGGTGCTCTGCCACGAGTGGGCGCACGCGCTGGCCTGGAACTTCGCCGTCGACCGGCTCATCAACGCCCCCGACACCGACCCTGTGGAATTCGAGCGGGCGTGCCATGACGAGGCTTGGGGCTGCGCCTACTCGCGGGTCTGGCGGGCCTACCTGGATCTCATCCGGGAGGCGGCGTGACGGCGGCGCAGGCCCGCCTCGGCACTGTTAGCAAAACTGTTAGCAAACGCCCTCTCGGCGTGAAAATCCTGCGCCGGACGACATGCGCCGTTCCCGAGGAATTCGCACGACCGCAATACGACCGTGACCTATTCCTCGGGCTCGTCTCCACTCATAATCCCTTGGTCGTGTGTTCGAATCACACCGGGCCTAGTTTGGTGATGATCGTTCTGGACAAGGTTGGGGCGGACGGAGAATGAGCAGGTCCACGCGGGCATCTGCACGCAGGGCCTTCGGCATCAATCGCATCAGTGCCGCGCGAGACTGGAGAGCGTGATCGCCGTCTGTTCGACGAGCGACGTCA
>CAMDFJ010000140.1 GCA_945897435.1 Candidatus Kuenenia stuttgartensis | reverse complement strand
CACCCAGCTCGACCCGGCGCGGATTCTTCCCCTCGCGTCCTCCCACGAAGGCCTCGAAGACAACCTCCACCGGACCGGCCACCGTCTCGTGCTCGGCGACGGCCTCATACTCTCCGCCGGGGGCAAAGCGATATCCGGGCCCTGGATCGAAGGCCTTCAGCCGTTCTGTATCGTGCTGGGATCCGTCGCCGCCATTCTTTGGTGCAAAGGGAGTTTTGGCGACGAGCGTCCCGCCAATCGTCAGACGCGATCCGCTCCGGCCGCGGATCAGAAAGCGGTGAACGCCCGCAGGCATTTCGATCGTGGCCGTCATCCGCAGGAGCGACGGGCTCGGCCGCTCACCGCGTATTCCGTCGTCCACATACTTTGCGGGAAGTTCGTCGAGGCCGAAGGCGGGCAGGGCAAACGATTCGGTTGCCGCGGGAGGCTCGATCGGCCAGGCGTCCTTGTCGGCAAGGCCCTGCTCGCAGATTTCGGCGGTCACTTTTTTGGACGGCACCGGCACGTCGGCTGCTGCGGCGACGGTCGTGATTCCGGCGAGCCTGCTGAGCTCGGCCGAGGAGAGCGGTCGATCGAAGACGGCCACGCCGCCGATCCAGCCGGTGAAGCCGACGCCGCGGCTCGAATGGATCACGCGGCCGATCGTGAACGGTCCGCCGCTGGTGGCATCGGCGGGTGTATAGATGTCGTGCGGATACCACCAGGGGTTGAGCCGCAGTGACGCCAACTGGCAGTCGGCCTCAACCCACTCGCCCGCGGGCGAACGCCGCAGCGTCACCCGCAGTTTCGTGAACGGATACTCCCGTAGTTCCACCCGCTCGTCGTCGCTCTGGCTCACGACGGTGACTGCGACCGGCTCGTCCTCGGGTGGCATGTAGAACTGCGACTCCGGGAAGGCCGGGTCTTCCCCCTCCTGCATCCCCTCCTGCCGCCGAAGCCGGCCCTGCAGCCAGGCGTTGGCGGCAAACGAGAGCAGCTTGTCTTTCTGCGGGGCGTCGAGCCAGCGATCGCCGGCCTTGCCGTCGAGCCAGCCGGTGATCTCGTTTCGCTCGTGGTCGAAGGTCATCGCAAAGCAGTGCCAGCCGGCATCGAGCGCGGCCCGTTCGGCGTCGGCCGGCACCGCGGCCGCGACGGCGGCGGAGTTGCACTTGTGGAGGGCGTACCGGTTCAGGAAGGAGCTCGCGCCATTCTCCGAAACATGGCCGCAGGCCGAGCCCTCCTTGTTGAGTCCGGCGAAGAGGGCGTACTGCCTCTGGCCGCGCTCGGCCCTCTTGATCCCCTTGGTCGAGTCCTGCTGGAGATCGGTCCCCTCGTGCCAGATGCCGGCGAGGGCATGATTGCCGCTCTCGCGAACCGCCCAGACGACGACAGTGACCGACGTGCCCGCCCCCTTGATGTCGAGCGGCGTGTCGTGGAGCCTCGACCGCGGCACGAAGAGGAATGGACGGAAGCTCGGATCCTCCTCCTTGCGGATTCGGATCGCCTCGCCGAACGGCCCCCGGCCCAGGAGCGGAAAGTCGGCATAGGATGCGTCCCGCCCCTCGCCCCAGAAATCCCTGATGTAATTCCCGGCATCGAGCGGATAGTCGGTCGGTGAGCCGGCCGGCACATGGGCCACGAAGCGGTGAGCCCCGCCCGGCTCTCTCGAGACAAAATCCCAGAAGGCGACGAGCCCCGGCATCTGCGTGACGGTGGCGACCCGTTTCTCGCGGTCAGGCTCGCCGCCGGCGCATGTCGCCGCAACGAACAGCCAGACGGCAAGGCCGAGACCGAGGCGACGCGGAGTCGTGGTCATGATGCGTTCTCCTCATCAGCCAGCAGCTTCGCGATCGTCCGCATCGACGCCTGCTGCCGCTCCACCACGAAACTCCGGGCCTTGGCCGCCAACTGCCGGGATGCGACCGGGTTTTTCGCCATCTCCAGCACCGCGTCTGGCAGCCGGCGGACGTCGTTCTCGTCGTCGAGGTCGAAGAGCCAATCCCCGAGGCCGATGTCCCGCCACATCAGCCCCTTGCTCGTCTGTTCGGCGAACCGGCAGACGATCGCCGGCACGCCGTTGCCGATGCAGATGATCGGCGAGTGCATCTCATTGCCGAACAGGCCCGCACTTTTTCTGTAGGTCGAGAGCGCCTCGTCCGTGAGCCAGTAGTCGGGCCGCCAGACGACCCCGCGCCGGACATCGTCGGGGAGCCTTTCGACGATCCGCTCCCGGCCGACGGCCATCTGCGTCTGGTCCTCGGGGCAGACGAGCACCTTGAGCCCCGCCTCCCGGACGACGCGGGTGATCGCCTCCCGCAGCGGCGCGTGGTCGTGCTCCCGCAGCGCCTCGTTTCGCGCATGCTTGACCGGATCGAACGGCCGCTTCTTGTCGGGGATCGACCAGTAGGGCGTGTACCGCAGCCGGGGAATGCAGCAGAGGAATCGATCGGGTTCGAGGCCGTTGGCCGCGAGAAAGGCATCGGCCCGGGCGTCGTCGTGAAGATCGGTGCCGAACGCACCGTCGGGGCCGAAGTCCATCAGCGGACACCGGCAGCCGAGTGTGCGGGCCAGCGCCAGCGAGGGAGTGTCGCGGAAGTAAACGAATTCAGCCTCGCCGAGCAGGTCGATCGTGCGGGCCAGTGCCTCGTCGGACGCGGGCGTCGTGGCGGTCGAGGCGGTTCGTGGCAGCGTGATGCCGTAGACGCCGAACGGCTTGCCGGTCGTGTCACGCCAGCGGGCCAGGTCCTTCTCGGCGACGAGCGAGGGCCCGGAGCCGTGGAGCAGGAGGTCGCAGTCGGCGAAGGCCGCGTCGATCGCGGCCCTGTCGGCGGCGATCCGGAGCCCTGGAAACCGGCGACGAAGCATCGCCTCGACACCGCCCGCCACACTGCTCGGCCAGAGCGTGACCTCAACCTCGGGCAGTTCCCGCTCCAGCGTTGCGAGCAGGCCCGGCGTGTGGGCGATGTCACCGATGTTGACCGTCTGCCAGCTCGACCGCAGCAGGATCCGTTTCGGCCGCTCTGCGGCAGCCGCCCTGCCAGCAGCGGCCGCCAGAAGCGTCAGGCCGGCTGCCTGTATCGCTCTGCGGCGGGTTGCGCTGGGTAGGGCAGATCGCCAGGATGACGGCATCAGGCTGCTCCGGCAGGAGTAGCGATGAGCCTGCGATTCGGCTCGCCCTCGTTGAGCGTGGGCCGCTCGGGGCGGCCCTTGAAGGTGTAGACCAGGCCCATGTTGTCGAGCCCCATCAGGTGCAGGATCGTGGCATGCAGGTCGTGGACGTGCATCCGCTCCTCCACCGCCCGCAGGCCGACCTCGTCGGTCGCGCCCACCGTGATCCCTCCAGGCACTCCGCCGCCGGCCATCCACATCGTGAAGCCGGTGGGATTGTGGTCGCGGCCGTCACCCTTCTCGCTCATCGGCGTGCGTCCAAACTCGCCACCCCAGACCACGAGCGTCGAATCGAGCAGCCCGCGGCGGCGGAGATCCTTGATCAGCGCCGCGACAGGCTGGTCCATCTGCCTGCAGAGATCGGCGTGACCTTTCTCGAGCTTCGTGTGGCTGTCCCACTTGCTGCCGGCGCCGTGATAGAGCTGCACGAACCGCACGCCCCGCTCCACCAGCCGGCGGGCGAGCAGGCAGTTGCGGCCAAACGACGCGGTCTCCTTCTGATCGAGACCGTAGAGCCGCTGGGTCTCCGCCGTCTCCTCGTCGAGGTTCACCGCCAGCGGCGCCGCGGCCTGCATCCGGAAGGCGAGTTCGTAGTTGCGGATGCGGGCCTCGAGTTCCGACTGCTCCGGCACGACCGCAGCGAATTCGCGGTTGAACTGGTCGAGCAGTTGGAGCTTCGCCTGCTGCCTTGTCATGCCCACGCCCGGGGGCGTGAAGAGGTTTGGAATCGGCGGATTGCCGCCGCTGATCCGTGCCCCCTGGTAGACCGCCGGCATGAAGCCGGCCCCCCAGTTCCGCGGGCCGTTCACCACCTGGCCGTCGGTGTCCTGCATCACCACGAAGGCCGGGAGATCGTCGTTCTCGCTGCCGAGGCCGTAGGTCACCCAGGCACCCAGGCTGGGCCGGCCGCCGAGCACGGCGCCGGTGTTCATCTGGCAGACGCCGCCGGAGTGGTTGATGCCATCGGCGACACAGGAACGGATGACCGCGATCTCGTCGACGATCTCGGCGGTGTGCGGCAGCCAGTCGCTGACCCATGTGCCCGAACGGCCATGCTGCTTCCAGGTTCGCTGATCGGCCAGGAGCGGCGAGCCCGCCTCGCCCATGGCGGTGATCACCTTGCCGAAGCTGGCCGGGAGCGGACTGCCGGCGAGATTCTTGAGCAGCGGCTTGGGGTCGAAGAGGTCGATGTGGCTCGGACCTCCCTCCATGAAGAGGAAGATCACGCTCTTCGCCCTGGCCGGATGGTGCGGCGGCCGCGGGGCCAGCGGGTCGGACGCCGCCGCCTGGGCTGCTTCACCGCCGACGAGCGATGCCAGGGCCAGTCCGCCGAAGCCGGCACCGGCATGGGCGAGCCATTCGCGCCGGGATGTCATCCGGGCGTGGTGCGGAAGGCCGAGAGCAGTGGCAAGCGACGACATGAACAAGTCTCTCTGGAGCTGCCGCGAGCGGCTATTCGACGTAGAGAAATTCGCTGGAGTTGAAGAGCACGTGACAGAGATCGACGACCGCCTCGTAGCGGCGGAGATCGCGGACGGGCGGAAGCTTCATCCCGCCGCGGGCGAGCGACCGCGACTGGCCCGAGACGTCCTCGGCAAACCCGGGCGCCTCCTCGAACGTCCAGTAGCCGACGACACTTCCGCCGGAGCCGCGTTCCCAGAGCAGCTCGCCGCGGGCGAGCGCCCCCACCGAGAGCCGCACATCATCGATCAGGCCGTCCCAGACACTCCGGCCGCCATCTGTCTTTCCATCGACTTTCGTATCCCGTCCACCGATCGCAAACTCGCAGGCGGCCGAGTGACTGCCGTCGAAGGAGTGCTCGACCCGCTTGACGATCAGCGGGGCGTCGTTGTCGGAGAGATCCTTGACGTAGAACGTCACGCTCCTGTCAGAAGGATCCGAGACCTTCACGCTGGCGGCGACGTAGTAGGGCCGCTGCAGTTCGAGGTGGATGTCGGAGGGAACGACGGCATAGCCTTCAGATTCGGCTGAGCCGGCCCGGGCGAGCTGGATGATCAGGTTTCGCGGCCGGTACTTCGACTTCTCGCTGGTGACGCCGAAGGACCAGCCTGGCTGCCTGGGGCTGCCGGTCCACTGGGAGGCGATGGTCCGGACCGTGGCGTCGGCGAACAGCGATTGCAGCATCACGTGGGCCTCGATCGTGAAGTCGGCACCGGGGAAGGGGCCAGACGGAGCCGCGGCGTCGCCCTTTCCGGGGCTCTTGAGACCGCTGCCGCGAACGGTCATGACGGCCGCCGGCATCGCCGGATCGATCACGGCCGCCCGGCCCTCCCGCTGGGGCATCCGCTGTGTCAGCGACATCGAGAGCGTCGAGGATTCGTCGTCGAGCCGGCCTCGCTGCTCGGCCAGAAACCGGGTGGCGGCCTCGAGCCGGCCGGCCGTCGGTTCGCGGCCGGTGATCCGACGGATCGCCTCCGCGGCCAGGAGCCGATCGTCTGTGATGCCGGTCCGGTCGAGGGCGAGTGCCAGCGAACGGGCGCGGGCGAGCATCCAATCGCCATTGATGAGGAACAGCGACTGCATCGGCGTGGTCGTGGTGTTGCGCTGGGCGCAGCTGCTGTAGCCATCGGGCGAGTCGAAGGCATCGCAGAGGGCATCTCGGGTGTTTCGCAGCACCGTCGTGTAGATCCCGCGACGCGGCTTCGTCGGGGGCACGCTCGGGCCCCCCGTCGTCGCATCGAGATCGCCCGAGACTGCCAGTGCTGCATCGCGAACCTGCTCGGCATCGAGCCGCCGACAGTCGAATCTCCAGAAGAGGGCGTTGTGCGGATCGGAGGCCGCCGCCGCCGAGCTGGCGGTGCCGGGATGGACGCCGCGGCGATAGGCGGCGGTCGAGACGATCAGCCGCTGGACATGCTTGATGCTCCAGCCACTGGCGACAAACTCGGCGGCCAGCCAGTCGAGCAGCTCGGGGTGGCTCGGCGGGCCGCCGAGCAGGCCGAAGTCGCTCGTGTTCGGGGCGAGGCCGCGGCCGAAATGCCACTGCCAGAGCCGGTTGACCAGCACCCTCGCCGTGAGCGGGTTTTCGGGGGCGGCGATCCAGCGGGCGAGCGCGGAGCGACGGCCG
>CAMDFJ010000139.1 GCA_945897435.1 Candidatus Kuenenia stuttgartensis | reverse complement strand
CTGGCTCCCGCCGAGTCCTGTCCTAAGGCGTTCGGCCATGCCCGGCCAGTAGGCCGCCCCGGCCTGCCATTCGGCGGCCAGCATCGCCGCGGCCATCCGGGCGCTGGCAGGTGAACGGTCGAGCCGCACGAGGCGGGCGAGCGGCTCGATGCCGGCATCGTCCTCGAGCCGCAGCAGTCGCCGCATTGCCATCACCCGGGTCCGCAGGTCGCCCTTTCTGAAGGCCTCGAGCTGGGCGGCGACGGCCGGTGGATCGGACGGCTGCGCGAGCGGGATCGCATCCACCAGCCAGCGGGCCCGGAGCGATACCTCGAGGTCGGCGCTCGTTTCGGCCGCCGCGAGCAGGGCGTCGACGGCTGCGGGGCCGAGCATCTTGAGCTGGTTCGCCGCCGACTCACGGCGGTGATAGTCGGCATCGCCGAGCCCGTTGATCAGGGCCCCGAGTTCTTCGGAGGAGACGAGTCCTTCAGCAGTCGTTCCGGCCGCTGCCGTGCCGGCAAACGACGGCCGCTGCAACAGGACCACCAGCGAGAGCAGCAGGAGAAATACGACGTTCCGCATTCGCAATTCCTCGCCAGAAGTTCGCCGATCGGCTCCTGCCGCGGGCGAACACATTCTCAAGATTACGCCCGTGCCACAGCCGCGGGCAAGCCGCCGTGATCGGCGTCATGCCGCATCGGGCTCGATCCCGAGGTCACGGATCGTGACCAGCGATTCGAGCGGGATGCCCCGGGCCGCGAAGGCTGCCTCTGCCCCGGCCAGCCTGTCGATCACCGTCACCACTCGTTCCACCACGAGTCCGAATTCCTGGGCCCGGTCGATGGCCAAAAGCGAAGAGCCTCCGGTCGTGGTCACATCCTCGACGATCACGACGCGGGCCCCCGGCTGGACGGGTCCCTCGATGAACTTCTTCGTGCCGTGGTCCTTCGATTCCTTGCGGACCATGAATCCCAGCAGGGGGATTCCCTGCACGCCGGCCATCGTGACGACGGCGCTGGTGATCGGATCGGCGCCGATCGACATTCCGCCGACGGCATCGGGGAGAGGGCCGCGGGCCGTGAGCTTCTCGAGAATCGCCTGACCGACGAGCATCGAGCCCCGCGAGTCGAGCACCACCTGCTTGGCGTCGAGATAGAAACTCGCCTCCCGGCCCGAGGCGAGCCGGAACGTCCCGCGCCTGAGGGCCTTGGTGCCGATCAGCTCGATGAGTTCGGCGATCACGGGGGACGACGGCGATGGCGAGGATGCGTGCATGGGCGTCTCGAGGTGCGGAAAAGGGGGGAAGTATAGCAGGAGACCGCCCCGTTTTTTGACTCGCCTGCCCACCGTTTTAGAATGCCTGGCATGCGTTGGCCGCGGGTTTTCAGACGTTGCTTCGCGGGCTGGTTCGGACCGTTGGCCGTCGTCGCTGCCGGTGGGTTCGCCTGCGCGCGGGCTGAGGAGCGGGCGGAAGTCGGTCCGCCGGCAGTCTCGGTCGCGGTGCGGCTGCCGATCACCGGCACCCGCGACACCGAGGTCGAGGCCACGATCCTGCGGCAGCTCGACCAGCTCCGGGGCCGACCCGGCGAGCGGGGCGTGCTCGTGCTGCAGTTCACGGCCGACGAAGCCGAGGGACCGCTGGCCAGCGACTTTGGTCGCTCGCTCGAACTGGCCAGATTTCTCAGCGATGGCCGACTCGACGGCGTGAAGACAGTCGCCTTCATCCCGGAGGACGTGAAGGGCCATGCCGTGCTCGTCGCGCTCGGCTGCGAAGAGATCGTGATGGCGCCGGAGGCCGTGCTCGGCCCCGCGAACGCCGATGAACCAGATGTGGACGAGGCGATGCGGGCCGCCTACGCCCAAATCGCCGCCCGGCGAAAGACGCTGCCTCCGGCGCTCGCGCTTGCGCTGCTCGACCCGGCTGCCAAGGTCGTCCGCGTGTCGACCGACGACGGCGAACAGTACATCGAGGAGAAGGATCTCGAGGCACTGAAAAAAGATCGTGCCGTGCTCGACGTGGAACAACTGGCCCCGCTGCCGCTGGCGGTCACCGGCCGCCGGGGCCGCGAACTGGGGATCGTCCGCCTGCTTGCGCGGACGCCGGCCGATCTGGCCCGTGGTCTCGGGGTGGCTGAGCGGGCTCTTCAGGCCGACCTTTCCATCGAGGGTGGCTGGAAGGCGACCCAGATCGTGCTGAGCGGTCCGATCACGGCCGACGCCGTGGCCCGGGCCCGCAGCCGGATGGACGAGGCAATCGCCGGCGGCTCGAATTTTCTCTGCCTGCGGATCGACAGTCCGGGAGGCGAGCCTGAGCAGAGCCTGGTGCTGGCCAACTGGCTCGCCCGGCTCGATCCCGTCCGAGTCCGCACGGTGGCATTCGTTCCCCGAGAGGCCCGGGCCGATGCGGCCCTTGTGGCGCTTGCCTGCGACGAACTGGTGATGGCGCCGACAGCGGTGCTCGGCGGCGAGGGGGCCGCGACCATCGACGAGCGTCAGGGAGACGCGATCGCGGTCGCCTGGCGGGAGGGGGTGGCGAAAAAGCGGGGGCGTGCCTGGTCGCTGCCGGTGGCGCTCCTGAAGCCGGGGATGATCGTCCACCGGGCAGTGCAGGAGGCGACGGGCAGGATCGAATACTTCAGCGACGAAGAACTGCTGACGCGGGAGGACCGAGACGGCTGGAAGATCGGCGGCAAGGTCGGCACCGGGCCGATCCAGTTGAATGGCCGAACCGCCGAGTCGCTCGGCCTGACGACCCATCTTGTCGATGGCTTTCCCGGGCTCGTCCGCACCTACGGCCTGCCCGCCGAGATCGCCACCGTCGAGCCGGGCTGGGCCGACAGGCTGCTCGACGCCCTCGCCAGCCCGGGTGTGGCCTGGCTGCTGCTTTTGATCGGCGGCGCGGGCCTCTACATCGAACTCCACACGCCGGGCGTCGGGCTGGGCGGATTCGTGTCGATGGTGGCGTTCATCATCTATTTCTGGAGCCAGTATCTGCATGGCACGAGCGGCTGGCTGGAGGTGATGCTGTTTCTCGCCGGGCTCTTCTGCCTCGCCGCCGAGATCTTCGTGCTTCCCGGCTTCGGCGTGCTCGGGCTCGGTGGCGGGCTGCTCGTGATCGCCTCGCTCGTGCTCGCCAGCCAGTCGTTCGTGCTTCCGGCCAACGATTACCAGATCAGACAGTTGCAGTGGTCCCTGCTCGGAATCCTGGCGGCCGCAGTCGGTGTGGCCCTGCTGGGCGTGCTCCTGCGCCGGCTGCTGCCCCGGGCCCCCGGCCTGCGGCACGTGCTCCTTGAACCGCCGGCCGAGGCGGAGGACCGGATCGAATCCGATGAACTCGACGCCCTGCTCGGCATCGAGGGAACGACCACCACGCGGCTCGCCCCGGCGGGCAAGGCGCGGATCGGCGGCCGGGTGCACGAGGTGGTCAGCGGTGGCCCGCTCATCGAGCCCGGGCAGGCGATTCGAGTCGTCGAGGTCCGCGGCAGCCGCCTCGTCGTGCAGCCGATCCTCGAGGCGGACTCCGGTCGGGGTGCCGGGACATGATGAACGCGCTCGTCTGGGTCGTGCTGCTGTTCGTCCTCGGGCTCGGCGTGATGGTGCTCGAGGTCTTTCTTCCCTCGGGCGGCATTCTCGGATTCCTGAGCATCACGGCCCTGATCGCGGCGATCTCGACGGCTTTCCTCGAAATGGGCACCGCTGCCGGCATGGCGGCGCTGGCCGTGGCCACGGTGGTGGTGCCGGTCGTGCTGTCGCTCGCCTTTCGCTGGTTTCCCGAGACGCCGCTGGGACGTCGCGTGCTCCCGCCTCCACCCGATGCCGCCGACACGCTGCCCGATCCGGATGGTCGCCGCCGGCTGCAGGAGATGGTCGGCCGCGTCGGCCGGGCCACCACCGAGATGCTCCCCTGGGGCGTGGTTGAGATCGATGGCACGCCCTTCGACGCGATGAGCGAGAGCGGGCCGGTGGATCCGGGGACGATCGTCGAGGCCGTCCGGGTCGAGGGCCGGGCGCTGGTGGTGGTGGCGGCGCAGAGGCCCCGGATAGCCGAACCCGATCCTGCCGTCGGACCGACCCTGGCCGGACGACCGGCGCAGGCGGAAGATGAGGCAGCGGAAGCGGCCGCCAGGCTCTCACCGACGCTCGAAAGCTTCGAATTCGACCGTTTCGAACCGCCGCGAACTTGACTCGCGCCCGCCCCGGATCAAGGCTGGCTGAGAGGTTTCCTGCCTGCCTGCCGCCCTTCTGCCTGTTGCCCTGGGAGAGATGACGCGATGCCGACACTGATTCTGCTTGGACTGGGCCTGCTCGCCCTGCTGCTCCTGTTTGGACTCCTCGCCCGCTATCTGCGGCTCTGGCTGCAGTCGTATGCGTCGAGTGCCGGCATCGGCCTGTTCGACCTGGTGGCGATGAGCTTCAAGAAGGTGAACCCCACCGTGATCGTGCGCAGCAAGATCATGGCTGTGCAGGCCGGGCTCGGCGACTCGTCGGGGCTCACGCTGCAGGCCCTCGAGGCCCACTATCTCGCCGGCGGTCGGGTGCCGCTGGTGGTGCAGGCCCTGATCGCCGCCAACAAGGCGAAGATCAAGGAACTCGACTGGAAGCTCGCCACCGCGATCGACCTCGCCGGCCGCAACGTCCGCGAGGCGGTTCAGACGAGCGTCTATCCGAAGGTGATCGACTGCCCCGGCAAGAACAGCGGTCGCGAGTCGCTCGACGCCGTCGCCAAGAACGGCATCCAGCTCAAGGTGCGGGCCCGGGTGACGGTGCGGACGAATCTCAACCAGCTGATCGGCGGAGCCACCGAGGAGACGATCATCGCCCGGGTCGGCGAGGGGATCGTCTCGGCGATCGGCTCGGCCGAACGTCACACCGACGTGCTCGAGAACCCCGACGTGATCTCGAAGACGGTGCTCGCCCGCCGGCTCGACGCCAACACGGCGTTCGAGATCGTCTCGATCGACATCGCCGACATCGACGTCGGCGCCAACATCGGCGCCCGTCTCCAGGCCGATCAGGCCGAGGCCGACACCCGCGTGGCCCGGGCGAACGCCGAGGGCCGCAGGGCGATGGCCGTGGCCCGCGAGCAGGAGATGGTGGCGGGGATCGAGGAGAGCAGGGCGGCGCTCGTCGATTCGGAGGCCGAGGTGCCCAAGGCGATCGCCGATTCGCTCGCCAGCGGCAACCTCGGAATCCTCGACTACTACAAGCTCCGCAACCTCCAGGCCGACACCGACATGCGGAAGACGATCGCGGGCACGAGTGCCCCGACCTCGGCCGTCGCCCAGTAGCGACTGCCGACAGCGACCACCAGCAGCGACCACAAGACTTTCAAGCACCGGCAGTCGAGCCGTCCATGCACGCGTTCATCCTCATCGCCGCCGGGTTCGACTGGCTGGAATCGCTGCTGCCGTTCCTGTTCGTCGCGTTTTGGATCTTCTCGCAGGTCTTCTCGGTGTTTCGCCGGCTCGCGGGGGGTGGCAAAGAGCCGCCGGGAAAGCCCGTTGTTGCGCTGCCGAAACGGCCCCGGCCCGCGCCGCCGGCTGCCCGCGGCCCCGAGGACGAACTCAAGCAGCAGATCGAGGAATTTCTCCGCACGGCCGGATCGCGGCGGCCGGTCGAGACTGTGGCCGATCGCAATCGCGGGCAAACGACGCCGCCACCGGCACCGGTCCGGCCTGTCGTGGCGAAGCCCGCCGCCGCAAGCGGTCAGCCTGCCGCCTCGCTCCGGCCGGGCTCGGATCGTCACGTCGGGTCGCTGGATGAGAAATCGACCGACGTGGCCCGTCATGTTCGCGACGTTTTCAATCATGAGATCAGCCACATTCCAGCCGGACCAGCCGGTACCGGAGTCGCCGGAGCCGGAACGGCTTCGTCGCGGGAACGGAAGCCGGTGAACGCCACCGCCGCCGAACTCGTGGAGGCGTTTCGGGATCCGGCGACGATCCGTCGCGCGATTCTGCTTCGCGAGGTGATCGAGCGGCCCGTCGATCGCTGGTGAGCGGCAGAGGGTCTGACGGTTGCTGTCAGGTCGTGATGGCGCCGGCAGCGATGCATGCCAGCGTCGGTCGGCGGGGGTTTCGCCGCAGCCTGCCAGGATCGCCCGAACCCCGCCAAACCCTGCGGAAAACCGGCGTTTCGCGGTGAGCAGGAAGAGCTGGAAGAGCCTGCCGGCCAGTCTGCTGGTCGGTCGGCCGGCCGGGACCGACGGCTTCGAAATCGTCGCTTGAGCAGGCGTCGCCGCTGGTCTACAAGTCATCTGTCCCCGGTCTTCGGGCCGGGTGGCC
>CAMDFJ010000138.1 GCA_945897435.1 Candidatus Kuenenia stuttgartensis | reverse complement strand
GATTGGTACGGATCCTGATCCCGGGGCGGGTTACGCGTTCTCCTATTCGGAGAACAGGACGACCACCGACGCCCTGGGCCGTGTGTATGCCAGCGACATCGACTCGGAGTCACTGACGTTCTCGATTCTGACGAACGTGCTCTCCGGCTCGGCTCCGCTGTTTGCGATCGACCCGACGAGCGGCGTGATCAGCCTGACGGCCGCCGGTGTGGCGGCGTTCACGAACGACTTCGAGACATCGCCCAACGTTCACGAGATCCTGGTCCAGGTCAGCGACGGCCAGGACAGCTCGCAGGCCAAGGTGACGCTCACCGAGACGGATGTGGTTGAGCCGCCGGTTGAGCCACCCGTTGAGCCGCCGGTCACGCAGTCGCCTGTTGCGGTGTCCGATCTGCTTAGCGTCGTGGCAGGCGGGGAGCTCTCGGCATCGATCGTCGCAAACGACATCTCCCTGGCAGGGCAGACGCTCTCGGTCGTCGTCGTCAACGGCGTTCGATTCGAGGCCCTTGCCGTCAGTAGCAGCCGGCCCAGCTTCCGCGAGGTGCAGCTCCAGAATGGAACGCTCTTCATCCGGGCTGACGGCGACAGCATCTATGTTCACTCCGGCCGCCGGTTCACCATTACGCCGATCGCCGCGGCTGGCTCCGTCGAACTGCGGGATGGCAATGGTGTCTGGCGGCTGCTCACGGCCGCGACCGAGGTCACGCTTCAGCAGGTGAAGGATGGCGCGCTTCGATACACGCCTTCCGACTCCGCTGTCGGCGCGACGTTTACGACGGTTGCTTCGGTCGTAGAGATCGACACGAGCGGCGATACCTTCACGTATGCCGTCGCTGACGGTGCGGGTGAATCAAACACCGCGACCGTGACGTACACGATCGTCGATCCCTCTCGACTGCCGGCCGACACCGGCTCGGTCACGGAGGACGTGGCCGTCATCTACCGACGGGTTCTCGCCGGGAATGGTCTCTCGGGTGAGGAGTCTGTGATCGGATTCATCGAGGCCAAGGGGCGGCTCGATGGCAGCTTCGTGCCGGGGAGGATTTCCGGAACCTACGGTACGATCGCCCTTGCTGCCGATGGTGGCTGGACCTATTCGGCCGACAATTGGCGGCCGGCGATCCAGTCGCTGAACGCCGGTCAGACGCTCGTCGATGTCATCCCGGTCAGCGACACGGTCAGGGTGACCGTGACAATTCATGGCGCTGATGAAATCTACATCGGTGTCGATGACGATCTGGACGGCATCTCAAATGCGACCGAAACGATCCTCGCCAACAAGGCCCTCGGGGCAGCGGGGCTCGAGCCCCAACTCTACACGTTGAACCTCGACAGCCTGATCGTCGATCCGCTCTCGGTGACCGGCGCGTTGAACGTGTTTGCACCGCAGGACGGCGACCTCAATCGTGACGGCACGGCCGATGCGCTCCAGAATGCGGTGACCACGTTCGCCTGGATCAACAGCGTCAACTACGCCGCCGGCAATCTCTCCCCAGAGTCTTTCGGCAACACCAGGGCCGTCGTCAACATGGTCGCCGAGGCGACCGCCAGTTCGCGGGGCGTCGAGAACCCGGCTGCCCAGCTCTTCGACGTGGAGGCGATCCCGCTCAACGAGGAACTGCGTCTCGCGCTCCGCACGCTGATGGACTTCACCCCGGGCTGGAGCCCGCTGGGGTTTGGTGCCCGCGTGCGTGATGGAGCGGGTGTCTCGAATATCGACGTCGATCCCGGCAGGGCGGGATCGCAGTGGCGGTTCACCGTCGACCTCTCCCGCACGGGGGAGACCTCGCCGTCATTCTTCGCCTACTTCAAATGGATCGACGATGCCACGATCGCCGCCTACCGCGGTGCCGGACTGCCGCTCGTCGATCTCGACGGCCTGCCGATCACCGCGAAGGGCTGGTACGACTTCACCGCCCGCCCGGGCAACGGCGACGGGGGCAGGATGATCCTCGACGGCAGCCGGGTCTTGGGCGTGGAACTTGTCATCACCGACAATGCCTTTGGCGACAACAACCTCGCCGTCGGCTCGCTGCTCGATCCGGGTATCCCGGTCTTCTTCAACGGCCTGCTGCCGACGGCCGCCGATCAGGTCCGCACGATCGCGGCGGACACGCCATACGTCTTTTCCCCCACCGACTTCGGATTCGCCGACTCGAATCCTGAAAACTATCGGCTGGGTGGCGTCCGCATCACGTCGCTGCCTGCGGCCGGATCTCTGCTGCTCGACGGGCTTCCGGTCGCCGCCAATCAGTTCGTTTCGGCTGAGAAAATCCGGGGTTTGACGTTCGTGCCGGCCGCCGGCGCCGGCGGCGATGCCTACGCGGCGTTTGGCTTCCTGGTCCGCAGCAGTTCCGGGGCATCCGCTGCGACGGGCAACCTGTTCACGTTCAACGTCACCCCCGAACCGGAGAATCCCAACGGAGCCGGATCTGAAACGGATCTTTCTGTCAGTGCCACGAACGGGGTCACGACATTCATTCCGGGTAGCACGCTGACCTACACCGTGACGGTCTCAAATTCCGGACCAGCCTCCGTTACGAACGCAATCGTTGGTGTTCCGTTGCCCGTCGGGATCGTCGCAACGACATGGTCTGCCGATCTGGCGGGAGCCACGATCGCCACGGGATCGGGGGCGATCCGTCAGTCGGTCAGCCTCGCTCCCGGGCAGTCGGCCGTGTTCACGATCATTGCCAGCGTGTCTCCATTCGCGACCGCGGGTGTCGCCCTGATGGCGGCCGTTGATCCGCCGGCAGATGTGGTCGATACCGATCCCTCGAACAACGCCGTCATCGACGCGGACGTCGCGGCATCGCCAGGCACGAGCCTCGTGTTTGGGAGTGACCTTGGGTGCAACAGCCAGCCTGTGGTGACGATCATCGATCAGCAGACAGGCGAGGTCCGGCAGTTCCAGCCCTTCGAGAAGACGTTCATCGGAGGTATCCGGACAGCGACATTCGATCTGGATCGCGACGGTTACGATGAGATTTTCGTCGCCGCCGGCCGCGGCCGTGCCCCGGAGGTGCGGGTCTTCACCCAGTGGGGCACCGAACTCCTCGCCTTCCGCACGCTCGTCTTCCCCTCCAGCTACACGGGCGGGGTCGAGATCGCCGTCGGCACGATCGGCGGCCGCGACTACCTTGCGGCAGCCATGTCGGCTGGCCGGAGCGAGGTTCGCCTGTTTCCGATCGGCGGCTCGGCGGTCGAACCTGTCGCCAAACAACCAGTGGCGTCATTCCAGCCTTTCGGGGCCAGGTTTGCGGGCGGTGCGACCGTGGCATTTGCCGACGTCGGCACGTTCGTCGGGGGAACGACCAGGAATGCCACAGCCGCCGACGGCAGCAGCGAACTGGTGATCGGCAGCGGTGCAGGCATGAAGGCGACGGTCCGTGTCTATGAAATGTCGTCGGGCCGTCCCCGAATCGTCGATACGATCAACCCCTTCAACGGCTCGGCAGGGGTCGGCGTGGTGACCGTTTCGGTCGGCAGATTCAACGCTGACTCGGTCGATGATCTGATTGTCGCCTCGGGGCAGGGGGGCGGATCGCGGGTCGAGATCTACAGCGGCCGCATCGACGACAAGGTGGATGCGAGGCTGGCGGCGGTCGCACCTTTCGGCAAATCGAAGCGGAAAAATGCCGCCGTCACGGCCGTGGGCGTCGACACGAATCAGGATGGGGTCATCGATTCGCTCGCCGTCGGTCAGGGCTTCGGCGGTGAACTTGGAAAGGTAACCCAGGTGGCCTTGTCGAACCAGCTTCGGACGGCGGCAGTTCCCCTGCGTACTTCCGGTATTCCGCAGACGCCGATCCGGGTCGGGGCGTTGAACAACCGGCCGATTGCGAGTCAGATTGCAGCCCGCGCACGACAGGCGGCCGACCTCGGCGGTGCTGGCGATCCGGCGGGACGGCAGGCCGCCTTCGCGGAACTCGCCCGGGAATGGGGCGGCGCGGTCAACCCGAACGGCTTCCGCAGGTCTTGAGCGAACTGATCACCGGCCCATAAGCCGGCAGCGTCGCCCGGGCGCCGATGGTTCGCCCGGTTTCCGAATCGATATCGATCGTCAGATCGAGCCGGTCGGCCGGCAGCGCTGCCGCAATCCTTCGGGGCCACTCGACGAATACCCAGCAGGGACCGGCGATCGCGTCATCCCAGCCTGTTTCGTGCAGGTCTGCCGCCGCCCCGAGCCGGTACATGTCGGCGTGGATGAGCCTCGCAGTCGGGCCGGGCCTCGGCAGGTCGTGGACGTTGATCAGGCCGAAGGTGGGGCTCAGAACCTCTCCGGGATCGATCCCGACGGCGGCCGCGATCGCCTTGACGAACGTCGTCTTGCCCGCGCCGAGATCCCCTTCGAGGGTCACGAACGCCCGCTCCGGCAGCGCCGCCGCCAACGCCCGGGCGACGGACGGCAGTTCCGATTCGTCGGCGATCCTGATGGAGCAGGAGAGAGCCTTGTCAGGAATCGAAGGCATGGAGATATCCCCTCGGCTCGAGCGGCGAGCGACGGCCTTGTGAATCGATCCCGACGAGGCCGCTCCCAGCCTCGACCTCGCCGATGATCCTGATCGGCAGTTCGAACGGCGGAGTGCCCGCGGCAGCCACGAGTGCTCTGGCGGATTCGGGCGGCATCGCGAGGATCAGTTCGAAATCCTCGCCGTCGGTCAGGGCATGATCGAGTGGACTGCGGCCGTCATCGGCCGCCATCCGGACGGCGTCGGGATGGATCGGCAGATCGGCCAGTCGCACGATCCCGCAGGTTCCACTGGCTGCCATCATCCGTCCGAGATCGAGCGAGAGTCCGTCGCTGCAGTCGATCGCGGCATGCACCGTGAAGCGGTGGGCGATCTCGAGGGCCTCCCGGCAACGGGGTTCGACCGCCAGATGCCTGCCGAGCAGGCTGCCGCCGAACGCCCCCGTGACCAGGATCAGGTCTCCCGGACGGCCGCCGTCGCGTCTCCAGGCCCGACCCGGTGGCACGCTGCCGATGAGCGTCGTACTGATGACAAGCGGGCCATCCCAGGCATTCGTATCGCCGCCAGCGAGCGTGACGTCGTGTCGGGCTGCAAGAGTCGCAAGACCCGCATGGAGACCCCTGGCGATCGTTTCGCCACCCGAGCGGGGCAGGGCCACGGCCACGACGGCCGCCTCTGGACGCGAGCCCATCGCCGCCAGGTCGCTGAGGCTCACGCCCAGCGCCTTGTGGCCGATCTGCTCAGGCGAGCAATCCGGGCCGAGACGGAAATCGACCCCATCCATCAGCATGTCGACGGTCACGACCGTCCGCCGCATCGCCGGCGGGCGGAGCACTGCGGCATCGTCGCCGGGCGGCACCTCGAGCCGAGAGTCGGCGGGGATGCGGGCAAGCAACCATTGAACAAAGTCGGTTTCCACGCAGGCGAAGTCTACCCGCAGCGGGCCGATCGTTCACCCGGGACATCAACGCCGGATGATGTCGCTCGTCAGGTGGCCGAAGAGGGTTTCCCTGCCCCGCAGGACGTAAAACTTGATCGGGCCGAGGTTCTCCTCGTGGGCCTTGTCGAGGACGAAACCGATGTTTTCGACGGAGATCGTCTCCCAGACATGGAGGCCAACGAGGATGTCGCCGGTCTTGATGCCCTGTTCGGCGGCCGGACCGCCCTCGCGGATCTCGCTCACCTGCAGACCGCCACGGTAGCGGGCCTGAAGCTTCTGCACCCGGGCCGACGGCACCGGGCTGACCCGAAGACCGAGTTCCTGCCAGCAGCGTTCGTCGATCGAAAGGTTCATCTGCCGGGCCTCGGCGAGCGACAGGTTGATCCGCTCCTCGGCTCCGGCACGGCAGACGGTCACCAGCACGCTGTCGCCGACCTTGTGCCCAAGCATCGCCCGTTCGATGTCGAGCTGGCTCGCCACCGGCAGATCGCCGATGCTCGTGATCAGGTCGCCCGCCCGAACGCCCACCGTCTCGGCCGGGCTCTGACGGTGCACGGCCTCGACGATCACGCCCCGGCTGCCGTCCCCCTTGGCTACGATTCCGTGCCAGGTGCGGTCGACCCGCTCGACCGAGAGCAGGTCGGTGACGATCGCCAGCGCCTTGTCGACCGGGATCGCGAATCCGATCCCCTGCGCGCCCGCCCGGACGGCGACGTTGATCCCGATCATCTCGCCGTTGATGTTGAGCAGGGGGCCGCCGGAGTTGCCGGGGTTGATGCTGGCGTCGGTCTGGATCAGGTCCTCGTACTTCTGCGTCCGGCTCACCTCGACGTCGCGGTGGAGGGCCGAGACGATGCCCCGGGTCACGGTGTGCTCGTAGCCGTAGGCATTGCCGAGGGCGAGCACCGTTTCGCCGATCATCAGGTCGCCCGAGGTGCCGATCGTGATCACCGGCAGCGGGGCGTCGATTGAAACCTTGATCACGGCCAGATCGGTCCGCGGATC
>CAMDFJ010000137.1 GCA_945897435.1 Candidatus Kuenenia stuttgartensis | reverse complement strand
GTTCCGCCCGAAGGATTCACCTCCGGGGTGGTCAGAATGCCGGGGCTGTTGCCCGGATTGATCGCGCCCGCGCCGCCGATCGTGCCGACCGAGCCGTAGCCACTGAGGCTCGCGCCGGAGGCCACGGTGACCGCCGAACTGGCGATCGATCCGCCGGAGAGGTTGAGCTCGCCGGCCGAGACTGCCGTCGCCCCATTGTAACTGCTGCTCCCGCTCAGGCTGAGGCGGCCGATGTTGGTTTTGCTCAGGGAGCCACTGCCACTCATCGCCCCGCTGTAGGTGCCGTTGGTGCTCTGATCGAAGGTCACCGCCGCGTTATTAGTGATCGCGCCCTGCAGACTGGTTGTCGTGCCAACGAGCGATCCTGCCGAGACCACCGTGCCACCCGTATAGCTGTTCGCGCCGCCGAGCGTGAGTTGTCCGGCGCCGAGTTTCGTGACCGCCCCCGATCCACTGAGAACCCCCGTGTAGGTCGAGGCAGTGGAACGATTGAAGACGAGCGTGCCGTTGTTGGCGAGACTGCCGGTGCCGCCGAGGAGAACGCCTGTGTTCGTGCCCGTTCCAATCTGAAGCGTGCCGCCGGCGTTGAGGTTGATCGTGCCGTTTGCTCCCCTCCTGAGTTCGCTCCTGACGGCCACAAGCCCCCCGTCGCCGATCGTGAGCGAGCCGGTGCCGCCGTCGCCGACAGTGATGTTTGAGGTATACGACATGGTGCCACCCGACACGATCACGCTGCCGACGCTCCCCACGTTTCTTCCGATGCTGGCAGCCACCCCGCTAACGCTGCCACCACTCACGTCGAGCGTGGCAGAGCCATCCCAGCCGACATAGGTAAAACTGCCGTTCGACCAGGTGCCGCTGCTGACCGTCACCGACGCCTGGCCACCCGCTCCATAGCCCAGGTAACTGCTCCCATTGCCGAGATAGCCGCCGTTGATCGAGAGCGTGCCAACACCACCATTCGTGTTGCCCAGATGGAGCTGACGTCCTCCGTTATTGCCGATCAACAGCCTGCCGGAGGCAACCGTGGTCGTCATGTCCAGACCGATTCCGACGGAGACGGTCGTCCCGGTCAGCATCAGCGTTCCGGCATTGGTGAGCGAGAGTGTTCCGCTGCCGGTGAGAGCACTCGCCATCGTGAGCGTGCCGCTCGTCTGGTTGAACTGGAGCCTGCCGTTGTCGGTGATGGGGCCCGTGATCGTCGCGCCGTCGTTCAAGACCACCGTGTCACCGGGGGCGATCGTGCCCCCGGCATAGGGCGATGTGTAGGTCGTCGTGGCAGCCGGGGCGGGATTGACACTGCCAGCCGCCAGCGAGCAGAGGATCGCTATCGCGACGAGCATCGTCGGACGGACGGCGGGCCATCCGGCGGGACTGCGGAGTTTGCGGGGCAGGGTTGCTTTCATTTGGGATCTCAGTTTTCGAAGAACTCCACGTGACCGTCGAGATAGAGCGCGTTGTAGGCCACCGAGCCGAGCTGGCTGCCGGCGTGCGGACTCTTCCGCTGGGCAACTGGAATCGCCGAGGGGGTCGGCTTGCCGGCAAACCCAGACCGCCCAGGAAGGAATGAAAAATTGTCCCAGACGAACAGTTTTGTTCGCTGATCGGGAGGATTCCGGGAGGCCAGTTCGGTGGCGATGCTGAAGGCGTAGGTGTTTTGGTGGGCCCGCTGCTCGCTCGGCTGGCTGGGGCAGATCCAGATGCCGCTGGTCCTGGGAAGAAACTCGAGGGCCACATAGACCGCCTCGAGGCCGTGGACCTCGGGGAGGGCTCCGGGGTCGTTCGGCGTCCGCAGGCCCGGGGCCATCCGATAGGAAAAATTGCCGGTCTTGGAGGCGGTCGGAAAGAAACCCCGGCTGGCCTCGAAGTAGGATCTCGTGGCCAGCCCGATCTGACGGAGGTTATTCGAACAGGAGATCATCCTGGCCCGCTCGCGAATACCCTGGATACCCGGCAGGAGCAGGCCGACGAGCAGGCCGATGATGGCGACCACGAGCAGCAGTTCGACCATCGAAAACCCGGCCCGCCCTCGAACACCCGCAGGTTTCATCCTGGCCACGTCCATTGTGTGGGGAGGCATTTGCACCAAAGCCCGCCGTTCGGACTGCCATCCGGTTCGGTCGGGGGGAAAGTTTTTGAAAACCGTCGGAGTGTAGTGGGCCTTTGCACGCTTGTAAACGAATCGGTGGCTGGCCTCACGAACGCCTCACACGGGGCAGGAATCCGTGTGGTGCCTTTCCCCTCACCCACCCCTTCAGGGTGAGCGTTTTTCCGCCCGCCCCAGATGGTAATGGAACGAATCGGCGAGGGCCAGCCAGCTCGCCTCGATCACGTTCTCGCTCACGCCGACCGTGCCCCAGACGCTCGTCCCATCGGTGCTCTCGATTGAAACGCGGACCTTGGCCGCCGTTCCCTCCTGGGCGTTGATGACGCGAACCTTGTAGTCGAGCAGGTGCATCCGCGAGAGGGCGGGGTAGGCCTGCTCCAGGGCCTTGCGAAGCGCCGCGTCGAGGGCGTTGACGGGGCCATCCCCCTCGGCCACCTCGTGCCGCTGACTGCCGCCGACGAGCAGTTTCACCGTCGCCTCGGTGCGGACGTCATTGCCCGGCTCGGCCCGGCTCTCGACGGCCACGTTGTAGGCGATCTTCTCGAAGGCCGGGCGGAACGTGCCGGCACAGCGGTCCACGAGCAGATCGAACGACGCCCCGGCCGCTTCGAACTGCCAGCCCTCGTTCTCGAGCCGGCAGACCTCCGCCAGAACGCCGTCGAGCAGGGCCCGGTCCTGCCTCAGATCGGGCCTCGAGACGAGGGCTGCGATGTTCGATCGACCCGAGAGTTCGCTGACGAGGATCCTCCGAGAGTTGCCCACGGCCTCGGGCGGGATGTGCTCGTACGACTCGGTCGCCTTGGCCACGGCATGGACGTGCATCCCACCCTTGTGGGCGAAGGCGCTCGAGCCGACGAACGGCTGTCCTGGCCGGTAGGTCATGTTCGCCGTCTCGTAGACGAATCGCGAGAGCTCCGTCAGATGGGTCGTGCTCGCCTCGCCTCCCCCGAGCAGGCCGTATCCGGGCAGCTTGAGGGCGAGGTTCGCGATCACCGAAATCAGATCGGCGTTGCCGCAGCGCTCACCGAGGCCATTGATCGTGCCCTGCACCTGCTCGGCGCCAGCCGCGACGGCCGCCAGCGAGTTGGCCACCGCCAGATCACAGTCGTTGTGGCAGTGGATCGCGACCGGCACGTCGAGCCCCGCCCCGATCAGGGCCTCGCGGGCGGCGGTCACGAGCCCGGCGATCTCCTCGGGGAGCGTGCCACCATTCGTGTCGCAGAGGACGATCCTCGTCGCCCCGGCGAGGGCGGCGGCAAGGATCGTCTCCCGGGCATAGGCGGGATCGAGCTTCCAGCCGTCGAAGAAATGCTCGGCGTCATAGATCACCTCGCGTCCCGACTCCGTCAGGTGGGCGACTGTGTCGGAGATCATGGCGATGTTTTCCTCGCGGGAGACGCCCAGCACCTCCGCCACGTGGAAGGCCGAGGTCTTGCCCACGATCGTGACGACGCTCGTGCCGGCATCGAGCAGGGCCCTCATGCCCGGATCCTCGGCGGCCGACATGCCACGGCGGCGGGTCATGCCGAAGGCGCAGACCTTCGATCGCATGAGTTTCAGGTCGCGGACCCGGGCGAAATACTGGGCGTCCTTGGGATTCGAGAGCGGATAGCCTCCCTCGATGAAGTCGATTCCCGCCTCGTCGAGCCGCTTCGTGATCGCGAGTTTGTCCTCGAGCGAAAAGTTCACCCCCTCGCCCTGGCTGCCATCGCGGAGGGTGGTGTCGTAGATCTCGATCTGTCGCACGGGTTGAATCCTCAGAGCTGCCCGAACCGCCTGAAAGACCCCCGAGTATAGCCAACGGCCCGGAACGACCTGAGGCCGCGCGCGGCAGACGAATTCGGCGGAATACCCGCGAACCCCGCCGGCGACGGACGGCTCAGGATCAGGGAACGCGGTCGCTGAGACGGGAGATCGTCGTCAGCGTTGCGTTGAACCGCCGGCAGGCAGCGACGCGATCCGCGCGATCAGCGTGGCGGGATAGAGGATGCCGCACAACCCCTCGAGCGTCGCCACGGCGCAGGGCCATGGCCCCACGGGAACCATGTCGCCGAAGCCGGCCGTGGTGAGCGTTGAGAAACTGAGCCAGATGAAGTCGGTCCAGCGGGGCAGTCGCGACCCCTCGATGTCACCCGGCAGGATGTATTTGCCGAACTGGAACGCGCCGAGAAAACCGTGGAGGATCGCAAACAGGAAGCCGATCATCACGAAACTTGCGGCACCGCTGAGGATTCGCTGGGCGGGCAGGAGCGGGGCGAACAGGGCGTGGTAGACGCCGATGTAGACCGACACGCTGTAGGCGACAGCCAGGATCAGCATCACCGGAAGGCGGGCCTCCGGCGTGGCAAGTTCGTGCGAAGCAGCCCAGACGATCGCCGAGGATCCGAGGATGGCAAACCCGGCGGCGACTCGCCGATAGCCGAGCACGGCCATCAGGGCCAGGGTCGTCGCCAACCCCATGACCGTGTAGGCGACGGGCATCGTCCGCGGTTCACGGTCGAGGATCGGGATCAGCAGGACGAGCAGTATCTGACCGACGAAGAGGAGCAGACCGTGGTACGGAAAGGCGGCGGAACTTTCGACGCAGATCCGATCAAGATCGCTTCTCGGCGACGGAGAGGGTGTCGGGCTCATGGGTCGGTTCGTCTCGGTCGGATCGTCTGGTTCAAGTCAGCCGGGGATCTTCGGTTGCTTCGTCTTCGTACTCGTCGTCTTCAAAATCGTCGGCATCCTCCGACTGATCCTCGTCGCTCTCGAACCCATCGTCATCCTCGGACTCGTCGTCGTCCGCGTCGCTGTCGACCTCGGCAGGCCGGGCATGCGGCTGGATCTTGAGCTTCCGCGGTGCGGGGTCGGCAGGTGCGGGGCTGGTGCCGTTCCGCTCGGCCCATTGCTCCATCGTGAGCAGAACCTCGCGGGCCTGCGAGCCGGCATACTGGCCGACGACGCCGTCCTCGGCCATGAAGTCGATCAGCCTCGCGCCGCGGCCATAGCCCACGCCGAGGGCCCGCTGCAGCAACGAGACGCTGCCACGCCCCTCGCGGATCACCACCTCGACGGCCGCCTCGTAGAGATCGTCCCGGTCCTTGCCTGAGGAACCGCCCTTCGGGGCGTCTCCCGACGGGGCAGGCTGGAGGTTCACCAGTTCCTCGGCATACTGCGGCTCGCTCGTGCCGATCGCATTCATCACGCGGCCGATCTCCTCGTCGGAAAGATAGGTGCCCTGGCCGCGAAGGATCTGGCTCGTGCCCGGGGAGAGAAAGAGCATGTCGCCGTTGCCGAGCAGCCTGTCGGCACCGCACTCGTCGAGCACGACGCGGCTGTCGGTCCGGCTGGCGACCTGGAAGGCGATCCGGGCCGGCAGGTTGCTCTTGATGAGCCCCGTGATCACGTCGACCGTCGGCTTCTGGGTGGCGAGGATCAGGTGGATGCCGACCGCCCGGCTCTTCTGGGCCAGCCGGATGATGTACTGCTCGATCTCCTTGCCGGCCGTCATCATCATGTCGGCGATCTCGTCGGCGATCACGACGATGAAGGGCATCGTCGTCGGGAGCGAGGCTGCCTCCTCCTCGCCGGCCGGATTGATCCGCTTGAGGATCTCCTCTCGGCCGAGCTGGTTGTATTGGGTCAGGTGGCGGACGCCCGCCTTCGCCAGAAGCGAGTAGCGTTCCTCCATCTTCTCGACGGCCCAGGCGAGGATCGCCTCGGCCTTCTTCATGTCGGTGACCACCGGGTGCATCAGGTGCGGCAGCGACTTGTAGGGCGTCAACTCGACCATCTTGGGGTCGATCATCAGCATCCGAACCTCGTCTGGTCGCCGGGTCATCAGCATCGAGACGATGATCGAGTTGAGGCAGACGCTCTTGCCCGTGCCGGTCCGGCCGGCGATCAGCAGGTGGGGCATGCTGGCCATGTCGACCACCATCGGATTTCCCGCCACGTCCTTGCCGAGGAAGATCGGGATCTTCATCGTCCGGCTCTTCGACTGGGTCTCCTCGATCACCTCGCGGAGGCGGACCATCTGCCGGTCGGTGTTTGGCACCTCGATGCCGACGGAGTTCTTGCCTGGGATCGGGGCCACGATGCGGACGCTCGGCACCCGCAGCGCGATGGCGAGGTCGTCGGCGAGGTTTGCGATCTTCGCCAGCCGCAGGCCCGCCTCGAGCTCGATCTCATACTGCGAAATGACCGGCCCGGTCTCGATCTCGACGACCCGGACCTTGAAACCGAAGTCGGCGAAGGTCTTCTCGAGCACGCGGGCCCGCTCGCGAACCTCCTGCTCCTGGGCCTCGAGCTGAAGTTGCTCCGCCGGCAGCAGC
>CAMDFJ010000136.1 GCA_945897435.1 Candidatus Kuenenia stuttgartensis | reverse complement strand
CGTCCTTTTCGGTGGGAAAGGTCTCGTTGTTGACGTTGATCTGGTTGATGTAGTCGTACTCGGCGGCAAAGTCGTAGACCTCGTACATCCGGCCCTCGACTCGAAACCGGCCGCGACGGAAGTTCGTCGCCGCCGAGAGCGGCGGGGCCAGGCCGCCCTTGGTCTGGGGCTGACTCGGCCCAGCACCGGCGGTGAAACCCTCCGTGTCGAGCTGTGTTCGACCGCCCACCTTGACCTTGAAGTCCTTGTTGGCACTTTCGAGCGTCAGCCCCTTGTCCCAGGAGGCCTTCATGCCCAGGTCGCTGCCGACGGCATACGGCTCGGCCGGCCTCGGCGAGGGTGGTGTACCGCTGGACAAGGCCTCGGACGGCGACGGCAGCTTTTCCGCGGCGGCTGCGTCGGCGGCCTCCAGTTTCCTGATCCGAGCCTCCAGTTCACGGATCCGAGTTCGTTCGCCATCGAGGGCCGTTTCGACGTCGTTGAATGATCCCAACTCCGATGCGACGCTCGGCAGGTCGAGGCTGTCCACTGCCGGCGCCCGGGCACTTTCAGCCGAGGCCAGATCGCCAAAGTTGTCTGCCGGAGCGCGACTGCCGAAGCAGACAGCGGCGGCAAAGCAGATCGCCCCTACGAGTCTCCCGGCACGATTGATCCAATCGATACGCAAATCCACGCTTGCGCACTCCTCGCAGGCCCTACACCCGGAGTACTATCGGCCCGAGGGCAGGCTTTTCCCCAGAAAAGCAGCCCCTAACAGATTCCCCAGCCAGCCCATGGCGATTGATGCAGATAATCGGCCCCCTTCGCGGCACCGAACCAGACCGCCCATTCGCCTCACGCCCCGCATCCTGCCGGCATGGATGGCTGGCGAACCGTGTGGCACACTGACGGGACATGAGCGGCATTCAGCCTGAGTTCACTCACGACCTCGCCGGCGGTGGAAGACGTCCCCTGCATGCCGCCGCCGGGATTCTCTTTGCCATGCCCATCGAGGCCGACGCCTTCGAGCGGATGGCTTCCGATCGGGTCGAACTGCATGCGGGAGGGCTCGTGTTTTACGAAGGCCGCATCGCCGGCAGAGGCGTGGCCTGGTGCATCACGGGCGTCGGTTCCCTGGCAGCGGCCCGTGCGACCCGGCTCCTGATCGACGGCCATCGCCCCAGGGTGATTGTCAGCGCTGGCTTTGCCGGCGGACTGGCCGCGTCGCTCGTTCGCGGTGCCGTGGTTCGACCGGTCAGCGTGGCCGCCGATGACGACCGACCGGCAATCCCATTGGCCAGCGGTGATGCCGGTCCGGCGGGGGCCGCAGGCGGCCTGAGGCTCATCACTGCCTGCCGTGTCTTGCGAACACCGGCGGAGAAACGGGCCAAGCACGAGTCGTCCGGAGCGGATCTCGTCGACATGGAGACCCATGCGATTGCGTCGGTCGCAGCGACAGCCGGCGTGCCATGTACGGCCATCCGCGTGATCTCCGACGACGCCCAGCATGAATTGCCGCGGGAGGTGGCCGCCCTGGCAGAGCCGCAGTCGGCCATGCGTCGGCTGGGGACGGCGCTCGGGGCGATCGGCAGGCGTCCCCGGGCCGCCCTCGATCTCTGGCGGCTCTACGAGCATGCCGTCGTCGATGGCCGCACGCTGGCCGCTGCATTGGCTGCCTTCTGCGAATCACTGCCGCAGGAAGACTGAGTGACTGCGTCTCAGCCGCCGCAGATCGACCGAACGAGCGGCCCTTTCGGAAGGTCGGCGATGAGGGCCTGAACCGGCCTGCCCAGGGAGGCTGCCGCAGCCTCGGCCGCAATCCTCCCGCTGCGAACCGCCCCCTCCATCGTCGAGGGCCAGCCGGTTGCCGTCCAATCGCCTGCCAGGAAGAGGTTTGGGATGGCGGTGCGGGCCGGCGGCCGGGCCGCCTCGACGCCGGGCCGGACCGAGAGCACGGCCGTTGGGTCGGTGACCACCCTGGCTTCGAGAAGCCTGGCATCGCGGGCCGCCGGAAACACCTCGCGGACCTCCTGAACGACCGTTTCGATCAGCCGCTGCCGATCGCCGCCGAGCAGGCCGCGGGAGGCGCTGATCACCACCTGGCAGTGGCCGGGCGAACCCCCGGACGCGTCTTCGGAACGAAAGACCCACTGCGAGACCCGGCCGACGAGGACCGCGTGGGGCAGATCGACCACATCGCGGTCGAACCAGAGGTGGACCGCCGTGATCGGCGAGCCGAGGAGCCGATCGTCGGCCGGAGGAACGACGTCGGGGACGAGCCGGGCCGCCTGTTTCCAGGGCAGGGCAAGGATCGCCGCATCGCAGGGCAGGGCGGCCCCGTTGCCCGTCAGCGAGATCACTGTCCCATCGGCCGTACGCTCGACGCCGGTCACGGTGCAGCCGGTCACGATCTCGACGCCATTCACCCGCAGCCAGTCCACCAGTCGCGTGCCAAACAGTTCGCCGAGCGGCCGCGTCGGAACGACCAGATCGACGGCCTCGCGATGGGCGAGAAATCCGTCCACGACCACCTTCCGGGCGGCCGGCACGCTGACAAGGTCGATCGCCTCGCCGAGTGCGCTTTCGAGAACGGGCTGCCAGAACAGCCGGATCACCCGCTCGGGCTGGCCGATCGACTGGAGCCAGGCGAGCGCCGTCTGCGACGAATCCACGTCGCGTTCTCGGCACCGGGCCAGCCGCAGCATCCCCGCCGCAAGGACGGCCTTCTCGGCCAGACTGAAGTGACGCATGCCGAGGAGCAGGGGGGCCAGGTGAAGCGGCGCCGGCAGCCACCGGGCCGGCCTGCAGGCGGCCCGATCCCCATCGGGTCCGATGAAATACATCGTCCGATCCCGCCGCAGCCAGTCGTCGAGTCCGGTTCGTCTGCAGAGATCGAGGAAGTTGGTGCAGCAGCCCATGGCGACATGCTGGCAGGCATCGACGAGCCCTCCGGCGACAGGGTCGTCGAACGACGCTGCCCGCCCACCGGCCCGACGCCGGGACTCGAGCAGCGTCACCCTGATGCCGGTGCCAACGAGCGAAGCCGCCGCAGCGAGCCCAGCCAGCCCGCCGCCGACCACGACCAGCCGCCGTTCCTGGCGGTCCGTATGCGTGCCCGGATTGACCGCCAGAGTTGTCATGGTCGAGGTCCCGTCGCGAGGGTCAGAAATGCGGCTGCCGCGAGCACCGGTTTGCGAGGCCTGACCTTGGCATGGAACACTCCCGCCCCCGCCCGTCGGACGGCGGTCAGCATCGCCCGATAGACGCCGAACATCGCCCGAAATACCGTCCGGCCGTCGGTCGAGAGCATCCGGTCGAGCGGAGCAGCCTGCCTGTAGAAATTCAAGGCACGGCCGACCTCGAAGGCGGCGAGCCGCTCGAACCCGGGACCGATGCGGCCGGCCCGGAGATCGTCGGCCGAGCAGCCATGGGCCTGCAGGTCGTCCAGCGGAATGTAGATCCGCCCCCGGGAGAGGTCCTCGGGAATGTCACGCAGGATGTTCGTCAACTGAAAGGCCAGTCCGCAGGCATGCCCGGCGGAGATGGCCTCGGGCTCGCGAAATCCCCAGATGTGGATCGCCGCGAGGCCGACCGCACTGGCGACCCGCCCGCAGTAGACCTCGAGTTCGGCGAACGTGGCGTAGCTCTGCCGCGTGAGATCCATCCGCACCCCGTCGATGACCGCCTGAAGATAGTCTTTCGGCACGGCGAACCGCCGCACCGTGTCGGCGACGGCCCGAAGGACCGGGTCGTCGACCTCACCACCCCCGAGTGCGGCCTGGCACTCGGCCTCGAAGGCATCGAGGGCGATGCCGGCGGCGGCCGGATCGGCGGCGTCATCGACGATATCGTCGGCCCGGCGGCAGAAGGCGTAGAGGGCGGTCGTGCCACGCCGCTTCTCCGCCGGCAGCAGCCTGATCGGAAGGGCGAAACTCGACGCGGAGCGGCGCAGCATCTGCTCACAGGCGGCATGGTCTCGGGCGAGCGAGGTCATCTTTGGCCCACCAGGGTCTGGAACTGCACGCCCAGCCAGGCACGGCCAGCAAGCAACAGTTTTCTGGTCCGGCCGATCGTGGGCCGGAATGCGAGCGTGTCGAATCCGGCCCGTTCGATCGCGTCGGCAACTGCCCGGCCGCCGCCGAGAAACATGCGGATCGCCGGCCGGAGCGAGACCGGGGCCAGGCCCACCAGCGGTTCTCCCCTGGTGAAGCACTCCCGAGCCCATTCCACCTCGTCGCGGAGAAGCGAGACGACCTCAGGCACCGCCCGCGGTTCGTCGAGCATCGACTCCTCGACCCCATGACGGTCCATGTCCTCGCGGGGCAGATAGACCCGGCCGGCCAGTCGATCCCGCCTGACGTCCTGCCAGAAGTTCACCAGTTGCAGGCCCGTGCAGATCGCATCCGACATCGCCACCGGATCGGCCGCCCGACATCCCTCGAGCGCCAGCACGATCCGCCCGACGGGATCGGCGGAGCGACGACAGTAGTCGCCCAAATCACTCCGGGTCTGATACCGCGGCCCGACGCCCGACGCATCGAACCGGCTGTCTTCAGTGAAGGCATCGAGCAGGTCGACGAAGGGCTCGATCGTGAGCCCGGTCGAGCGGACGGTTTCGGCCAGGGCGACGAAGATCGGATGTCCGGGTCGGCCCGCGAAGCAGGCATCGAGTTCCCCCCGCCAGACGGCGAGGGCGTTGGCGGCTGCCTGGGGCGATTCCGCCTCGTCGGCCAGATCGTCGCTCCAGCGTGCAAATGCGTAGACGTTGGCGAGGTGCTGCCGTAGCCGGGGAGGCACCAACTGCGTCGCGACGGTGAAGTTTTCATAGTGCCCTGCCGCCACATCGCGACAGAATGCCTCCGCGGCGGCCCGGTCGGATGACCCGGGCAGTTCGGCGATCTGCCATGGCGTCGGGTCGCGGTGGGGCGTCGCTGGGTGGGGCATCATGGAGGCGGTCGGTGGGCGGGCCCGCTTCTCTGGCCGCGGCGGAGCGGCTTCCCTAGGATGGGCCACATGCGATGATATCCGGTTCGGACGGCGGCCGATGCATCGGCCTGCCGCCCGACACTCCGAGGAGCCCGCCGCGATGAAGATTCTCCTGGCCAGCCCGCGTGGTTTCTGCGCCGGCGTCAACATGGCGATCGAGACGCTCGAGACCGCGATCCGGCTCCACGGCACCCCGATCTACGTCTACCACGAGATCGTCCACAACAAACACGTCGTCGACCGCTTCGTGCGGGAGGGGGTAGTGTTCGTCGATTCCGTGGAGGAGGTGCCGGAGGGGGCTGTGCTGCTCTATTCGGCCCACGGGGTCGCGCCCCTGGTGCGGCGGGTCTCGGCCGAACGGCGACTGCGGGCGATCGACGCCACCTGCCCGCTGGTCACCAAGGTGCACCTCGAGGCGATCAAGTATGCGAAGGCCGACTACCGGATCGTGCTCATCGGCCACGAGGGACACGACGAGGTGATCGGCACGATGGGCCAGGCACCCGAGGCCTTCACGCTCGTCGACAGCGCCGAGGAGGTCGACGCACTCCAGTTTGGCCCCGACGACAAGCTCGCCTACCTGACGCAGACGACGCTCTCCGTCGACGACGCCTCGAAGATCATCCAGCGACTCAAGGAACGGTTTCCGCAGATCGTCGGACCGCCGAAGGACGACATCTGCTACGCGACCCAAAACCGGCAGGAGGCGGTGCGACTGCTTTCCGACGAGGCCGACATCGTGATCGTGCTTGGCAGCCAGAACAGCTCCAACAGCCAGCGGCTCGCCGAACTGGCCCGCGACGGCGGCATTGCCGCCCACCTCATCGACGGGGCCGGTGAGATCGACCCCGGCTGGTTCAAAGGCCATGAGACGGTGCTGATCACGGCCGGCGCGAGCGCCCCGGAGAGCGTCGTCCAGGAAAGCGTGGAGTGGCTCAAGTCGCGATATGCCGCCACGGTCGAGGAGCGGACGATCCGCGAGGAGGACGTCTACTTCCCGCTCCCCAAGGAACTCCGGGCCGCGGCCGCCGCAGTCCAGCTGCCCATGGCCTGATGCCAGGCTCCAGGCTTCAGCCTGTCGTGCCTTGGAGTACCGGTGTCTTGGGAGGGTCGGGGTTGCCCACGCCCCATCGCCGGACGTTCGCTGCGGCCATCCTGGCCTGCGCTCACTCGATGCTGACTTCGCTTCGCCATCCATGGCTTCGCTCGTCAGCAACGCCGGCTCTCGGGGCATGGGCAACCCCTCCTGATGACCCTGTTTCCGGAACGATGCGCTCGTGCGCTCATCAAATCGAGCAGAAGCAGATTACCTCGACGATTGCAGCGTTTAGACGCTGGAGCACACGATCTCTGCGCTCTGAATTCCTGCCTGCTGCGATGCCTGCTGATCACGAAATTGAACAAATACCACAGTGCAGGTCTGCACCGCCCACCACCCCATGCTGCCTCCCTCTTTTCAAACTGAGAATACCGGGAGGGGTTGCCCATGCCCCGAAAGCCGGGCTCGGCGGCCAGCGTAGCCATGGATGGCGAAGCGCAGCCGGCGTGCAGAGAGCGAAGGCCAGGAT
>CAMDFJ010000135.1 GCA_945897435.1 Candidatus Kuenenia stuttgartensis | reverse complement strand
GCAGCGGCTGCAGGAGGCCTGCGAGAAGGCGAAGAAGGAACTCTCCTCCGCCCAGAGCACCGACATCAACCTGCCCTTCATCACGGCCGATGCCAGCGGTCCGAAGCACCTCCAGATCACGATCACCCGGGCCCAGTTCGAGCAGATGTGCGACCATCTGGTCGAGAAGTGCCGGGGGCCGGTCGTGCAGGCCCTGAAGGACGCCAAGCTCGATCCCAAGGATATCGACGAGGTCGTGCTCGTCGGCGGCTCGACCCGCATCCCGAAGGTCCAGGAGCTCGTCAAGAAACTGTTCGGCAAGGAGCCCCACAAGGGAGTGAACCCCGACGAGGTCGTGGCCCTCGGGGCGGCGATCCAGGGGGGCGTGCTCGGCGGCGAAGTTCAGGACGTGCTCCTGCTCGACGTCACCCCGCTCTCGCTCGGCATCGAGACCGAAGGGGGCATCTTCACCAAGCTCGTGGAGCGCAATACGACCGTTCCCACCGAGCGGAAGCAGGTCTTCAGCACGGCGGCCGACAACCAGACCGCCGTCACGGTGAGCGTCTACCAGGGAGAGCGGCCGATGGCCCGCGACAACCGGCTCCTGGGGCAGTTCAACCTCGAGGGCATTCCGCCGGCCCCCAGAGGCACGCCGCAGGTCGAGGTGAAGTTTGACATCGACGCCAACGGCATCCTCAACGTGAGCGCCAAGGATCTCGGGTCAAACAAGGAGCAGACGGTCAAGATCGAGCAATCGAGCGGCCTCAACGAGGCCGAGATCGAGCGGATGCGGAAGGACGCGGAGATCCACGCCGAGGAGGACAAGCGGAAGCAGCGGATCGCCGAGGCCCGCAACCGCGCCGAGGCGCTCTGCTTCCAGACCGAGAAGCTGATCAAGGAGAACGACGGCAAACTGTCGGCCTCCGACAAGGCGCCGATCGAGGCGGCGATCGCCAAGGCGCGGGAGGTCGCCAAGGGAGAAGACGCCGACGCGATCACATCGGCCCACGATTCGCTCGAGCAGGCGGCCCACGCCCTCTCGAAGATCCTCTACGAGGCGACGGCGCAGCGAGGCGGCGCCGCCGAGGGCCAGACCGCCGGCACGGGCGGCAAGGGGCCCGACGACGCGATCGACGCTGAGTTCGAGGTGAAGCAGGACGGCTGACGGCAGGGAGCATCCAATGCCTTTTCGTTTCGACAAGTTCACGATCAAGGCCCAGGAGGCCGTGCAGAACGCGGTCGAACTGGCAGGTGGCCGAGGCAACCCGCAGGTCACGCCCGTGCATCTGCTGCACGCCCTCGTCGCCGAGCGGGAGGGGATCGTGCGACCGCTGCTCGAGAAGATCGGGGTCGATCGGGCCCACCTCGAGCGGATCATCGAGGCGGAACTCTTGCACCTGCCCAAGGTCTCGGGTGGTGCCCAGCCGCAGCCCGATCAGGAACTGATCAAGGTGTTCGAGGCGGCGACGGCCGAATCGGCCGCGATGAAGGATGAGTTCGTCTCGACCGATCATCTGCTGCTGGGGCTTGTGAAGACGCCTTCCAAGGCGAAGAACGTGCTCCAATTGGCGGCCGTCGGCGAGAAGGAACTATTGGCCGGGCTGCAGGCCGTGCGCGGCAGTTCGCGGGTCACCGACCAGAGCCCTGAGGAGAAGTTTCAGGCGCTGGAGAAGTACGGCATCGACCTCGTCAAGCGGGCCAGCCAGGGCAAGCTCGATCCGGTGATCGGCCGCGACGCCGAGATCCGCCGGGTGATCCAGGTGCTCTCGCGGCGGACGAAGAACAACCCCGTGCTGATCGGCGAGCCGGGCGTCGGCAAGACGGCGATCGCCGAGGGACTGGCCCTGCGGATCGTTCAGTCGGACGTGCCGGAAAGCCTGCGTGGCCGCCGCGTCGTGGCCCTCGATCTTGGTGCCCTGATCGCCGGCACGAAGTATCGGGGCGAGTTCGAGGATCGTCTCAAGGCGATCCTGCGGGAGGTCGAGGCCGCCCAGGGCAACGTCATCCTGTTCATCGACGAGCTTCATACGGTGATCGGCGCGGGGGCCGCCGAGGGGGGCTCCGACGCGGCCAACCTGCTCAAGCCGGCGCTGGCCCGCGGCGAGCTGCGATGCATTGGGGCCACCACGCTCGACGAGTTTCGCAAGCACATCGAGAAGGATGCCGCGCTCGAGCGACGGTTTCAGCCGGTCTTCGTCGGCGAGCCGAGCGTCGAGGACACGATCGCGATCCTGCGGGGCCTCAAGCCGCGTTACGAGGCCCATCACAAGGGGGTCAAGATCAAGGACTCGGCCCTCGTGGCCGCCGCCGAGCTCTCCCATCGCTACATCGCCGACCGCTTCCTGCCCGACAAGGCGATCGACCTGATGGACGAGGCGACCAGCCGGATCGCGATGGAACTCCAGAGCGTGCCGAGCGAGATCGACGAGGTTCAGCGGCGGCTCGTGCAGCTTGAGCTCGCCGCCCGCCAACTGGCCGAGGAGACCGAGCCGCATGCGAAGGAGCGGCTCGCCGAGATCGAGGAGGAATCGGCCGGGCTTCGCCGCAAGCTCGCCAGCCTGCGGGAGCAGTGGGAGGCCGAGAAGAGCGGCGTCGGCAGCGCCCAGGAACTGCGAAACCAGCTCGACCAGGTGCAGCTCGAGTTTGACAGGGCGGGGGCCCAGATCAAGGAACGGCAGTCGTCGGGGCAGCCCGTCGGCGAGGATCTCTTTCAGCGGCTCTACGAACTCGACGTCAGGCGGAAGTCGCTGCAGCAGCGGGTCGAGCAGGAGGGCTCGGAGAGGGACGCCGGCAGGGAGAAGGAGTCGGGCAAGGCCCAGGCGAAAAGGCTCCTGCGGCGCGATGTCGGCCCCGAGGAGATCGCCGAGGTCGTGAGTGCATGGACCGGCATCCCGGTCACGCGGCTCGTGGAGAGCGAGCGGGCGAAGCTGCTCGTGCTCGAGGACCGGCTCCACCAGCGGGTCATCGGCCAGGAGGAGGCGGTCGAGGCCGTCAGCGACGCCGTTCGCCGCAGCCGCTCCGGCCTCCAGGATCCAAACCGCCCGATCGGATCGTTCATCTTCCTCGGCCCCACCGGTGTCGGAAAAACCGAGCTCTGCAAGGCATTGGCCGAGGTGCTGTTCGACGACGAGAACGCCATGGTTCGGATCGACATGAGCGAATACATGGAGAAGCACACCGTGGCCCGGCTGATCGGGGCGCCCCCCGGCTACGTCGGCTACGAGGAGGGGGGCAGGCTCACGGAGGCCGTGCGCAGGCGTCCTTACTCCGTGGTGTTGCTCGACGAGATCGAGAAGGCCCACCGTGACGTGTTCAACGTGCTGCTGCAGGTGCTCGACGACGGCCGCCTCACCGACAGCCTCGGCCACACGGTCGACTTCACCAATACGATCGTCGTGATGACGAGCAACATCGGCAGTCAGGCGATCCAGGAGATCACGAAGGAGGGAGGCAGCGAGCAGGAGGTTCGCGAGGCCGTGAAGGAGGCGCTCCAGTCGCGGTTCCTGCCGGAGTTTTTGAACAGGATCGACGAGACGATCGTCTTTCACCCGCTCGACCAGAAGCACATCCGCCGGATCGTGCAGCTGCAGGTCGCAAAGCTGGTGGGGCAGGCCGCCAAGGCCGGGATCGGGCTCGACTGCACGGAAGCCGCCGTCGACGAGGTGGCCCGGCTCGGCTACGACCCGATCTACGGTGCCCGGCCGCTGAAGCGGGTGATCCAGCAGCAGCTGCAGAACGAACTGGCGAAGGAACTGCTCTCAGGCCGATTCCCGGAGGGCAGCAGCGTCCGGATCGACTTCCTTCAGGACGGCTTCACATTCGAGCTGGTGTAGGGCTGGTTCTCTGTGGGACAGGCTTCAGCCTTTGCCCCCAACCCCTCAGCCTCGCTTCCGCTCGGCGAGCCCCATGGCGGCGATCAGCGTCTCGCAGCCGGCGGTCATCTTGCGGAGCTTCTCGGCCATGACGAGCTTCTCGCTGGTTGTGGCCTTCTTGAGCTTCGACTGAAACTTCGCCACCTTCTGCCTGCGGTGCCGACGCCGCTTGATTTCCTTCATCCGGTTGCTGATGCCGCCCATGCGAATCGTTCCTGCGGGGTGTTCGGGAAAGCATGAAATGTAGGAAACCGGGCCGTTTCAGTCAAAGCCGCCCCGCTGGATCGGGCCATTGCGGGCGAGCGGGCCCTCTGCCGGGGCCGGGTGGCGGCAGACGCTACACTCTAAACCGTTGACGTCGGCCGCGGCCCGCTCGCGACGACGTTCTGGATGGGTGGCAGAGCGGTTGAATGCACCGGTCTTGAAAACCGGCAGTCGCGAAAGCGGCTCGTGGGTTCAAATCCCACCCCATCCGTTTGGGCACGCCTCCCGAGGGAGTGAACCTATGAACGACCTCGATCGCCACCGCCGCCTTACGCACTCGAGCAGTGGCTGATTCGACCGTTACGCCTTCTTGCTCCGGGCTTTTTTCCCCTGCTTGTCCGGATTCGAGTTCTTCCCCTCGGTCTGCTTCTTCGCCTCCTTTGCCTCCTTCTTCGTGATCGCGTTCAACGGTCGGTTGCAATCGGTGGAGTCCTCAACTGGAAACTTCCCTGCCTTTCGCAGCGCGATCACCCAGGCGGGGCCGACATCGCTCGGGGTGAGAGGATTGCCCGGCATCATCTCCTGCTCCGGCCTCCAGCCCGACGGGAGCGGTTCGACTTTGAATCCACGGCCGGCAGGATCGAATTTGACTTTCCCGCCGACGACGACGTTGCCGGAATAGCGATTTGGCTTGAAGGTGAATGTATCGAGCAACGGATCCCGCTTCGGCAATGCCCCAACGACCGACACCCCCTTCTCGGGGCGGACAAATCGGTTGCCTGTGATGACCGAGTCCTCCGGCAGAAGCACCATCTGTGACCGCGGCCAGTCATCCAGATAGTACGACCCGACTTCGAGATCGCTCTGGCTGTTGCCCACGAGCACGTTCTCGGCGAGCGTCAGGTTTTTCACCTGCGGATAGGTGGCGGTGCGGCCTGCAGACTTTCCTGAAACATCCTCGGCCGCATGTGGCCTGAACTCGGGCGTCAGGAATGCATCGATGTATTCGCCGCTGGTGATCATGATGCCGTAGTCGCAGCCGGAGACGAAATTCCTGGCCACGACATTGCTCTGCCCCGACATCCGCAGGCCGTGCGCCCCCTCAGCACCCTGGCCGAGGATGATGTTTTCCGCGACGGTGTTGAAGCTGCCGCGGCGGATGTTGACGCAGCCGCGGGTCGCGATCACGGTGTTGCGGCGGACGATGTTGCGGTTTGACTTGAGCGAGATGATCTCGCCCCCCTCCCCGTCGGCGTGATCGAAGAGGTTGTTTTCGATCGTGAAAAATCCACCGTCGCTGCCGAGTTCGTCGTTCTGGCCGTAGCCCCAGATGCGGATGATCTCCCTGCCATTGCCGATGTTGTAGGGAACGTTCTTGAAGTAGCAGCGGATGACTGTGTTGTGACGGCTGCCTTCACGGGCGTTGCCGACGAGCGGGCCGCGGTTGTTCTTCCCCTTGAAATAGCAGCGGTCGAGGAGATTGTGGTTGCCGTTGAACAAAACCCAGTAGCACTCGCTTTCAAACGAGGCCGGGTTGTAGTCGAGGATTGCGGTGTTTTGCACGATGCCGTGATGCGATCTGAACTCGATCACCGCCCCCTTGCCGATCGCTCCCTGATAAAACGCCAGCCCGTCGACCGTCACGTAGGGGGCGTCGATCTGGAGACTTGATTCGCCGCCGAGCAGCGTTTCTCCGGGTGTTTCCGCGCGGATCGTCAGAGGGCGACCGTCGAGACCGCCGCGGGAGATGACGATCCGCACGTCCCTCCAGAGCCCCTTCTTCAGGGTAATCGTGTCGCCGGCGCCGGCCCGCGGGAGCACGGCAAGCAGTTGGGCGGGGTTTTCCACGACCGCCTCCCGGCCCTGGCAGCGGAGGGCTGCGGCTGCATGGCAGACCGCCAGAATCGCGATCAGTGTGATCGGGCGGAGAATGGTCATGGTGCCCCTGCGAAGAGAAGGACATCGTAGCAGGAATCCTGGATGGATTCGGCGGCGGACAGGGCGAGCCGGGCGACTTGTCAGTCCCGGCCTGCGGTGGTAGCGTGCATCGGGAGGGTGGCTCTTGTGGCGAAAGAGGGAATGTTCTTCATGGTGCGCACATGCCTTGCCGCCCTGTTCTGTCTGCTCGGAGCGGTGGCGGCCGCGGCGCCACCTCGGCCCAACGTGCTGTTCATCGCCGTTGACGACCTCAAGCCTGTGCTCGGCTGCTACGGCGATCCGCTTGCAAAGACGCCCAACCTCGACCGGCTCGCGGCTCGCGGCATGCTGTTCGAGAAGGCCTACGTGAATCAGGCAGTCTGCGCCCCCTCCAGAAACACGCTCATGCTCGGGCTGCGGCCGCAGACGCTCGGGATCTACGACCTTCCCACCCACTTCCGCGATGTCTATCCGGATGCGGTCACGATGAGCCAGACCTTCATGGCAAACGGCTATACCGCCGAGGCCTGCGGCAAGATCTTTCACTCAGGCAAGGGCAATCACGACGACGCCGAGTCGTGGTCCGTCGAACACTGGGAGGCCAAGGGCGGTCC
>CAMDFJ010000134.1 GCA_945897435.1 Candidatus Kuenenia stuttgartensis | reverse complement strand
TCCGGTCAGGTGCCGCTGCCGGCGGCGAGTGTCGACGTCGGTCAGGCGGCGATGCTCGTGCCTGAGTTCGGCCGCTCGGTCGTCTCCACCCAGCAGGAGGCGATCGTGAAGATGGCCCAGCAGATCGTCGGCCTGATGGAAGAGCCCTGGTAGCCAATCCTGTTCTGTGCCGCGTGGGCCGTCTGCGTGGGACAGGCTTCAGCCTGTCATGGCCCGGCGCTGTAGATTGATGCGAATGTCTCCTGTCGCACTTCCCACCCACTGGCAGCTGCGCACGCGGTCGCTCGAACTGCCGCATCCGGGCGGCAGGCTGCGGCGTCCGCTCGTGATGGGGATCGTCAATGTCACCCCGGACAGTTTTTCAGACGGTGGGCGGCATGCGGATCTCGAGGCGGCCGTGGCCCACGGCCTGAGGCTCGTGGCGGAGGGGGCCGAGATCCTCGACGTTGGCGGCGAGAGCACCCGCCCCTACGCGGAGCCGGTGCCGCTCGATGAGGAGTTGGAGCGGGTGGGCGAGGTGGTCCGGCTGTTGGCTGCCCGGGCCGGCGTCCCGATCTCGATCGACACCTCCAAGGCCGCGGTCGCCGCGCGGGCGATCGAGCAGGGTGCCGAGATCGTCAACGACGTCAGCGGGCTCGAGGGAGATCGAGACATGCTGGGGGTGGTCGTCGAAGGCGGGGTTGGCGTCTGCGCGATGCACATGCAGGGAACCCCCAGGTCGATGCAGATCGACCCGCGATATGACGACGTCGTCGCCGAGATCCACGGCTATCTGGCCGCCAGAAGAGACGCCCTGCTGGTCGCGGGTCTGCCGCTCGCGAAGATCTGCCTCGATCCCGGGATCGGTTTCGGGAAAACCCACGCCCACAACCGCACGCTGATGGCCCATGCCGACCGGTTTCTCGATCTGGGAACGCCGATCCTCGTGGGCCATTCCCGGAAGGGCTTCATCGGCAAGTCACTGGAGGCGATATTCGGCCGCCCGCCGACCCGTGAAGAACTCGATGCAGGGACTGCCGGCGCGGCCTGTGGGCTGTCTGCCCTTGGAATCCAGGTTGTGCGGGTTCATGCCGTGGGGCAGGTCCGCTCGGCCCTGGAACTGTTTGCTACGATGACGGGCTGAGTGACATTGAAAATTAGGTCTGACACATGTCCCTACTTTCCGATCACTGCCGTCGCATCGCCGAGCGTTCCCGCAGCGCTGCGATCGATCTGGCCGGCGTGACTGGTGAACGCAAGGCCGGCTGTCTGCGGGCGGCAGCCGCCCAGATTCGGGCCGACATCGCCGAGATCCTCGCCGCCAACCGGCGCGACCTCGATGCGGCCCCCGGTTTTGGGCTGTCGGCTGCGGCCATCGACAGGCTTTCGCTCGATCCGAAGCGGCTCGAGTCGATCGCGGCGGGAGTGGAGGCCGTGGCGTTGCTTCCCGATCCGGTCGGAGAGGTGATCGAGCAGACGACCCGGCCCAACGGTCTCCTCGTCCGCAAGATCCGCGTGCCGCTCGGTGTCGTGTTCTTCATCTATGAATCGCGGCCAAATGTCACGGCCGATGCGGCAGCGGTGGCCCTGGCGGCGGGCAACGCCATCATCCTGCGCGGAGGAAAGGAGGCCGCCCATTCGAGCGGCCGGATCGTCGAGAGCATCCGGAAGGCGATCGCCGCATCCGGGCTGCCGGTCGACTGCGTGCAGTTGGTCGACACGGCCGACCGTGACGCGGTCGGCGATTTCCTCAGGATGGACGACCTGATCGACATCGTGATCCCGCGTGGTGGCGAGACGCTGATCCGCAGGGTTTGCGCCGAGGCGAGGATGCCCGTGCTCAAGCACTTCACGGGCAACTGTCACGTCTACGTCGACCGGGCCGCCGATCTGGCAATGGCCGGCGCGATCACCGTCAACGCCAAGTGCCAGCGGATGGGAGTCTGCAACGCCGCCGAGTCGTTGCTCGTGCATCGCGACGTGGCCCCCGACTTCCTCCCCGAGATCGCCGCGGCGCTCTCGCGGCAGGGAGTCGAAGTTGTCGGTGACGCGGCGACCCGGGCGGTCGTGCCGACGGCCGGCGTGGCCAGCGAGGCCGACTATGCCGCCGAATTCCTCGGGCCCAAGATCTCGGTCGCCGTCGTCGATTCTCTCGACGCGGCGATCGACCATGTGAACCGCTACGGCTCGCGGCATACCGATTCGATCGTCACGGCCGACCCGCTGGCAGCCGAGAGGTTCGCAGCCCGCGTCGACACCGCCGTGGTGATGGTCAATGCCAGCACGCGGTTCAACGACGGCGGCGAACTGGGGCTCGGGGCGGAGATCGGTATCTCAACCGACAAACTCCATGCCCGTGGACCATGCGGCACGAGGGAGCTGACGACCTACAAATATGTCGTGCTCGGCACCGGACAGGTGCGATCCTGATGCGGATCATCGCGATCACGCTGCTCGTCATCATGACCATCACAGCCACCGCAGATGAGCCGGTCGATCCATACCTTTGGCTCGAGGATGTGACGGGCGAGAAGCCGCTCGAATGGGTCCGGGGGCGAAACGCGGAGACGATCGACGCGCTGGCCGAGTCGGAGCAGTTCAGACAGCTCGATTCGCGACTCCTCTCGATCCTCGACTCCAAGGACCGGATCCCGATGATCTCGAAGATCGGGAGCCGATACGTCAACTTCTGGCGGGACACGAACCATCCGAAGGGGGTCTGGCGGTGGACCACGCTCGAGAAATATCGCCAGGCCGCGACCGACTGGGAGACGCTGCTCGATCTCGATGCGCTGGCGGCTGCGGAAGATGAAAACTGGGTCTGGCACGGGGCGACCGTGCTCGAGCCGGCCGACAGGCTCTGTCTCGTCTCGCTCTCCCGCGGCGGTGCCGACGCTGAGGTGGTTCGGGAATTCGATCTCGAACGCAGGGAGTTCGTTGCAGACGGCTTTACGCTGCCCGAAGCGAAGAGCCGCGTTGCCTGGAGGAATGAAAACAGCCTCTTCGTGGCCACAGACTTCGGCCCCGGCTCGATGACGTCGTCGGGCTATCCGCGGACCGTGCGGCTCTGGCGGCGCGGCAGGCCGCTCGAGGAGGCGACGCCCGTCTTCGAGGGAGAGCCGGGGGATATGAGCGTCTCGGCCTACCGCGACCTCACGCCCGGCTTCGAGCGGGATTTCCTGGTCCGGCAGAAGACGTTTTACACGAGTGACATGTTCCTCGTTCGGGGCCTCGATCGGGGCGAAGGCGATGTTCCTGATCGTGTTCGCATCGAAAAGCCGGACGACGCCAATGCGGCCGTCTACCGGGAGTGGCTGCTGCTCGAACTGCGGAGCGACTGGCATGTCGGCGGCCGGCGGTTCAAGGCCGGAAGCCTGCTGGCCACCGATCTCGACCGCTTTATGGCAGGCGACCGCGAGATCGAGATCATCTTCGAGCCGACAGATCGAACATCGCTGGTCGGATTCGCCACGACCCGCAACCACGTGATCGTCACCACGCTCGACAATGTTCGCAATCGCCTGTTTGCGGTCTCCTTTCAAGGCGGCCGCTGGCAGCGGCGGTCACTGCCCGGCCTGCCGGAGCATGGCACGGCGACCGCGGTGCCGGTCGACGATCTGGAGTCGGACGACTTCTTTCTCGTCACCGCGACCGCCCTCGAGCCGTCGACGCTGTCGCTCGGGACGGTCGGCGGAGACTCGGCCGAGCGGCTCAGGCAGGCACCAGCGTTCTTCGAGGCTGCAGGGCTGGCGGTGAGCCAGCACGAGGCCGTCTCGAAGGACGGCACGCGGGTGCCCTATTTCCAGATCGGCCCAAAAAGCCTGCCAGACGACGGAACCACGCCCACGCTGCTCTATGGCTACGGCGGGTTCGAGATCCCGCTTTTGCCGGGCTACGATCCGCTGGCTGGATCGGCATGGCTGGAGAGCGGGCGGGTCTACGTCATCGCCAACATCCGCGGTGGAGGGGAATTCGGTCCGGCCTGGCATCAGGCGGCCCTCAAGGCGGGGCGGCCACGGGCCTACGAGGATTTCATCGCCGTGGCCGAGGATCTGATCGTCCGCCGGGTGACATCCCCGGGGCACCTCGGCATCAAGGGGGGAAGCAATGGCGGGCTGCTGATGGGCAACATGCTGACGATGCGTCCGGATCTGTTCGGGGCCGTCGTCTGTCAGGTGCCGCTGCTCGACATGCGGCGGTTCCACCGGCTGCTGGCGGGCGCGAGCTGGATGGGCGAATACGGCAACCCGGACGATCCGGCGGAGTGGGCCTTCATTCGCGGCTTTTCCCCCTATCACTCGATCGATCCCGACCGAACATACCCTCCGATCCTGATCACCACCTCGACCCGTGACGACCGGGTCCACCCCGGCCACGCCCGCAAGATGGCCGCCCGCCTCGCCGAGCATGAAAAGCCGGTGCTCTACTACGAGAACATCGAGGGGGGCCACGGAGGCGCGGCGGACAACAGGCAGCGGGCCTTCATGGAGGCGCTCGGCTGGATGTTTCTGAGGCGGAGGCTCGACTGATCCCGGGCTGCGGAAGCCCGCTCAGATCGATCCACTGTCGCGGGCCCTTCGACTTCTGCGGCAGCGGTCGCTGCAATGGCGGACCTGCTCCCAGCAGCGTTCCCATTTCTTCCGCCAGGCGAACTCCCGACCGCAGGTCGCACAGACCTTCGCCGGGCGGTTCATGCGGTCGGTGCGGCGGCCCATGCTCTGGCCTCCCCGATGCCGCCGCGGTCGAGCGGTCCCTGCGGAATCAGGATCACGCGGACGGCCTCGACGAGCATCACGGCCGCGAGCGAGAGCAGCACGAGCCCGACCCAGGGCACAGGATCGGTGGGCAGGACGAAGCCATTGGGCGTGCTGAACTTGGGCCAGGTCATCGAGGCCAACGCCCAGGTGCTCATGACGTACATGAACGCCGTAGGCAGCCCGGTCACGAACCAGACCCAGGTCTCCCGGCGGGTCCGCCAGAGCCAGACCGTCACGCCGAGCAGGGTCAGCGCGGCGAGCAGCTGGTTGCTCGCCCCGAACAGGCTCCAGAACAGCTTCCAGGCCGGAATCGGATTGCCGTTGCCGTCGAGCTGCGGACGCAGCAGGAAGACGAGCGGCGTGCCTGCCGTGATCGCCGTCCCGAGCCAGGCTCCTGCCCGTCCGGTCATGCCGGTGAGTTCCTGGATGATGTAACGGCCCAGCCGCGTGCAGACGTCGAGCGTGTCGTAGACGAATGTCGTGAAGGCCATCAGGGCGAACGAGACGCCGATCGTCGCCGGCACGCCGAGAATTTCGAGAAACCGCCCCATCCCCAGCGCGTAGATGAAGTTCGGCGGCTGGTTCGCCAGCGGGCTGTCGGCGGCCAGCACCATCACGCATGACAGGCTGACGATCGCCACCATCGCTTCCAGCAGCATCGTGCCGTAGCCGATCGGCCGGGCATCCGTCTCCTTCCGCAACTGCTTGCTCGTCGTCCCCGAGGCGATCAGCGAATGAAACCCCGAGCAGGCACCGCAGGCGATCGTGATGAACAGCATCGGGATCAGGCTGCCCGCCTTCTCCGTCTGCCAGTTCGTGAACGCCGGATAGCGGATGCACGAGTCGCCAGCCACGAGCCTGTCGCTGGCGACGAGGCCGATCACCGCCCCCGCCAGGGCCACGTAGAGGAAGCAGCCGCCAAGATGGCCGCGGGGCTGGAGAAGCAGCCACATCGGTACCATTGCCGCGACGAGACAATAGGCCAGGAGCAGCACCCCCCAGATCTTCTGGGCGCTGGCTTCGGACGTGCCGAGCAGCTGGCCGAGGTCGAAGGGAATCTTCTGTCCGGCCCAGATCGCGACGCCGACGAGCGGCAGGAAGATCGCCGTCGCCAGCCAGAGCGGCATCCCGAGCCGCCGCATGCAGAAGCCCATCACGAGCGGAATCACTAGGTACAGCAGGCTCGATGTCGCGATCCCACCGCCCGACACCGTCTGGCCATCCTCGAGCGTCTGCCGGCCGATGAAGCTCGATGCCGTGATGTCGGTGAATGCCACGACGATGTAGACCAGTGCGATCCAGACGAAGGCCAGGAAGAGCAGATAGCTCCGCCGGCTCATGTGCTCGCGGACGACCTCGGCGATCGACCGGGCCCGGTGCCGGATCGACGCCACCAGGGCCGCGAAGTCGTGAACGCCGCCGATGAAGATGCTGCCGACGAGGATCCAAGCGAGCGCGGGCAGCCAGCCGAAGGCCACGCCGGCGAGGATCGGCCCCACGATCGGACCGGCCGCGGCGATTGCCGAAAAGTGCTGGCCGAGGAGCAGCTGCGGGGGGATCGGCTCGTAGTCGACGTCATCCCGCAGGCTGACGGCCGGCGTCGGCCTCTGGCCGTCGAGACGGAAGAGTCGGGTGAGCACCCGCCCGTAGACGAGATAGGCCGTGGTCAACACGACCGCGCTCGGCAGCAGGACGGCAAGCAGGCTCATCGGCAAACCCCCGGGAGTTTCTGGGATTCAAGCGGGCGGGTTTTCCGATCCGGCCCGACCGTGTACATCATGCAGGTTCCATCATGACCTTTCGGACTGGCGGCGTCGAACCTGGACACGCCCGGCCGCGACGCAGAGCCCTCGACCACCCGCCGCAAAGGAGTTTCACGTGACCGCATCCAGCCTTGAAAAACTGATCCTCATCGGCAGCGGTCCGGCCGGCTGGTCGGCCGCCACCTACGCCGCC
>CAMDFJ010000133.1 GCA_945897435.1 Candidatus Kuenenia stuttgartensis | reverse complement strand
GCGAGATCCGCGCCGAATCCATCAGAGACTCGAAAGAGGCATCCGACTCGGCCGCTTCCTCGGGCAGCGACCTCCCGAGCCGCTCGAGCAGGGCCCGGGCCTCGGCGGCATGCTCTCGATTGAACCTCGCAACCTCGAGCGCGAGTTTTTTTGCATTCTGCAGCATCGGCCTGCCACGTGCCCTGTCTGAAATCGCCTCGGCACGGCGCTCGAGCATGACCGCGGCCTGATACTTGAGACCGAGCCAGTCGGCGTCGATTGCATCCGCCGGTGCGGCCGCCAGGGCATGCCTGACGAGATCGTCGAAGTCATGAAAGTCGGGGCTCTCGTAAGCCTTTGCATCGAGCCAGCATTCGAGGGAGGTCTTGATCGCCTTGGCCCGCAGAACGGGTACGACGCCCGCATCACCGCTCAACGATCGCAGGTCGGCGAGAGTCGCCAGAGCCTTGTCGATCGCCACTTTTCGCGTGCCGGGATTCTTTTCGGCAAAGGCGAGCACGGCGTAGTTTCGCCCCTCGTAGTAGCGGGCGAAGAGACCTGCCGCCCGCGACCGATACTTCTCGGCGAGTTCCCGATAGTTGGCAGCCGATGTATCGATCGCGGCCTTCCATTCCTTGGAGCCGACCGCCAACGCCCGCGACTTCTCGTAGTAGGCCCCGCCGACGAGCAACCGGGTCTGCAGGAGCTGGGCCCGCAGCGACTCCTGCCGTTCCTCCAACTCGAGGAGTTCCTCCTGTTCCGCCGGGGTTCTGCGGACCGGCCTTCGACCCTGCTTCTTCGGGTCGCCTTCCCCCGCCGGATCGGCCTCGAGCGCGGCGATCCGGGCATCGACGTTCCGCAACTCTTTGAGGACTGCGTCTTCGGCATTGGTAACGGCCTCGATGGCTTCGCCCGGCTTCCGCGGGGGACCTTCCAGCAGTTTGATCGCGGCGTCGAAGGAGCTGACGGCCTCCGCCTGCCGCAGAACCGGATCCTCCCCGGGACGCCTGGCCTGCTCCAGCTTGGCGCGACCCCGCTCGATCAGCAGGTTGCCCTTCTGGGTGTAGGCTGACAGCGCCATCATGCCGGAGGGTGTGGCGGCGAGAAACCGGTCGATTTCACGTTCGGCTCGGTCGAGCAGTTCGGTTCGTTTCCTGGTGTCCGACTCGAGCCTGCCGAGCATCAGGAAGACACCGGCCCGCCGGAATGGAACCTCGGCACGCAGCGTCGCCGAGGTCTCCGGATCCTTCTCGAGTCGATCGAGCACCCAGATCGCGACGTCCGGCATGCGGCGCTCTTCGAGCGCATCGAGCAGTTTCTCAGCCGCGACTTCGGCCGCAGACTCGGGCTCGTTGTCGGCCGCAGGGGCTGGCAACGAGAGCAGGACCGCGACAATCGCCAGAAAGGCCCCGCGCACCGGCCCCGTTGCAGGCGGGCAGCACCGCGGAGGGGGGAAGCAATGATGGATCGAGTTCGTCATCATCGAAACGGGTCGTCCCGCCCGGAGATGCATCATTCACCCGAGGGGATTGTCGGAACCTGCCGTCGGACAGTCAAACCAGGGTTGCCATTCCGGGGCTGTCATCCTGGGCTGGCGACGTGGCATGCCGGCCGACGGAATAGCCGGAGTGCAAGCGATCAGCGACTGGTCACCGGCGGAGTGCGGCTGCTGCGGGCGGCAGCCGCCGACGAGGCAAGCCAGGTGGGAACCTTTCCCGCCGCCGGCAGTTTGACGACCCTGGCGGAGCGAATCCCGGGGCAGGCGAGAACGGCAGCAACCGCCTCAGGGCTCGGCTCATGATCAAGATTGAGCACGCCGATGGCATCGCCCCCCGGAGTCGAACGGCCCACGGTCATCTGGCCGATGTTCACACCGAGGCTGCCAAACGCCATCCCCACACGGCCGATGATCCCGGGGATGTCCTGATGGGTGAAGACGAGGAGGATGCCGTCGAGATACGCCTCCAGACGATGCCCCTCGAGTTGCACGAGCCGGGGCATGGCATGGCCGAAGAGGGTTCCCGCAGCCCGGTGAACCCGGTCGCCAACGACCAGATCGACCGCCACGACCGAACTGAATGCCCCGGGGTCGCTGCGGCTCTGCTCGACGAGGTCGATGCCCCGCTCCCTGAGCAGCATCTCCGCGTTGACGATGTTGACGTCGTCGAACGCCGTCTCCAGCAGGCCGGCCGCGAAGGCCGCGGTCACGAGTTTCGTGTTTCGGGCGGTCACCTCTCCCCGATAGGCGATCGAGCAGGACCGCGGCGGGGCGTCGTCGAGCTGGGAGAGGAGCAGTCCGAGCCGCCAGGCCAGGTCGAGGAAGCCCCTCACGCCCTCGAGGGCGGCAGGATCGACGGCGCTGGAGTTGACGGAGTGACGGATCGTGCCCGTGGAGAAGAAATCGACCAGCAGTCCGACACCCTCGACGGCCACCTGCGACTGGGCTTCCTCGGTGCTGGCCCCGAGATGGGGCGTCACGAGAACGCCCTTCATGCCGAACAGCGGGCTGTCGGTGCAGGGCTCCTTTTCAAAGACGTCGAGTGCCACGCCACCGATGATGCCCTGCTCGAGCCCCGCGACGAGCGCCTTCTCGTCGTAGATGCCGCCACGGGCGCAGTTCACCAGCCGCACACCCGGCTTGAGAAGCGACAATTCTCCCATGCCGACGAGGTGGCGGGTCTCGTCCGTGAGTGGGGTGTGCACCGTGAGATAATCGACCTCGGGGAGCATGTCGCGGACGTTTTCGAACAGCTCGATCCCGAGTTCGGTGGCCCGCTCCGGCGAGAGAAACGGATCGAAGCCCACAACCCGCATCTCGAATGCCCGGGCCCGCTTGGCGACTGCCTGCCCGATCCGTCCCAGGCCGACGATGCCCAGAGTCTTGCCGGCGAGCTGAACACCCATGAACGTGTTCCGATCCCAACGATGGTCGCGGAGGCTGGCATCCGCCGGGGCGATGTTTCTCGAGAGGGCGAGAATCAGGGCAAAGGCGTGCTCGGCGGTGCTGACGGTGTTGCCCGCGGGTGTGTTCATCACCACGATGCCCTGCCGGGTCGCCGCCTCCTTGTCGATATTGTCGGTGCCGACCCCGGCCCGGACGATCGCCTTGAGCCGGTGATTGCCCGCGAGCGCAGCAGCTGTGATTTTCACGCCGCTGCGGCAGATGGCGCCGTCATGGCGGGCGAGGGCATCCCGCAGGGCATCGCCAGAAAGGCCGGTGATGACCTCGTAGCTGATGCCCGCGGCGGCCGCCTCGTCGAGCAGGGCCAGTCCGTCAGCACTGAGCGTGTCGAGCACGATGATCGATGGCATGAATGAGTTCCCGATTGCAGGAGGGGAGGGGGGGCCGAAACTGCCGAAGGTCAGGCCCGCCGAGACCGCTGAAATTCGACCATATAGTCGCGGAGTGCCTCGACGCCGGCGACCGGCATCGCGTTGTAAATGCTGGCCCGTATGCCCCCCACGGAGCGGTGCCCCTTGAGGTCCATGAGTCCGCGGGCGGTGGCCCCCTTCACGAACTCCTTCTCCAGAGACTCGTCGGGCAGCCGGAACGTCACGTTCATGTCGGAACGGCAGTCAGGCCTGGCGTGACCGGCATAAAAACCTCCGGACGCGTCGATCACATCATAGAGCAATCGGGATTTCATGGCATTGTGCCGCTGGATGCCGGACAGTCCCCCCATCGACTCCCGGAGCCAGCGGCAGACCAGACCGAGAATGTAGACCGCGAACACTGGCGGGGTGTTCGGTCGGGAACCATTCTTCACATGGGTTCGGTAATCGAGCATCGTGGGCAGGCTGTCGGTGGACCGCTCCAGCAGATCCTTGCGAATGATCACCGCGGTGACGCCGGCGATGCCCGCATTCTTCTGGGCGCACGCATAGATCAGGCCATACTTCGCCACGTCGATCGGTCGTGAGAGAAAGTCGCTCGAGCAATCGCAGACGAGAGGGGCCGAGCCGACATCAGGATCGTGCTTCCATTGGACACCCTGGATGGTTTCGTTGCTGGTGACGTGGACGTAGGCGGGATTGGATGAGAGCCGAACCTCGCCGGGTTCCGGGAGGCGGTCGTAATTCGTCGAACCGCCGTCCCAGGCGACATGCACCGCCCCCTCGCGGCGGGCCTCCTTTGCCCCCGTGATGCCCCAGGTGCCGGTGAGGATGTAGTCGGCGGCGGCCGACTGCCCGCGGAGCAGGTTCATCGGGACCATCGAAAACTGGAGGCTGGCGCCCCCCTGGAGCAGCACGAGTTCGTACTCGGCACCAATTCCGAGCAGGCCCCTCAGTTCGCCGAGCGTTTCCTCCAGGATGCGATCGAAGGCCGGACTTCGGTGGCTGATTTCCAGCACCGACATGCCGACTCCGGGCAGCGAGAGCATCTCGTCCCGGGCCCGTTCCAGCACCGGCATCGGCAGCACTGCTGGACCGGCAGAGAAGTTGAAGACGCGTTCGGTGGCGGCCTGGCCGTGTTCCGTCACAGGAAGACTCCGTTCGTGAGGGGGATCAGGTGGGACGGACCAGACACAAGGCTACCGCCGGGATTGCCGTCTCGGACAGCGCCGATCGAAAGCCCAAAGGCGGCCTCCGGGGCAGCCCCGCCACCGCCACTTCCGTCGACGAATTTCCCGGCAGAATAGGCCGCTCGGCCGATGTGGTCAACGGGCCACACTTCCAGTCGCAGACTGCCACACCGCGGGCACGACATTGGGCGACTCGGCCATCCCGGTGGCACTGACTGGAACGACGGCCGAGCCCCCCTCCAGCGTTGCCACCTTGGCTGCGACCGTCGGCTGCCGGCCATCGACCGAGAGGGCCCGGCTGTAGTTGGCGAGGGCCTGGCTGGTGTCGCCATCCAGTTCGCGGATCTGTCCCAGGGCGACGAGCGCCCTGGCGTTATTGGGATCGATCCCCAAGGCGTCGACGAGGTGATTTTCAGCAGCCCTGAGATCGCCGTGCTCCTGACAGAGCCTGGCCAGCTCGATCTGTGGATTCGGGTTCGTGGGCTGACGAATCGCCCAGGCATTCAGCTGTGCCAATGCCTCGTCACCCCGCTGCTCCTCGACGAGGAGAACAGCAAGCGCCCGTTGACAGGCCTCGTGGTTCGGATCACGTGAGAGGCAGAGGTGGTAATACTGCTCCGCCGCCCGCATGTCGGCGGGTCGCTTGAAGAGCTTGGACTGCTGGTGATACGTGGCCCCGAGGTTGTAAAACCCGTCGGGGCTGCCAGGCTGCTGGGCCAGTGCCTGCTGGAAGTGATCGACCGCCCCGAGATAGTTGCCCTGCTGGTAGAGGCGAACTCCCTCGGCGTTCTCATTGCGGGCCATCCAGCCGCATCCAGCGGCGGACAGCAGACAACAGCAGACGAGCATCCCGGTCAGCCCACACCATGGGCGGGGAGGGTTATGTCGAGGCTCACAATGGCTGCGCTGCCGGAATGAAGGCATACGGAACCGTACCGCCGGACGCCGGCCGGCAACAAGGCCACTGCAAACCACCCAATCACCCCAGGCAGTCAGGGCAGATCGCCCCTCCAGGTGCCAGTCAGGCCTGCTTGGTGTATCCGAGCGACCGGACGACCTCGAGAACTTCGCTGCAGGTGGGAAACATGCGGCCGCTCGTCCGCTTGTAACGCTCGATCGCCTGCATGAACTCGATCTCCTCGGCGCCGTAATCCCGTTCGCAGGTTGTTGGGTCGATCAGTCGGCGGCGTTCGGCGGATTTGGCCCGTCCGGCGACCGTATGGGCCGGATGGCGGCTCGACTGGCCGTCGAGGCCGGAGGCAACCGGGCCTCTGGCTGGACGAGACTGCTTTTTGATGGCGTTCTTGGTCATCTGGGTGTTCCTGGTCGCGACGGCTGGCATGGTGTGACTCCTGGGGAAGGTCTGAGGAAACTATGCACCATTCCGGACGGGCAAGCTTTGAGCGTCCGGAAAAAAACCCCGCTGGTTCCGGATCTGCCGGCTATGGCGGTGGAACGGCCAGGTTTTGGAACCTGACGATGGGCACCGGCACCATCTGCCGCCGGTGCCATCGGCCTCAGCGGTTGCCGAAGAACTTCTTCAAGGCCTCGGCCGCGGCGTCCCGGGAATTGTCCGATCCCTTGTGGGCCGACTGGGGAAGACTGCCGGGCTTGGCCTTCGATTCCTTGATGGCATCGATCGCCAGGGCGCTGCTCGACTTCGAAACACTCGACCCTGGACCGCCCGAACCGGAGGCTGTTCCCGAGCCCGTTGAGGCCCCCGCAACTGCCGCTGGGGGCGGATCGGCGTGGATGCTGCTCGCATCATCGGCCTCGCTGGCCGGCGATGGGGCCGTCGGCGCTCGAACCGTCTGCGTGGTGTCGAACATCCCTGCCGGTGCGTCGTCCGCCATCAGCCAGCGGGAGACGTCGTCCTGACCGCCCTCGGCCGCAGGCCGAGAGCAGGAGACCTTCAATTCAAGGGAGCCAACCCGAACCAGATCGCCGGTCGTGACCTTCGTCTTCTCGGCGATCCGCTGGCCGTTCACGAAGGTGCCGTTACGACTGCCGAGATCCTCGACCCAGACCTCCTCGGGACCGACATGGATCGCACAGTGGCGGCGGCTGACGTCCTCGCTCAGTGGACGAACATCGCATTCCTCGGCCCGGCCGATCAGCAGTTTGTCCCGCTTGACCGCAATGGCGCGGCCGGCACTCTTGCCTGTTGCGACGATCAGTTTGGTGATCATGTGACGAGATTCCCGCCTCCACAGCCTCGGAAAGAGGACTGCGGCCTGGCACCATCGTTCCAAGAATTTACCACGAAAGTAATC
>CAMDFJ010000132.1 GCA_945897435.1 Candidatus Kuenenia stuttgartensis | reverse complement strand
GCGGCAGGAGGTACCGCCGATGCAGCCGTGGCCGCCTACCAGCAACAGTTCGCGGTTTGGGACAGGAATTTCATCGCAGCCATGGAGGGCATGGGCTACTCGGTCCGGTAAGGCCCGGGCAGGCGATCAGCGGTCAGTCCGGCGTCCGGTTTCTACGGGCCGATTGAACGATACTCTGGAATCAAGGGACTGTTGATGACTCAAACAACGAAGTTCTTCCTGGCGACACTACTGGCAAACCTCGCATTCTGCGCTGCCGCAGAGGCCGAACAGGCCTGGCTCTGTTCGATCGACTCGGCCGTCGCGGTGGATGAGGATGGCACGGTCGGCCCTCCCAATCTGGGCGAAAAGGAACGGCCCACGTTCTTCCGTGTCGATTCCGCCAAAAAGGAACTGACCCTGCTGGCGCCGGCGTCGCGTCGCGGTGAGGTGACAAAGATCGGCATGGTCCACGAGTCTCAGGGCATGCGGATTTTCTCGGGGCTGGAGCATGGCCGCAGTTTGAACCTGATCATCGCCGACGATGGCCGCATGTCCCTGTCCGTCCTCGGCGACGGAGTGGTCTGGTCCGTCTTCGGCCACGCGTTGCCGGAGGGCGAGACGAAGGCGGCGCCGAAGAGCGAGACGGCGTCTGCCGGCGAGTGACCCCAACCAATAGGCCCGGCAGCGCGGAAAGCGATGCGTCGCATCCTGTGCAGACTCGGCAATTCAGCCGTCCAATATCAATCGAGTTGGTGGCTCTAGTATTCATTCTCCGTAATTGTGTGTTGCCCCCATATCCGTATCACCCTCAAATGCATTTTGGGTCTTCCTTTCCTCATATCCTAATGCACGGAAGAGCACACCAAAACCAGATAGTAAAGTTAGAACTCACCTGCACATGTCTACGGTGGTTGCCGGTAGTGTGACGTTGTGGTCACCCTTGTACCCAACGTGAACGAGGTATACGGGCTCGCCCTATTGTGTGGCGTTCCGAAGCGTGAGGCGGTGGCGGCCGTTTCGTTGGTCGGACTCGGTGCCTCTCGGCCGTCGTTGCCTTCGTTGGCTCGCAGCAAGGGGGCCCGGAGCGGAGCCATCTCCCCGTAGTCGTGCCCACGCGTAGAATGAAGTCTCGCAAAGGGCATCATGCCCGGGAATTGGCGATTTTCCATTCCCGGCGAAACGTCGCGTGATGCAATAGTTCCCAGGCTTATCTGGGTTTTCTTCCGGCTTGGCAGGTTCACACCATGACTCTTCATCTGAAAAAAGGCACCGACTGGAAATCCGTCTACGCTCAGGCCAGGTCGTTAGCACCAGAAGCATTTGAAGCGGATCGCATCAACAACCTGATCATGGGCGAGTGGGCTTCGGTTGGAACACCCTCGACTCACGTGAATCCAGTCGACCAAATGCCGATTGAAGGTCCCCCTAAGATAGACCACCAAACCGCCATCGATGCCGTCGCGGCGGCTGCCCGCCAGCACAAGTCTTGGGGCTTGGTCAGTCTCGACGAGCGCAAGGCACGGGTACATGCTGGGTTGATGGGTCTTCGCGAGGCTCGCGACACGATTGCCTTATTGCTGGTCTGGGAGATCGGCAAACCGTGGAAACTGGCCTGCGCTGATATTGACCGCTGCATCGACGGAGTGGATTGGTACCTGAGCCAGATTGACCGGCAACTCAAGGGTCGGTCACCACTCGGTGGACCGATTTCCAACATTGCATCGTGGAACTACCCGATGAGTGTTCTCGTCCACGCAGAGTTGGTTCAGGCGCTGGCCGGAAACGCGGTCATCGCGAAAACGCCCTCACAAGGAGGATTTCATTCACTCACTCTTGCCCACGCAATGATGGCTCGGGCCGGCTTGCCCGTGACTCTCGTGAGTGGCGTTGGTGCCGAGTTGAGCGACGCGCTGGTCTCCTCACCTGAGCTAGGTGCCTTCGCCTTTGTTGGCGGAAGGTCGAATGGCCGTGCCACACTCGAACGCCTTGCAGACTTCAACAAGCGTCACATTTTGGAACAAGAAGGTCTGAATGCCTGGGGGGTTTGGGATTTCAGCAAATGGGATTATCTCGCGCCCCTGATTCGCAAAGGCTTCGAGTATGCGAAGCAACGCTGCACCGCGTACCCGCGGTATGTCGTACAGCGAAGACTTTTTCCTGCTTTTCTCGAGATGTACATGCCTATCGTGAAGGGGCTGAGGTTCGGCCACCCATTGGCGGTGGAGAATGACAACGACGAACTCCCGGATCTCGAGTTCGGTCCAGTGATTCACAAGACCAAAGCGGATCAGTTGCGGGCCCAGTTCAATGAGGCAATCAACACGGGAGGAATTCCTCTCTATAGTGGCAATCTCGACCACGGTCGATTCTTACCGGGGCAGGACATTTCAGCCTATGTTGCACCTGCCACAGTTCTCGAACCGCCTCGGGCGTGGTCGTTGCACCACTCGGAGCCGTTCGGCCCAATCGACTCTATTGTTTTGGTTGATACCGAGGCTGAATTCATCGCCGCGATGAACGTGTCAAATGGAAATCTCGTTTCTTCCGTAGCCACCGATGACATGGTTTTCGCAAAACGCGTTCGCGAGGAAGTTTCGGCCTTCAAATTTGGCGTCAACGTAACCAGGTCTCGGGGAGATCGTGACGAGGTGTTTGGAGGGCTTGGCGCATCGTGGCGCGGTGCATTTGTCGGTGGAGACTTACTCGTGGACGCAATCACCGATGGTGAGAGGCCCATTTACGGAAACTTCAAGGGTGCCTCGCGATTCCCCGAAGGACTCGATCTCTAGGTCTTGGCCAACGACGGAGCGAAAAAGCGGACGGGCAATCCCGATTTCGGCACGGCGACCTGTCAGATTGTCGTAGAGGCCGATCGGCCGCCATCCCCCACAGACCGGCCCCACAGACAGGCCGCACGTCCTCCAGGAGTTTTTCAATCTCCGGCATGCCGCCGAGAGTCCTGCTCGAGACGCGATACTACTCCCAGCAAGACTGGTGATGCGTGTCGAAGCCGACAAACGTGATGGCGTCGTGTGGGCGGCTGGCTCCTATGATGCACTGCTCGGTTCCGCAGTGCATTCGTCCTGTTTTCGTACCCCCCAGCAGATTTTCATGTCCGATGCAATCAATCCGGCGGTCGTTGCCAAGCACACGGTCGGCGTGACGGGGGCGACCGGCTACGTCGGCGGTAGGCTTGTGCCCGCTCTCCTCGAGGCGGGATACCACGTTCGCTGTCTCGTGCGGGAGCCCAGGAAACTCGACGCCCGGCCGTGGCGGCACCACCCGCACGTCGAAGTGATTGCCGTTGACATCGTCGACTCCGCTGCGGTCGCCACGGCCCTTCGGGGCTGCCGGGCGGCCTATTACCTCGTGCACTCGATGGCCGCTACCGGGGGCGCCTATGCGGATCACGACAGGGTGCTCGCCGCCGGCTTCGCCCGGGCCGCGCGAGACGCCGGTCTTTCGCGGATCATCTATCTCGGTGGCCTTGGAGAGATGGGCCCGGACCTCAGCGAGCACCTCCGTTCGCGGCGGCAGGTTGAGCAGGAGCTCGCCTCCTGCGGCGTGCCGGTGACAACCTTTCGGGCGGCGATGATCATCGGCTCAGGCTCGGCGTCGTACGAGATTCTTCGCTATCTGGTCGAGCGCCTTCCAGTCATGGTGACGCCCAAATGGGTGACAACCGAGAGCCAACCAGTGGCGATCAGCGACGTATTGCACTGGCTCGTCCGCTGCCTCGAGGTGCCCGAAACCGCCGGAAAGACACTCGAGATCGGCGGCCCCGACGTGATGCCCTACTCCGAACTGATGCGGGTGATGGCCGAAGAACTGGGCCTCCGCCGGCGGATCATTCTGCCGGTGCCCGTGCTTACGCCGCGGCTGAGTTCACTGTGGATCAATTTGGTCACCCCGGTCTCCTATCGGATCGCGCGCCCTCTGGCCGAGGGGCTCAAGAATCGTGTGGTCGTCACCGACGACACCACGCAGCGGCTGATGCCGCACCAAGCCCTGGGCGTTCGCGAGGCAATCCACCGCGCGAAGGTGAAGATCGACCGGCACGCGGTGGAGACCCACTGGAGCGTGGCGGGGCCCGTGCCGGGAGACCCCATTTGGGCAGGGGGCACCGTCTTCACCGACAAGCGGGTGGTGGACATCGCCGCGGATCCGGGGAGTGTCTACGCAGCGGTCTGCCGGATCGGAGGGGGGAATGGCTGGTACGCCGGCGATGTGCTCTGGCAGTTACGCGGCTGGCTCGACAAGTTCGTGGGCGGGCCAGGGCTGCGCCGGGGCCGGCGGCATCCGGAGATGGTGGAGTTTGGTGAAGCACTCGACTTCTGGCGGGTGGTGGGCATCGATCGGGACAAGTCACTTTCCCTCCGGGCGGAGATGAAACTGCCGGGCGAGGCGCAACTCGACTTCGCGATCGAGGAGATCGACGCCCAATCGAAGTCACCGCTGACCCGGCTGGTCATGACGGCCCGCTTTCGTCCTATTGGACTGTTGGGCATTCTCTACTGGTATTCCGTTGTGCCGTTGCATGAATTCGTCTTCGGCGGCATGCTCCGCGGAATCCAGAAGACTGCCGAGGCGATCTACTGCTCCAGCGCGATTGGCAGCTTCGAGCCTCCTTCACAGCAGTACGCTCCCGGCTACGGCCGCGCCCGTCTCTGGCTTGGAATGAGCGCTGTGGGCACGATGGTCGTGCTGGCGACCGTGGGCCTGGCGCTCGGACTGCCGCGCCGACTCCTGCCCTCTTCGGAAAACATTCTGGGAGAGGTGATGGGGCTGGCCGGCTTCCTGCTGGCATACGCGTCCCTGCACATTCCCTTCGATCTCTTCGGCGGCTACTTGCTTCCAAAGTGGTACGGGCGGCGGCATCCGTCGCTGCGGCTATTCTTGGCAAGGCTCGCACGGGGAGTCAGTGTTCACTCTTGTCTCCTCTTCGTATCGGCGTTCGTGCTGCTCATCGCGGGCAGAGCCGGAGGAGTGCTGGGGGTGATCACTGCAGGTTCAGCAATCATGCTCGCGACGCTATGGGGACGGATTACTTTGGCGACTGCGATGGCACGGCTTGAAGTCACGCCAAGTCTGCCGCGAGCCGACGACCAACGTCTCCGGGACAACGAGCCAAATTCAACGATGCTGCCGACCTTCATGGGCGAATCCGACGATGAGGGTTTCACCGGCGCGGTCGTGGGTGTGCTGCATCCGCGAATGCAATTGCTGCCGATGCGGTGGCGCGAAACGCTCGATCCAGAGGCTTTCGCCGTAGCGGTGCGGCGGCGGCAGATGGCGGTACAGACCGGGGAGTGGTGGAGAGGACGGATGTTGTCCATGGGCTTTACGATCCTCGGCATCGTCTTGGCGGCAGCAATCGTTGGGGATCGCCGGCTGGCCACGGCCGAGGGGATCGTGAGCTACAGCCTCGTATTCACGCTATGGTCGTTTCTGGGCCTGCTCACGCTTCCCACTCCCAGCCGGCGCGGCGTGGCGGAGGTGGATCAGAACCTGTTGGCGGCCGGCTGCAGTTACGAGTCAATGGCGAGGACGATCGAGATGCTCGACGACCTCCAAGATCGTGAGCGGCAGAGAGGTCCTTTTATCGAGGTGATCTTCCATCCGGTGCCGAGCGTCCAGTCGCGGCTCCGCGGCCCTCGTGCCGCCGGTGTGAAGGGCTACTGGGATGCCGCTCGTTCCGCTGTCTCTATGAGCATTGCCGGCCTCGGTCTCTTGGGCCGGGCTGTTCATTGCAACTGTGGGCGCCCGTCGCTGTGGGTTTTTCTGCCGATTGACTGAGCCGCGTGGCCTGCCTGGCATGCCCCTTGAATGAGGCCGCCATGTGGATGAATGCGACTGTGATCTCTGGTCGCGGGGCGGCGGAGATGGCTCTAGCCCCACCTCGACTTCCATGCCGCCGACGGCCACGCCCTTGTCGGGCTCCGCGAATCAGCCGGCTTTACCCGTTTTCGGACTGCGTGTCCTGAGCCACTTCAGCCGCCAGGTCCTCGGTAAGAAACTGCAACAGTTGCTGCGGATCGTGGACCGGCGGACTGGGCCTACGCTTCGATCGACCGGCTCTGTCGCCGCCGTCACCAAAGAGGGTGCGACGCACCGGATCCTGCTGCATCGCGCCGCGGCGATCCTTGCGGCTGCCGTGACGGTGGGCCACGTCGCGGGCCTCGGCCCGCGACTCGGGAGCGTTCCGCACAATCGCGAGACGTCGCTTTGCCTCCCGCACCGCGACTGCGTGGTCGACGACCGGCGCCGGGTAATCGCGGCCGACGATGCAGCCGGACGTCTGCTGTACTTCCAACGGCATCGTCCACGGCATGTGGACATAGGCCGTTGGCAGACCCGCGAGTTCCGGCACCCAGCGGCGAATGAATATCCCGCGAGGATCCTGATCGATCGCCTGCTTCGTGGGATTGTAGATCCGCAGCGTATTGATGCCCGTGGTGCCCGATTGCATCTGCAACTGCGACCAGTGGATGCCCGGTTCAAAGTCGAGGAAGTGACGGGCCAGGTGCAGGCCGGTGGGCCGCCAATGCAGCCAGAGCGAATAGCTCGCGAACGACACGAGCAGGGCCCGCATCCGAAACGTCAGCCAGCCGGTCGCCAGCAGGCTTCGCATGCATGCATCGATGAGCGGGTAGCCGGTGTGGCCCGACTGCCAGGCGGCCAGCCGCTCTGGCACAATCTCGCTCTCTCGCAGGCCGTCGGCTGCCCTCAGCATGTTTTCAAACTCGATCGCCGGCTCGTCCTCCAGCTTCTGCATGAAGTGGCAATGCCAGTGCAGCCGCGACTGCACGCCCTTGAG
>CAMDFJ010000131.1 GCA_945897435.1 Candidatus Kuenenia stuttgartensis | reverse complement strand
GGCTTGGCACAGCGGGCCTCGTAGCCGAGCTGCAGGCCGACCACCTTGCGGGACTTCCCCGTCTGCCGCTTGTACTCGTCGGCCACGAGCCGGGCGAACATCCGACCGAGCTGCACGTGGGAGATCGAAATGTGGCCGTGGTCGTCCCGCGGGATGCCCTCCAGGCTCTTGGCCGGGAGGTATTCGGCCAGGCCCTCGGCGAGCACGATCACGCCATACTGCTTCCCTTCGTGCTCATCGCGAACCCGCATCGTCTTCACGATCCGGCCCACGACCTCGTCGACGTTCATCACCGGCTTGATCCTGGTCTGGCCGGTGGAATCGGTGACCGTCTCCTCGCCCCGGTACTTGCCGTGGATGTCCTCGACGCTGATCACGAGGCTCGCCTCGCCCGAGATCGCGGCGCCGTAGGAGAGCCAGCCGGCGCTGCGGCCCATCGTCTCGCAGAGGTAGTAGCAGCGGCCCGCGTCGGCGTCGTAGAGCAGGTTGCGGATCTCGCCGCCGAGCGTGTCGACCGCGGTGAAGTAGCCGAAGGTGAAGTCGATCCCCATGTAGTCGTTGTCGATCGTCTTCGGCAGGTGCACGACCGGGATCCGCGGGCTGCCGGGGGGGAGCTTGTCCTGGAACAGCCGGAACTTGTTGGCGGTCTTGAGGGTGTCGTCACCGCCGATCGAGACCAGGGCCTCGACACCGAGCGACCGCAGCCCCTCGTAGACGTTCTTGAGCGGCTGCACCCGGGCCGGGTCGTCGAGGTGGGCGGGAGAGGAGACGTTCTTGCCTGGATTGGTGCGGGCGGTGCCGAGCATGATGCCCTGGGCCGACCGGGTTCGCTTGAGGAACTCGGGCGTGATCCGGATGAAGTCCGTGCCCTCGACCAGCGGCCTGTCGGGGGAATAGTCGGCCAGCGACGAGTAGCCGTGCTTCATGCCCAGCACCTCGGTGTCGTTCCGCATGAACGACGTGGCCGCCGTCGAGATGACGGCGTTGGCGGCGGGCGCCGGGCCTCCGGCGAACAGGATCGCGATCCGACGAAACTGGTGGATCGCCTTGGGGGGACGTGACAGCGACTCGCTCATGGTCTTCTCCTGATGATGGCGTCCGGGTGATGCGTCTCGTGATGGCGGCCGGACCGGCGGGTCACTTGGCGAGCATCCGCTCGACGAATGTCGTGTCGACCTGAGCCTCGTGGAAGGCGGTGTTCGCCAGCACCTCGAGGTGGATCGGCACCGTCGTCTTGATCCCCTCGACGCGGAGTTCCCGCAGGGCCCGGGTCATGGTCTCGATCGCCTCGCGGCGGGTCGGCTGGTGGACGATCAGTTTGCCGACGAGCGAGTCGTAATGCGGGGGCACGACATAGCCGGTCGTGACGTGTGAGTCCCAGCGGACGCCGAAGCCGCCGGGGGGAATGATCCGCTCGATCCTGCCGGGGCAGGGACGGAAGTTGGCGGCCGGATCCTCGGCATTGATGCGGCACTCGATCGCATGGCCGCGGGGGACGATGTCCTGCTGTGTCAGTTCGAGTTTTTCCCCGGCCGCGACCCGGATCTGCGACTTGACCAGGTCGATGCCGGTGACCATTTCGCTGACGGGATGCTCGACCTGGATCCGGGCGTTGACCTCGATGAAGTAGAAGTTGTCCTGCTGGTCGACGATGAATTCGACCGTTCCGGCGGAATAGTAGCCGGCCGCCTTCGCCAGGCGGACCGCCGCCTCGCACATCTTCTTGCGGATCTCCTGGGGGAGCCGCGGCGACGGGCTCTCCTCGATCAGTTTCTGGTGGCGGCGCTGCGTGGAGCAGTCCCGCTCCCAGAGATGGAGCATCGTGCCGTGCTGGTCGCCGAGGATCTGGATCTCGACGTGGCGGGGCCGCTCGATGTAGCGCTCGATGTAGATGCCGGCGTTGCCGAAGGCGGCCTGGGCCTCGGCCGAGGCCTGCTGCCAGGCGCTGGCCAGGGCGAGGTCGTTGGCGGCGACCCGCATTCCCTTGCCGCCGCCGCCGGCCGTGGCCTTGAGCAGCACCGGGAAGCCGATCTCCCGGGCGACCTTCACCGCCTCCTGCTCGCTCGAAATCAGGCCCTGGCTGCCGGGGACGGTCGGAACTCCGGCCTCGCGGGCCAGCTCCCGGGCGGAATTCTTGTCGCCCACCCGCTGCATCGCCTCGGGTGTCGGACCGATGAATCCGATGTCGCAGGAGCGGCAGACCTCGGCGAAGTGGGAATTCTCGGAGAGAAACCCGTAGCCCGGATGGATCGCCTGCACGTTGCCGATCTCGGCGGCGCTGATCACCCGGTCGATCCGCAGGTAGCTGTCGGCGGCCCGTGCCGGTCCGACGCAGATCGCCTCGTCAGCGAGTTCGAGGTAGGGAGCGCCCCGATCGGCCTCGCTGAAGATGGCCACCGTCTCGATGCCGAGTTCTCGGCAGGCGCGGATCACCCTCAGGGCGATCTCACCGCGATTGGCAATCAGGATCCGTTTGAACATGGTTCCCGCGTCAGGCTTCGGGGTCGACCTTGATGAGAGGCTGGCCGAATTCGACCGGCGCACCGTTCTCCACGAGGATCGCCACGACCTGCCCGGAAACACCGGCCGGAATCTCGTTGAAGACCTTCATCGCCTCGACGATGCAGACCGTCTTTTCGGGTCCGATCCGGTCGCCGACCTTGATGAAGGCCTGGGCATCGGGCCCCGAGGCCCTGTAGAAGGTGCCGACCATCGGGCTCTTGATCACGAGCATTCGGGCATCGGCGGCAGGTTCCGGGACGGCGGCCGGTGCCGTTCCGGCGGTCCGGGCCGGAGCCGCGACCGGAGCAGAGGAAACGACCACTTCGCCCCCACGCTTGATCCGCACGCTCTGATCGGCCTGCTTGAGGTCGATTTCCGAAAGCTCATGCTCCTTCATCAGCTCGATGAGCTGGAGGACCTTTTTGACGTCGAACACGTCCTGGGACTTTCGCGAGTCACTCATGGGGCTGGCCTGTCTCCTTGCCGACCCGGATCGGGAAAGCCCGAACCCGGGGAAACGGGGCGAAGGTAGCCCCTCCGGATCGTTTCAGTCAAGGTAAACGATCTGCGGCCGTCTGCCTGCTAGGCTTCATCTCCCGCGGCCACTTCGCCCGAGCCGCCCAGACACCCCCCATCTCGACCGCAGCCTCGACCGCGGCCGAGTCGCAAAGATGGCCGAACAGATCCCTCCCGCCGACCTGCCGCAACTGCCCGCCCGCGCCGCCGATACGAGCAAGCGGGACTACGGCCGGGTGCTGGTCATCGGCGGAGCGGCCGGCATGGCCGGGGCGCCGGCCCTCACCGCGATGGCGGCCCTGCGAAGCGGCGCCGGCCTGGTCGAGGCCGTCGTGCCCGACGCGGTCGTGACGATCAGCGCGGGCTTCGATCCCTGCGTCATGACCCTCGGCCTCGCCTCGCGGGCCGATGGCACGTTCGCCAGCGACGCCGAGGAGACGATCCTCGAACGGGCTCGGGCATCCGATGCCGTCGCCGTGGGGCCGGGGCTTGGCCGAACGGATGCGACAGCGGCGATCGTGGCCCGACTCTGGCGGGAGCTGCCGCAGCCGGCGGTGTTTGACGCCGACGCACTCTGGGCGATCGCCCGTCCCGACCGGCAGCGGCTTGCCATCCATGCAGGGCCACGGATCCTCACACCGCACGCCGGCGAAATGCTCAGGCTCGTCGGACTCGAAGCCGGTTCGGATGCCGGCCGCGACCGGCCGCGGCTCGAGGCCGAGGCGATCCGTCTGGCCGCGGAGATCGACGCCGTCATCCTGCTCAAGGGGCCGGCGACGCTGGTGGTCGACCGGCAACGGCAGGCCCGAAACCCGACCGGAAACCCGGGCATGGCGACCGCCGGCACGGGTGACGTGCTCACGGGCGTGATCGCGGCACTTCTGGCACAGCGGCTGCCCGCATTCGACGCCGCCCGGCTTGCCGCCTGGGTTCACGGCCGGGCCGGCGATCGGGCCGCCGCCGATCTGGGTGAGATCTCGATGACCGCCCGCGACCTGCTCGAGCGGCTCAGCGGCGGCTTCCGCGATCGGACAGCTGGGCCAGCCGGGTGACCTCGACGACGCCGTCGTCGCGTGCGATCCAGAGCCGCATCCCGTCGGTCGGCAGGATCCTCTGGCCGCCGGTGAACGAACCAAAGGCGGGCAGCACGAGCAGTCCCCGCTCCGACACGAAGCAGCGGTCGCTGATCCGATCGCCGCTCGGAGAGCGGATCGTGAGCGTCGGATGGAGGTGGCCGGAGATCGTGAACAGGTCGCGGCCCGAGGCCGTGACCTCGTTCGACGGCTCGTGGATGAAGTGGAACGGAGGCTCGTCGAGGAAGGGCAGGGAGGCGTCGATGCCGATGTCGGCCGGAAGCCTGCCGAGCGAACGGTCGTGGTTGCCGATCACGAGCACAATCTCCGTGTCGGCCATCCTCGATCTCGTGGCCGCGAATTCCTCGCGAACCTGATCCGTGCAGCCGCTCTTGGCGTGAAACAGGTCGCCGACGATCAGGAGCCGGCGGATCTGATGCCGGGCCACCAGCCGCTCGAGCCGGGCGAGGTCTTCCTGGGTGGAGCCCTCGGGCATCGGTATCCCGGCCCGGCGGAAGGTGGCCGCCTTGCCGAGGTGCAGATCAGAGACCAGCAGCGTCCGCGTGGCCGGCAAAACCGCGGCCCGTCCCGGCAGGAGCAGGATCTCGGCTGCCGTCGCGGCCGGATGCTGCAGGTCGTCGCTCGTGCATTCGATCCGCATGGCTCGTCAATTCGCCTCGTCGGCGGCTCCGGCGGCGGTCTCGAGTTCGCGGGCCATCTCGCTGATCCGCTCCAGCCAGCCCTGCGTCGTCAGTCGCGACTGGATCTGCTCCGCCCAGATCGGAAAGGCCAGCGGCGAGAGCCTCGCGGTGTCGACGATCCTGATCTCTCTGGAGGCGATCGCCTCGACTGCCGCCCGCAGGCGGCGGAACTCGAACTGCTGCTCGAGCACCTCGCGGCGGGCCTGGTCGAGGAGCATGTTGCCGGTGTCGTGCTCGGAGAGCACGTCGAAGATCAGGCCTGCCGACGCCTGCGTCTGTCTGTTCGTTCGCTGTGCTCCGGAGACGAGGCCCGCCACCCTGGCGATCTCGCGGAAATGCCGCTTCGCCATCTCGGTGCCGTTCAGGCAGGCAAGCAGGTCGTCGAGCAGATTGGCGGGTGAGAGCAGCTGCCGCCAGGTCCGCTCGTCGGCTGCCGGGGGATCGCGGCCGGCGAGTTCGAGGCCCCAGTCGTTGCAGGCGAGCGTGAGCGTGCTCGGCTTCGAGCGGGCGATCCGCCAGGCCACGAGCGCCGCCAGACCCTCGTGGACGAGCCGCCCCTCGAATGGAAAGACGAAGGCGTGGTGGCCGTCGCGTCCCTGCCAGCGTTCGATCAGGAGCGTCTCGCGGTCCGGCATCCGGCTCCAGCGGGATTGCACCCGCAGCAGTGGCAGCACGGCCCGCACTTCAGCAAGGGCGGTCGCTGCCGACTCTGGAACAGAGGCCTTGCCGACGAGGTCGAGAATGGCGGTCGAGAGCAGGGTGGAGAGGGGCATCCGGCCGCCGTTCCAGCGGGGCACCTGCAGACTCGCAGAACCCCGCGCCCGCTTCACCCAGGCCGTCAGTCCGTCGAAGCGGAAGAGCGTCAGCGGTCTGCCGGCGAACAGAAACCTGTCCCCCTCGTTGAGCCGCGAGATGAACGATTCCTCCACCGTGCCGAGCCGACCGCCGCGGAGCCACTTGACGTCCACCGTGGCATCGCCCGCGATCGTGCCGATGCTCATCCGGTGCCTGCGGGCGATCGCCTGGCTGGCGATGTACCAGCGGCCGAACCGCTGCTTGATCCGGGAGAAATCGGGGTAGGCGGCGAGGGCCGGGCCGCCCCGGGAGGCGAAGTCGATCGCCCATTGCCAGGAGGCGTCGTCGAGATCGGCGAAGGCCTTCGTCCCGCCCACCTCGGCCCGCAGTTCCTCCTCGCGGAAGCCGCCGCTGCAGGCCACGGTCACGATGTGCTGGGCAAGGCAGTCGAGCGGGTTGGTCAGAGGGTGACGGGCCTCGACGATCCCGTCTGCGACCGCCTGCCGGGCCGCCGCGCACTCGATCAGTTCGAGCGCGTGGGTCGGCACGCAGACGAGCCTGCCGACCGCCCCCGGCGCATGGCCGCTGCGGCCTGCCCGCTGCAGGAGTCGCCCGATCCCCTTCGGGCTGCCCACCTGCAAGACCTGCTCCACCGGGCCGAAGTCGACGCCGAGGTCGAGGCTCGAGGTGGCGACGACGCACTTGAGTCGGCCGCTGCGGAGGCCGTCTTCGGCCAGGGTTCTGAGCTCGCGGTCGACGGAGCCGTGATGGAGCCCGATCGTGGGCTTCCAGTCGGGACGGGCCGTCCGCAGCGCGTCGAACCAGCGTTCCGCCTGCGAGCGGGTGTTTGTGAACACGAGCGACGTGGCGGCCCGGTCGATCGCGGCCACGACCTGCGGCAGCAGCCGCATCCCCATGTGCCCGGCCCAGGGAAACCGCTCCATCGGCTCGGGGATCAGCGTCTCGATCTCGAGCCTCCGCGGCACGCGGGCCGAGACCAGTCGGGCATCGGCGGCCCGGGAGGGCCCGACGAGCGCGGCGACCGCCTCGTCGAGGTTGGCGAGCGTCGCCGACAGCCCCCAGCAGACGAGCTTTGGCCGAAGCGACCTCAGCCGCGACAACGCCAGTTCGGTCTGCACGCCCCGCTTCGTGGAGAGCAGTTCGTGCCACTCGTCCACGATCACGGTCTCGAGGTCGGCGAAGATCTCGTGGGCATCCTCGAGCGAAAGCAGGATCGAGAGCGACTCCGGCGTGGTGACGAGCGCGGCGGGCCAGGACTGCCGCAGGCGGCGCCGGTCGGCAGCAGACGTGTCCCCGGTGCGAACCCCGACCTGCCAGCCGGAAGCGAGCGGTTGCAGGGGGGCGAGCGGCTCTTCGAGG
>CAMDFJ010000130.1 GCA_945897435.1 Candidatus Kuenenia stuttgartensis | reverse complement strand
GGTCCGTTGCGAGGTCGTAGAGTTCGTCGGCCGGCCGCTTACCAAAGCAGAGCTGCCAGTGACGGTCGTTTGGCCCGGCCGCTTCGATGATCGACTTTGTCGGGCCGTCGTCGGTATCGAGGAGTCCCAGTTCCACGTTGCCGCACGGCCAGCGTTCGGGGGCGAAGTTGTGAACATAGAAGAGCGAGCCCTGCCGGATGGCCCGGGCTGGGTATCCGTAGCCTGATTCGGTCCCCGGCCGGCAGCGGACGTCGTTCCGCTCGCGGCCCATGATCGCAAACGGCCGCTCGCGTTGCGGACTGTCTCGCAGCACATCTGCAAGGCTCGCACCGGTGATCGGCGCCATGCCGGCTTTCACGCCGTCCATGCCGAAGAGCTCCAGGAACGTGGGGGCGAGGTCGATCATGCTGACCAGTTGCTCCGCCCGGCGGCCCGGACGGATGATCCCGGACGGCCAACTGGCGATCAGCGGCACGCGGTGGGCCAGGTCGTAGGTATGTCCCTTCACCCGCGGGAATGGCATGCCATGGTCGGAGGTCACGATCACGAGCGTGTTCCCGGCACGGCCGCTTTCGCGGAGCGTCGAGACGAGTTTGCCCACCTCGCGATCAAACGCCTCGATCTCGGTCGCATAGTCGAGCATGTCGCGGCGGACGACGTCGTTGTCGGGCCAGTAGGCCGGCACACGGTCGATGTCGGCCGGTTGCTTGCCCGCGGCGCGCCCGGCTTCGGGCTCATATTTGCGATGGGGGTTCGCACTCCCAAACCAATAGAAGAAGGGCTTGTCCGTCGGGGCAGACTCCAGAAACTTCTTGAAATCGGAGTCCCGAAGGCCCCATGTGCGTTGCGTCCCGTCGGCGGTCTTTCCGACGCCCGGTCCCCAGACCTTCCCCTTTTTGCCACAACTGACTCCGTTGGCCGCGAGCACCTCTGTGAACGCCATGAATTTCGGTGGGAACGTGGGCCAGTGGTTGGCGGCCTCCTCGAGCTGCCAGGGGTTGCGGCCGGTGAGCAGGCCGGCGCGGCAGGGCGAGCATTTGGATGTCGGCGCGTAGGCGTTGTCGAACACGATGCCGCTGGCGGCAAGGGCGTCGATGTGAGGCGTCTTGACCCATGTGCAGCGGTAGGCGCCGAAGTGGCAGGACGCATCGTCGGCGATGATGAACAGCACGTTGGGACGTGCCGGCGGTGCCGCGGTAGCCGAAGTTGTGAACAGAGGCCACAGACACAGAGCCAGTGAGAGATGAGGCAGGCCAATGCGATGCATGCGAGGACCGCCTGAGCAGGTGGTGGAAACGTACGAATCGGCAGTAGTCTATCAGGCTGAGATGCGCAGCCTCTGCCAGTCCGGTGTCAGCATTTCAGGGATTGCACGGCCGCGGGAACCGAAAGACAGCGATTGGGGGATGGCCCGGTGCCGTTGGCAGACTGCAGATCAAAGGCCCTCTGGCAGTGTCGCTTGGGCAAAACTGCCGAATCCAGCGAAGATTTCCGCCGTACCGCAAAACCCCAGAAATTCTTATTGAAGTATCGATATCTTCCGATATAATTGGAAACACCAGCGACGGTCCCCGTCGAACTGACACGCCAACAAGGAACAGGCCGTGGTCGACGCAAAGCGAATCAAGCCCCGCCTGTCGAAACTCACCAGCCTCGAAAGCCTTGGACAGGCAGCCGAATGCCTGAGAACCCTCGCACATCCCCATCGGCTGCGGATCATCCAGATGCTGCTGGCCGGCCGCTACACGGTTGGCGAACTGGCCGAGGCCTGCGAGATCCCCAGCCATATGGCTTCCGAGCATCTTCGGCTCATGCAGCGGTGCGGGTTTCTGGACGTGTCGAAGGATGGCCGATGCGTCTACTACACCATCGCCGAACCGCACCTTGCCAGCATCATGGCCTGCATTGAGGCGAGGTTCGGCGGCTCAAAGGCCGCCCGCGGAAGCGCGTCCGCGTAGTGCCCGGTTTTCCTCGCGCACCCTATCGCCCTGACTTACGTATCGTTCTGTAACGACCCATCGACCTTTGTTCCTGGTTTCTGACATCACGGAGGAAATTTCAATGGTTGCCACGATCACTCCCGCGACGCTTTCCGATCTCCGCCGCAAGGGCGAGAAGGTGATGCTCATCGACGTTCGCACCCCCGCCGAGTTCGGTGAGGTGCACGTCGATTTCGCCCGCAACATGCCGCTCGACCGGATCGATCCGAAGGAGATCGCATCCCTCGCTGGCAGCGACCCGGTCTACGTCGTCTGCAAGTCGGGCAACCGCAGCCACAAGGCATGCGAGAAACTCATGGCAGCGGGACTCAAGGATGTGGTCAGCATCGAGGGTGGCACGGCCGCCTGCGAGGCCGCCGGGGTGCCTGTCGTGCGTGGCCGGAAGGCGATGTCACTGGAACGGCAGGTGCGGGTTGCGGCTGGGGCGCTGGTGGCCATCGGGGCGGCACTGGCCGCATTCGGGCCCGATCTGCTCTGGCAGCGGATTGGAGCGGGCCTCGCCGGCTTCGTCGGCTGTGGCCTCGTGTTTGCAGGCATCACCGATACCTGCGGCATGGCGATGCTGATCGCGAAAATGCCGTGGAACCAGACGTGCCGGTCGGCGAAATCCTGCTGCTCCTCCGTCGCCCTCTTCTGGCTCGTGCTCGGCAGTCTCAGCGGGACGGCGCTGGCGGAGCACACGAGGGACTCGCTCGACGCCGTGCGGCAGGCTGTGGCCGAACAGAAGGCGGTGATGATCGACGTCCGCGAACCCGAAGAGTGGCAGGAAGGTCATGTGACCGGGGCGGGACTCCTGCCGCTCAGCGTGCTCGAGAAGGGTGTCGATCCCCAGAAACTCGCCAGCGTGCTTCCCAAGGACAAGATCATCTACTGCTACTGTCTCGCGGGCGGCCGCTGCGAGGAGGCGGCGTCCCTTCTCAAGCCGCTTGGTTACGACGTGCGGGCTCTCAAGCCCGGTTATCCGCAACTCGTGAGGGCCGGTTTTCCGTCAATGGTCGGAAAGTGATCGATCCCCTGCGTTGCCCCCATCCCATCCCCAGAGCTCAGGCCATGAAAATTCAACAGTATTACCTCGCCTGCCTGTCGCATGCGTCGTACATGATCACCGATGAAAAGACCAAGACGGCCGCCGTGGTGGATCCGCAACGTGACATTGATCAGTATCTCGCCGACGCCAAGGCCGGCGGGTACTCGATCAAGCACGTTTTTCTCACCCATTTCCATGCCGACTTCATCGCCGGTCACATCGAGCTGCGTGACAGGGCCGGCGCGACCATTTACCTCGGGAACCGGGCCCAGGCGGAATTTCAGTGCGTCCACATGAAGAACGGTGATATGGTCGAGTTTGGCGACGTGCGACTCACGATCATGGAGACGCCGGGCCATACCCCCGAGGGCATCTCGATCCTCGTTTACGACCTGGCAAAGACCGCCAAGGAGCCGCTTGCGGTGCTGACCGGCGACACGCTCTTCATCGGCGATGTGGGCCGGCCCGATCTGCTCGCGAGCATCGGCGTCACGGCCGATGAACTCGCCGACATGCTCTACGAAAGCATCGCCAACAAGCTCGTCACACTGCCCGATGCCACGCTCGTCTACCCGGCCCACGGGGCCGGCAGCATGTGCGGCAAGAGCCTGTCGAAAGAGACGGTCTCCACGATCGGCGAGCAGAAGAAGTTCAACTACGCCCTTCAGCCGATGAGCCGGGAGGCTTTCAAGGCGATCGTCACGGCCGACCAGCCCGAAGCACCGGAATACTTCGTGCACGATGCGATCCTGAACCGCAAGGAGCGGGCCTCGCTTGAGGAGTCGATGCAGAAGACTTTCAAGACCCTTTCTCTCGATGAAGTCCTCGGGTTACAGAAGTCAGGAGCCCAGATCCTCGACGTCCGCGACGGCCTCGACTTCGAGGGCGGCCATCTGATGGGGGCCCTCAACATCGCACTCAATGGCAAGTACGCGACATGGGCCGGTTCGATGCTCTCCCACGAAAAACCGATCATCGTCATTGCCGAGGAGGGCGGCGAGCAGGAGGCCGTCATGCGGCTTGGCCGAATCGGCTTCGACAATGTCGGGGGCTACCTCGAGGGCGGTATGAACGCTCTGTCGAAACGGGACGACCTGGTTCAACGGACGGAACGGATCACGGCCCCCGCGCTCGCCGAATGGCGAGACGGTAGTCGGACCGATGCCGGCGTCGCTCCCACGGTCGTCGACGTGCGAAGCGCGGCGGAGCATGCCGGCGGCCACATCAAGGGCAGTCTCAACATCCCGCTGCCCCATCTCGACGAGCGGATCGGCGAGATTCCCAAGGACAGACCGATCGTCGTGCACTGCGAGGGTGGCTACCGCTCCGCGATCGCCGCCAGCGTGCTGCAGAACCTCGACCGCACCGACGTGCACGACATGGTCGGGGGCTACAAGGCATGGCTCGCCGCCAAACTTCCCGGCGAATCGGGGCCCGAACCGACTTCGACGTGAGCCCTGTATTCGGATGGTGATCATCATTGCTAGCATTCCAGGATGGGCAACGCGCGGAGTATGTCGATCATCCTGCAGAACGGTCACGTCGGCCGGGCGCTGGTCGAGCAGTGGGAGCAGGTCACAATCTGGCAGAAGGCCGATAAAGTCGATGCGGAAGCCAGGAAGGACTCCAAAAACCAACGACACCTCACCGCATGAAACCCGCCATCACACTCCTCACCGCCCTGCTGCTCGCACCGCTTGTCGCACAGGCTCAGCAGCCAATCCCACCCGCCGCAACCGTGCACGACAGGCTCTGGCTTTTCGCCTGCCCACCCGGAGGGGACGCGGAGTATCTCGAAATGGCCGGAGTGCGCGGCGGCTCACGCATGACCCCGGTTGAAGGTGCTCACTGGCTCGGTCTCAAGAACCTTCTTTTCGTCACCCAGGACAACACCCGCCCCAAAGCCATGTGGACCGAAAGCAAGTGGAAAGCGAAGACCACCATGGAGCAGTGGGCAATCTCCTTCGAATCCATGCAACAGGTCAAATGGTCGGCCGTCGGCTCCAGCGGCGGCGGTGGGCTGAAGACCTTGCCCGACATCCTGACGCTGGCGAAGCGTCACCCGAACTTCACCGGTATCTACCTCGACGACTTCATCAAAGACCGCACCAAACGCGCCGATGGTCGCTTCTCCGGCAAACCCGCCATGACGGACGACGAGCTGAAGGCCATGCGGGTACAAGCCGCCACACTCGGACGACCCATGGATATCTGGACCACCATTTACACCTATGATCTCGACTCCCAGCACGCCGATCACACGCATTGCGAGCCGCCGCTGGTCGATTCGATGAAGCATTTCGACGTGATCGTGCTCTGGACATGGGAAAGTGCCGATCTGCGGGACCTCGAAAAGAACCTCGCCCGTCTGGAGTCGGTGAAGCCGAGGAGCACCCGCATCGCCCTCGGCATCTACCTCTGGGACTACGTCGGCATCGACGACACAAAGAAAGCCGATCCGACTTACAAATTCGGCAAGCCCGTGCCGCCGGATCTCATGGAGCATCAGTGCGGCCTCGGGCTCAAGTGGTTGCAGGAAGGACGCGTCTCCGACCTCGTCATTTTGGGCAACACCCACCTCGATATCGGCTGCCCGTCCGCTCCGTGGATGCGTGACTGGATCAAGAAACATCGCGACGAGAAACTGATCCCCGCCCCAAATTCCTGGCCAGGTCTCGTGAGAGAATCCTCCTCCACCTGAGCGGGCTGGCCCGCCCGCACGCTTGCCCGGCGCAGCTCGACTGAGTCGCCGGGCCGGCGGATGGTCACCGTCGCCAAGTGCCGGTTCGCCATCGAGGTGGCGGGCGGCATCGACGTCGACGAATGTGGCATCGTTGACTGCGCGGGCCTCTGTTGAAGAGAGGCAGCGGATCTTTTTCCTGTCAGCATCAAGGACCGAATCAGCCGCACGCTCCGTAGACAATGTCGCCACGCTCGAGGCAAATGCTGCTCCAAATGGATTGTCCAACGCCTCAGTTCGCATCCGCGAGAGCCGATTCGCCAACCCGGCGTGTCTTGGCTTATGATTCCTCCTCCCGGCCTCCGTCTCGCCGGCTGCGGTTCGTCGTCAATCATTTTCGAGCGTTGTCGAACGCGATTTTCCAAGCACACTCTGGAGCAGGCTTCATGGCCAAGTCGTCGCGAGTTTCGGTGTTGTCTGGTTCGAACGTGTCACTCAATCGGCTGCGGAGTCTCTGCACGGCGGCGGAACGGAAGCTACTCGAGATGAGCGAAAGCACCGGCCTCTCCAAGGCCGCGCACGCAGAGGTGCATTCATTGCTGGTCCGGGCCCGGGCGACCCGCGACAAGTGGCGGGCGCTGGTGCACAAGCAGACCCGCGTGGTGAAGCGATCGCCGAAGGCTGTCGCCGAGGCCAATGCCCGCAGCCTCGCCAAGGCGGACCTTTTCGACGCCGCCGTGAAGCGGTTCGAGGCGCATCTCAAGACAACTGCAACGGCGGTGACCTCCGCCACGAAGTCGGCAGTGAAGTCGCTGACCGGGCGATCCAAGACGCCGAAGCGGGCCCGTGTCGTCGGCAATCGCGGGTCGCGAGCGGGGATTCGCAAGGAACTGTCCCGTCAACTCGCCGCGCTCAACCCCGTGGTTTCGAAGCCGGCCACTGCCAGGGCGAAGCCTGTCGTGTCGAAGCCGGCCGTTGCTCCGGCCGCTCCGGTGGTCGCGAAGGCAGTCGCCACCTCGAAGGCGACATCGAAGAAGCGGAAGCTCGCTCCAGCCAAGGCTGCGGTGCAGGCGATCCGGTTCGACGCCGCGAAGCAGCGGTCGGCTCGGACGGCCGCCAAGAACTCCCGCCTGAAGATGGAAGGGCTGGCGACCCGTCGGGCCAGTCACACGATCGCCTCCGGCAAACGGTCGCAGGCCCGCCGCGACAAGCGGCGGTAGGCAGCCGGTGCTCATGAGAGTCCGTTGGATGGGGGCTCGAGCCGCCGCCTGTCTCAGGCGGCTCCACGATCGGGCCGCATCCAGCCCTGCCACCCTCGGCTGTTGCTCCTCATGATCCGCACCGCTCGGCCGTCGCTTGCCGAAGTGCCATTGGCCGACCTATCCTTTGCAGCATGTCACCGATAACCAAATCCCTGATCGAGGAACTCGAGCACGCCCCGGAGAGTGTGCAGCGGGAGGTGCTCGCTTTTC
>CAMDFJ010000129.1 GCA_945897435.1 Candidatus Kuenenia stuttgartensis | reverse complement strand
GCTGCCGGATCGGGGGCCATCTGCAGGGCCTCCGGCTTGCGGCGGCGACTGGCGAGCGACCGGATCGGCACGGCAGGGCGGGCTGGCTCGGAAATCTCCGACTCGTCCGCCGTGGCGTCCGAGTCCTCGGCATCCTCCTCCATTGCGTCGACGGCGGGATCGAAACCCTCCTCTTCGGCACCGACCGCGACAGGCTTTTCGCGGCGACGCACCCGGACGGTCGGCTCGAGCGAGTCTTCGTCCTCGTGGTCGCCGGACTGGTCGTCAGACCGATCGTCATCCTCGGATGCGGAGTTGCCGAGCGACCTGCCAAACCGCGAGCGGAGTCCGGGGAAGGCCAGAAGCGGATCGGCCGGATCGCCGTCGTCGGTGGCGGAATCGACAGCGGTCATTCTGGCGAGGCGGCCGCCGGCAGTCTTCAAAGCGTCGACGATCGCATGCAGTGCCGTCAGGGCCGCAGCCCCGACCTGGATCACGAAGGCATCGCAGGCAAGAAACAGTCCGGCTCCGCTGATCGCGCTGACGAGGATGGCGGCGCCCGCGGTTGCCAGATAGGCCTCGGCGAACATTCGTCCGCTGGCGCCAATGCTGCCACCCGGTCCCCAGATCGGCCTGCCGGCCCAGTGCGGATAGAACATCGCCAGCAGCGTGCAGACGCCGACGGTTGCAATCACGGCCCCCCCGGCCCGCAGTGGCAGGTCTGGCATCGGGCGACGCCGCAGGAGCATCGAGTCGAGTCCGGCCATCAGGGCGACCACGAACCAGGCGCCGATACCGAACGATTCGTAGAGCGCTGTCGCCGCCATCGATCCGATGAAGCCGCAGGCGTTGACCGCCCGGGCATGCGGCGGAAAGACACGCGACGCCGGCGGATCGGCGGGATCGAATGAGAGCAACGAGGCCACCAGAAAGACGCAGCCCGCCAGCAGGGCGAGGGCCGTCAGATCGCGGAGGCGGTCCCGGGCCGGGGTTTCGGCCTCGAGCGTCGGAGCGGCAGCGGGCTGCCGAGGAGCGAATCGCCCGCCGAACGGCGGCGACGGAGGGACGGAGTGCGCAAGGGACCGATCGATCGTGGCCATGGTGGAGTCCTTTCCACCTGAACTCTACAGGCCAATTCAGGCCGCGGCGGCCGATCTCAGCAGCCGGGCCGCGCCGATGACTGCCGGTCGTAGCGGTCATGCCGACGGCGGCAGGCCCGGCAAGCCGAACCCGTCATGGCACGTGCTGCCCGATGTGGGACAGGCTTCAGCCTGTCATGGATGCTTCACGGAAAATCTCGGCATAGTGCCGAATTTTCCTTGGCGACCTCCGGTCGCTGGTGTTTACCCGGCCCTCCGGGCCTGGCCCTGCCCGATGTGGGACAGGCTTCAGCCTGTCATGCCCTTGAGTTGAGTAACAGTGTCTCACGTTGGTCGGGGTTCACGTACGTCAGACCCCATCCCGCCATGACGGCGGGAGATTTCAGCTCGAGACCATTGTGCATCTTCAGGCCCGCCGTGATCCGGGGATGACGGCGTTGCGGTGCGACATCGATCCCTCCGATCCCGTGTTTTTCGGTAGAATCTCCCCGCCTGACTCCTCATCGGTGACCGCGGCGGCCTACAGATGTCGGACCTTCCACTCGGCATCGCTGCCGGCCTGACGGCCGCGTTTTTCAGCGCAGTCTCCTACCTCATCTCCCGGCAGTACGGGCTGGCCCAGCGGGCCCTCGGCCGGCAGGGGGTGGCCCTGCGACTGCTTGCCATCGCCCATCTCCTGATGGCTGCCGTCTGCATCCCGCTCGTCTGGGCTGCCTGGCCTGCCGTGCCCCCCGCCTGGGAGTCTTTTGCGATCCCCGTCATCGCCTCGGGCGGCTTCTATCTGGCTGGCCAGTCGGCCCTCTTCGCCGCGCTGCGGCGGGCCGAGGCCTCGCGGATCGCGCCGCTTCTGGGACTCAAGATCGTGATGCTCGCCATCATCGTGTCGTCGGTGCTCGGTCAGGTCCTCGATGCCCGACAGTGGCTGGCGGTGGCCCTCTGCGTCGTCGCCGCGGCGTTGCTCCAGGCGGGCAGGGGAGGGGTGCCGGCGGCCGCCTTCGGGTTCGTGCTCGTCTGCTGCCTCTGCTTCGCGATCTCCGACATCTGGATCGTCCGTCTGATCGACGGCCTGCAGGCCGGCGCCGCGGCAGCTGGCGGCACACTTGGCAGGCTGCACGCCGGCGGACTCGCCATGGCGCTGACCTACGTCCTCTGTGGGATCGTCTTCATTCCGCTGGTGGCCGCGCTCTGGCCGCACACGCGGGCCGACTGGAAGGCTGCGACGACCTACGCGGCCGCCTGGCTGGTGTCGATGGCCGGCCTCTACTGCTGCTTCGGACTGGTGGGGGCCGTCTTCGGCAACATCCTCCAGTCGGCGCGGGGCCTGATGGCCGTCGCACTGGGCGCGATGCTGGCCCACCACGGCTGGCACGATCTGGAGCAGAAGGTCGACCGTGGCACGTTGCTCCGCAGGGCGGCCGCAGCGCTGCTGATGACGGCCGCGATCACGATCTATGTGATCGATCTCTCGTGAGCCGCAGGGGCAGAAAACCCGTGGACAGCCGCTCCGATTCGGAAGATAATCCTGCTTTTGTCGGCTCCCGAGAGGACTGTGACGCAATGAGCGGCCCCCATCCGTCCCGAAAAATACGCACCGCCATCGTCGGACTCGGTTTCGGGGCGGAATTCATCCCGATCCACCAGCGGCACCCCGATGCCGAACTGGTCGCCATCTGCCAGCGGTCGCCGGACAAACTCGACCAGATCGGCAGTGCCTACGGCGTCGAGCGGCGCTATCGGCACTATGCCGACCTCCTCAAGGACTCGGAGATCGATGCCGTCCATATCAACTCCCCGATCCCCGACCACGCTGAGATGACGCTTGCGGCCCTCGCCGCCGGGAAGCATGTGATGTGCACGGTGCCGATGGCCACCAGCGTCGACGACTGTCGAAAGATCGTCGAGATGTGCGAGAGGACCGGGCTCCGGTACATGATGGCCGAGACGGTCGTGTATGCCCGGGAGTTTCTCTTCATCAAGGGGATGGCCGACCGGGGCGAGCTGGGGAAGATCCAATTCGTGCAGGCCAGCCACCAGCAGGACATGGACGGCTGGCCGAACTACTGGCCGGGACTGCCGCCGATGCACTACGCCACCCACTGCGTGGGGCCATGCCTGGCGCTCGAGCGAAAAGACGCCGCCGAGGTGAGCTGTTTTGGATCCGGCCGGATCCGGGAGGAGCTGGTCGGAAAGTATGGCTCCCCGTTTGCGATCGAAACGGCCCACGTCAAGCTCCGCGACAGCGATGTCGTCGCCCGCGTGATCCGCTCGCTCTTCGACACCGCCCGGCAATACCGGGAGAGCTTCGACGTCTACGGATCGAAGCGGAGTTTCGAGTGGCAGCTCTGCGAAGGGGAGGAGCCGGTGCTCCACACCGCGAAGAAGCCCGAGCCTGAGATTCCAGAGCGGGTGCCCGTGCCCGACTTCGCCGATCTGCTCCCGGAGCCGATCAGGCGATTCACCACGGGCGGCGTCTACGATGCCGACGACCACCAGCATCTGTCGTTCACCCAGGGGGGCGGCCACGGCGGCAGCCACCCGCACCTCGTGCACGAGTTCGTGACGGCACTGGTCGAGGGCCGCGACCCCTATCCAAACGCCCGCCAGAGCGCGAACTGGACCTGCACGGGCCTTTTGGCCCACGAGTCGGCCCTGCAGGGCGGCGCACTCCTGAAGCTTCCCGACTGGAGTTTTTCCCGATGATGTTTCCTCTGAGTTCTGTTGCGAGGAGCATGCTGGCGTTCGGCATGCTCGTGAACGGCATTCTGGTTTTCGCGGCCGGGGCTGCGGCCGCTGCAGATGCGCCGATCAGGCTGCTCTTCCTCGGTGATCAGGGGCATCATCAGCCAGCGCAGCGGTTCGCCCAACTCGAGCCTGCATTGGCACCGCGGGGCATCCAGCTGGTCTACAGCGAGCGAATCGAGGATCTCGCTGCCGACGTGCTCGGGCACTACGACGTCCTCCTCGTCTACGCCAATATCGACACGCTGCCCCCCGGGGCGGAGGCGGCCGTTCTCGACTTCATCCGCAGCGGCAAGGGCCTCGTGACGCTGCACTGCGGCAGCTACTGCTTCCGCAACTCGCCCGCCTGGATCGATCTCGTGGGGGCCCAGTTTCAGAAGCATGGCACGGGCGAGTTTCGCACGACGAACGTCTCCCCCGACCATCCGCTGATGAGGGGTTTCGGCGGCTTCCAGAGCTGGGACGAGACCTATGTCCACACGAAGCACAACGAGCGCGGCCGGACCGTCCTCGAGGAGCGGGCCGAGGGGGATCGGCGCGAGCCCTGGACCTGGGTGCGAACCGAGGGGAAGGGACGGGTCTTCTATACGGCCTGGGGACACGACGAGCGGACCTGGAGCCATCCCGGCTTCCAGAATCTCGTCGAGCGGGGAATTCGGTTCGCAGTCGGCCGCGATCCGGCCGCCGCCGGCCCCTACGTCGACCATCCGAATTTGACGCAGCCCCCGACCGACCTCGAGCCGTTGGCCTACGAGACGGCGCGGATCCCGTTTTATCGGCCGGGTGGAAGCCGCAACGACATGACCAAGGGTGGCGAGGAGATGCAGATGCAAAAGCCACTCGACCCCGAGGCGTCGCGACGGCATGCAATCACGCCGCTGGGATTCCGCGTCGAGTTGTTTGCATCGGAGCCGCTGCTACAGGGCAAGCCGTTGGCCCAGGCCTTCGATGGCGACGGCCAACTCTATCTTGCGGAGAGCGTCGACTATCCGAACGACCTGGTCGAGCCAGGGCGGGGTGAAGGACACGACCGGATCGTGAGGATCATCGACACCGATGGCGACGGCAGGGCCGACCGCCGCGAGGTCTTCGCCGAGGGGCTTTCCATCCCCACGAGCATGCTCGCCCACGACGGCGGCCTGATCGTGGCCCAGGCCCCAGAGATGCTCTATCTCAAGGATACCGACGGCGACGGAAAGGCCGACGTGCGAAAGCTGCTCTTTGACGGCTGGGGAATTCAGGACTCGCACGCAGGCCCGAGCAACCTCAGCTGGGGCCTCGACGGCTGGGTCTACGGGATCGTGGGCTACTCGGGGTTTGATGGCACAGTCGGCGGAGAAAAGCTCAGGTTTCTCAAGGGCTTTTTCCGCTTCCGTCCCGACGGCTCGAAGCTCGAATTCCTCCGCAGCACGAACAACAACTCCTGGGGACTGGGCTTCAGCGAAGAGGGCCTGCTCTTCGGCTCGACGGCCAATGGCAACCCCAGCGAGCACATGCCGCTGCCCAACCGGGTCTATGAACGCGTTCGCGGCTGGAGCGCGACGACGCTGACCGGAATCGCCGGCAGCCCAGAGATGGAACTTGCTCCAAAGGCTGCCGCCCCGGGAGAGTCGGTTGCCATCCGACAGGTCGATCATCATGGCCGCTTCACCGCCGCGGCCGGCCATCGGCTCTACACCGCTCGGGCCTATCCGCAGGAATATTGGAACCGTACGGCCTTCGTCTGCGAGCCGACCGGCCACATCGTGGCAACCTTCGCTCTCGCCCCGCAGGGGGCCGCCTTCGCCAGCCGGATGGCCTGGAATCTGCTGGCAAGCGACGACGAATGGACCGCACCGATCCAGGCCGACGTCGGCCCCGACGGCCAGGTCTGGGTGATCGACTGGTACAACTACATCGTGCAGCACAACCCCACGCCCGCCGGTTTTGAGACCGGCAGGCGGGGAGCGTATGTCACTCCCCTGCGCGACAAGACCCACGGCCGCATCTGGCGGCTGGTGCACGGCAGGCAGCACACCGCGGCACGAAAGTCACTCGCCGGGGCGACACCGGAAGGGCTCGTCGCCGCGCTCCGCGACGACAACATGTTTTGGCGGGAGCGAGCCCAGCGGAAACTCATCGAGCGGGCCGCTGGTCGCCCGGATGGCGGCCGCGACGTGGTGCCGGCGCTCGTGGAGCTCGTGCGGGATCCCACGGTCGACGGCATCGGGCTCAATCCGGCTTCGATCCATGCCCTCTGGACGCTCAAGGCCCTGGCCGCGATCGAGGGCCCGGCGGCCGTTCCGCAGGCGATGGAGAGTGTCCAGTCGGCGCTCTCGCATCCCTCGGCGGGCGTGCGGATGAATGCCGTCAAGGTGCTGCCGCGGGATCAGGGTTCGCTCGGATTCCTGGCCGGCTCCGACCTGAAGGCCGATCCATCGCCGCTCGTGCGACTGGCCCTGCTCGAGGCCCTCGGTGAGCTTCCGCCGTCGGCAGAGGCCGGCGAACTCGTGACGGAAGTGATCGCCGATCCACGAACGCTCGCCGATCCGGTGCTCGGTGACGCGGCGACGGCAGCGGCCGCGGTGCAGGCGGCGACCGTTCTGCCAACACTGCTGTCGGCCGACGTTGAGGATGACGGGGCCGTTCGAGAAAGCCCGAAAGATCCGCTGACTCTGCGACGGCTGGCGATCATCGAACGGGTGGCTGAGCACGTTGCCCGTGGGGCCGATGCTCCTGCCGTCGCCGCGACACTGGTTCGGCTCGTCGATGTGCCGCCAGCCGGGGCGGCGGCCGCCCTGTCGGGCATGGCCCGCGGCTGGCCGAAAGGCACGGCCGCTTCGCTGGGCCCCGCTGCCGAGACGGCGATCGCCAACCTCGTCGAAAAACTGCCCCCCGGAAGTCAGGGGCAACTCGTCACCCTCGTGCAGCATACAGGCTCGAGGGTCCTCGATGCCCAGATCGAGAGGATCAGCGGAGTCCTCGTTTCGGAAATGGATCGGGCCGATGCCACGGAAGCCGATCGTCTGCAGGCCGCAGGACGCCTTGTCAGGCTGCGTCCGGCCGATCCTGGCGTCGTGACCATGATCATGGACCGCGTCGGCGGACGCAGCAGTCCTGATATGTCGGCGGGGCTGATCGCGAGCCTCGAAGCATCGACCGCAGCGGAGGCGGCCGAGGCGATTCTCGACCGTCTCGGCTCGCTGACGCCGCAGGTCCGCGAGGCCGCCGTGCGGACCCTTCTCGCCAACCGCGACTGGGCGGCCAGACTCGTCGATCGCCTCGAGAAGGGTGCGGTCAGCCTCGGTGACATTCCGATCGTCGATCGGGCCAAACTCATGGAACACCCCGACCGCGGTCTGCGGGATCGGGCCAGGAAAATTCTCCTCGCCGGAGGAGGCCTGCCGAATGCCGACCGGCAGAAGGTGATCGATGAGATCCTGCCCGTGGTC
>CAMDFJ010000128.1 GCA_945897435.1 Candidatus Kuenenia stuttgartensis | reverse complement strand
GGGTGTTCGTTCCGACGACCTCATTGATCGCGGCGATGCCCACATCCGCGCCGGAAATCGTGGTTTCTGTGACCCGAACGCGGGAATTGCCCTCAGCAAAGACACCGTAGGAGCCGGCATTCGTGATCGACGACGCCAGACCACCGCGGACTGTCGTATCCCGGCCGATGTCGACGTTGCTGTTGAAGGCAGAGACGCCAACGCCGGAAGTGGCGATCCGGGTTCCGAAGATCTGGACGACCTCCGTCGCCCCGTTGACGCCCAACGCGTCGACGCCGATGCCGCCAGACTGATTGATCGCCGATCGCAGGAGCGTCACCTGGGTGGTCGTCGATCCGGGGCCCGAGGCGACGGTGACGCCATTGGCATTCGACCGCTCGATCAGAGAATCCTCGACGAGCACGGTCTGATCGACGCCAATCGCCCGGATTCCGTCCACCGTCGCTCCCGAGATCGACGAGATGCCGGTCATGAAGAAACCCGCACCCGCCCCAGTGACGAGAGCGCCATGGGTACCGGGCGAATTGATCTTCGAGGTGACAAGCGAGACCGTCGCACCAGCCCCCGACACCAGGGCGCCGCTGCTGCCCGTCGTGGTGACGAGGGTTTTCGTGGCCTTCATGCTCGAGCCGACGCCGGAAGCAACGAGCCCCGATCCGTCTGTTCGCAGAATTGCCACCTCCGTGGCGTTCACCGTGGACGATGCCCCGCTCGCCACGACGGCATCGCCGCCGATGGTGTCGGCGATCGTGGAACTGGTGAGGACGATCGCGGAGCCGGCCCCTCCTGCGCGGACCGCCGTACCCTCGGTTCCCACGATGCTCGTGGTGGCGACGCTGACATTGGCGTTTGCCCCCGAGACACGAACGGCCGTTCCGAGCGTTTCGGTCAACTTCGAATTGGTGATGTTGACGTCGCCATTGGGAGCGGAGACCACGATGCCGTCGGCCGACAGCCGCGTGAACTGCATCTTGTCGAGGTTGAACGTGCCGGTCGAATTCGCGATCTCGACCCCCCGCTGCAATGCCCCGTCCGTGCCCACGATGACGATGTCGGAGGCCGTGGCCGTTCCCGGCAACGCGATGCCGCCGCCATCGGAGATGCCGAGCGGCGAGCCCGTGATCTGGAAGTGGCTGACGGTGCTGCCGGGCTGCGACATCACGACCGCCGGACCGATCGGATTGCTGATCACCGGATAGATCGAGCTGTTGCCGGCAAAGAACTGCTTGTTGCCGCAGGTGACGGTGGGGATCGCAAGCGTGCTGCCCTGGCCGACGAGGTATTGGTTTGCAGCCTGGAACTCATAGCCCGCCGCGGGTGTGAGGTAGGGATTTGCGGTCGTGCTCGTGCCGGCGTGGACATAGACGATGTCGTAGGCGCTCGTCGCCGCCGCCTCGGCCTGTGCCAGCGACGTGAACGGCGAGGCGGCGGTGCCATTGCCGCCGCTGACGGCCGTGTTGTCGACATGGAACACCCGCCAGGCGGCGCCGCCATTGTCGGGATTGGTGGCCACGATGGGCGCCTGATAGGCGCGGACGATGTGCTCGTTTCGCATCATCGGCTGCTCCATCTGGTCGGGCACGTTGCGGCGGCGGCTGCCTCCCATCCGGTAGGTCAGCCGGGCGAAGCCCGTCGAGTCGAAGTAGCTGTCGTTGTTGTATTGCAGCGAGAAGTCCCAGTTCTTGATCAGCGTCAGATCGAGCCGGGTGTAGACGCCGCCGAACCAGGGCACGGCCGCGGTGCCGTTGGGAAAGGAGTAGCGGGTGTTGCCGTAGGCATAGCCGCCGACGCTCACCATGCCGGCCCAGTCGGCGAGACCGGGGATGTAGGCGCCAACCTCGAGGTCTGCACCGCCGAGGGCGGCGTTGATGCCGTTCTGGCAGAGCATGACGTTGTCGACGAACGGTCCTGTGAGCTGGGCCGTGGAGCCGACGGGGATGTAGCCGTTGCTTCGCAGGTTGCCGAAGTCGGTCAGCCACTCGCCCGAGACGCCGACCTGGTTGTAGCTCTCGCCGCCGGCGAAGGAGGTCGTGGTGTAGGGGATCGTGACGGTCGAGTATTGGTTTTGATCGCCGTCGTAGTCCCAGTAGACGCCCACGCCGAGGAGCGTGCCGCCGAGGAACTGCTTGCGGACGGCTCCCACGTTCGAGAAGAAGCCACCGTAGTTGGAGAGGTGGCCGCGGAGATCGGCCGCCCAGAAGCCGCCGAGGTCGTCCTCGAGCATCGGGATGAAGCCGCCGACCGTGAAGTAGCTTCCCCGGTAGCCGAGGCCGCGATCGGCCGCGTTGATGCCGTAATAGGTGTAGCCCGGGCCGTTCTCGCTCAGATCCTGGAACCGCTGGACGGCCCCATTGACGATCCCGCCGGCGGGAGCCATCGCCGCCTGACCCATCTGGGCCATGGCGGATGACGGGGCTGCGGCGATCCCCACGGCGATCACCGCCAGACTGGCGGCACGGCGGGCATGCTGCCGCCATTCCGACGCCCGTTGCCGGATCGATCGCAGGCGTGCGACCGCACGCTTTCTTCCCTGACTCTGTGCGGCGTATCGGCTCATCTTCATGCGCTGTCCTGACGTTGCTTGGTCCAGCGGGCGGGGAAGTCCCCACGCCGAAAAACCGGCACGATCGTCAGAAGTGATCGACTCGACGCTATTGGCAGCATGAGAATTTCCGGCAGAGAGGCCGGAATCGGAAGCAACTGCGGGATCCCGAGAAGGCACGAAACCGAACCAGTCTCCGCAGTCCCCGCAGGCTTCCCGGGCGGCCGGATCCCCGGCCTACTCGACCTTGAACCGGCTCACGGTTTCGGTGAGTCCGCCCACGCAGTGGGCCATGTGCTGCGAGGCATCCTTGAACTCCTTGAGGGCCGCGGCCGCGGCCCGCGAACCGTCGGTGAGCGTCATCAGGGCCTCGGTGATCTGGGCGGCGCCGGAGGCCTGGGCCTTCATCCCCTGGTTCACATGCTCGAATCGGCCTGTCAGCCCCTGCACCTTGTCGATCACGTCGGAGAACTGGCCGCTGATCCCGTTGACCCGCTCCACCCCCGTTTTCACCTCCTCCGCAAACCGCCCCATCTCCGTCACGCCCGCCGTCACCGCCTGCTGCATCTGCTCCACGAGCCGCTCGATGTCGAGCGTGGCGACGGCGGTCTGGTCGGCGAGCCGGCGGATCTCGCGGGCGACCACGATGAATCCCTGGCCGTATTCGCCCGCCTTCTCCGCCTCGATCGCGGCGTTGATCGAGAGCAGGTTGGTCTGGTCGGCCACCTTCGTGATCGTGGTGATCACCATGTTGATGTCCTCGGCCCGCTGCCGGATCGCCGAGAGACGGTCGGCGAATGCGGCCGTCGTCTGCTCGAGGTGCGTCATCGTGGCACCGATGCCGGCGAGCCCCTCGCGGCCGGCGTCGGCCACGCTCGCGGTCTCCGCCGCCACCTCGGCCACCTCGTCCATCGTGCCGAGCAGTTCCTGGCCGGTGACTGCGATCTGCCTGCTGGCCACGGCCGCCTCGCTCGTGCTCGCCCCGAGCGAATGGATGGCATGCTCCTGCTGGCGGCCGGCCGCCGCAAGCTCGGTCGCGGTGGCGTTGAGATCGACGCTCGTCCGCTTCACCTGGGAGACGATCTCCCGCAGGCTCGAGGTCATGCCGCCGATGTCGCGGAGCAGCTGCCCGGTCTCGTCGCCACCACGCATGTCGACCGAGCCGGTCAGGTCGCCGAGGGCCACCCGGCGGGAGGCCGCAACCGCGGTACCAATCCGGGATGTCAACTGGCTGGCCAGCCAGCCGAGCAGGGCGAGCACGCCGGCCAGCCCCAGCGCCGCCAGGCCTGCCGCTGTGGCGAGCGGGCCGCGGACGCGGCCGACGATGTCGTTCCTGGGCGTCTGCATGACGACGGTCCAGGAACCGGTCGGCACCCTCGCTGCCGCATAGAGCGAGGCGGCACCGGTGAGCGGATCGGGGAGGCGGACGACCTTGGAGCTGGTCAACGCGGTCTGAAACTCGCCGAGGATCTTCGCGTAGGGCGTGTCCTCGATCGGCTTCGTGCCCATCTCGACGGCCCTGACCGTCGAGGCCACCACCCGGCCGAGCCGGCTGACCAGAAAGATCTCCACGTTCCAGTCGGCGAGCCGCAGCTGCTCCTTGATCGCCTCGATGTTTCGCAGCAGCTGCTCGAGCGACCGGTCGGCGCCGGCGACCCCCTTGAACTCGCCGTCGACCGAGATCGGGTAGGTGTCCTCCACCATCAGCCTGCCCTCGTAGTCGTAGGGCTCGCTGACCATCGATTTGTCGCTCGCGGAGGCGTCGAGAAACCGTTTCCGACAACCCTCGTAGTAGAGGCCTTCCAGAAGCGTCAGCGGCCGGAGTTCGATCTCCGAACTGTCGGCGGCCGACCTGACCCAGTAGGGGATGAATCGGCCGGCCGGGTCGAGCGCCTCTCGGGGCAGGCTTCCGGGACCGCTGCCGCCCGCGGCCTTCGCGGCCGCCGCGTCGCCACCGTCGGCGTCGGGCTCGTAGCCATAGTATGTGGCGATGAATTGCGGGTAGTTCTGCAGCACCTTCCTCGTGAATGCGAGCGATTCCCCGCGGCTGCCGAGAAAGCCCTCCTCGGCAGCAATCGCCATCACCTTGGCCGCGGTCACAGCCTCCAGCGACGAGCGGTCGATCTCGCTGGCGATCATTCTCGCCCGGTCGACGAGCAGCTCCTCGCCGAAGCTGAGCAGGAGCGATTCCATCCGCGAGAAGCAGAGCCAGAGAACCGAGGCGAAGATCAGGATCGCAGGCAAGAGGCCGAGCAGGAGCATGCGGAGCCGGATGCCGATGGCGGGGAACTGCATGGGAAATCCCGGGTGGAAAGGGCCTGTCGTCCAGGGCAACCATAGGTTACGTTCGCGGTTCACCGAACTCCCGCCGCCCGCCCGAATAACCGGCACGACCGGTCCCAACCGCATGGCAGATTCACCCGCGGCCCCCTGGCGACTGCAAAACCACGAGGCGCTCCTCTTCGACTGCGACGGCACCCTCGCCGACACGATGCCCGCCCACTACGTCGCCTGGCGGCATGTCACGGAGATGCACGGCATCGTCTTCGACGAGGACCGCTTCTATTCGCTCGGCGGCCGACCGTCGCGGGAAATCGTGGCCCTGCTCGCCCGGGAGGTGGGAATCGAGATCGACATCGACCAGGCGGCCCAGCTCAAGGAGCAGTCGTTCCTCGGGCAGCTCGGCGAGATCCTGCCGATCGACCCGGTCGTGGAGGTCGTGCTCCGCTCCCGGGGCCGGGTGCCGATGGCTGTGGTCACCGGCGGCTACCAGCACATCTGCCGCCAGATCCTGGCCCACTGCGGCATCGCCGACTGCTTCGACACGATCGTGGCCAGCGAGGACACCGCCCGCCACAAGCCCGATCCGGATCCGTTTCTGGAGGCGGCCAGGCGGCTCGGCGTCCGGCCGGAGCGGTGTGTCGTCTGGGAGGACAGCGACCTCGGGATCGCCGCCGCCAGGGCCGCGGGCATGGAGTGGATCGACGTGCGATCGTTTCATCGGCCGAGGCGGATAACCTGACCATGCTCTCGCTGGCCGACATCCGCGCCGCCCACGACCGGATCCGCTCCGGAATCTATCGCTCTCCCTGTCCGCCGAGCATTCCGCTCTCGGAACTGACCGGCGCCCGGATCTTCTGCAAGCTCGATCTGCTGCAGCGGACGGGGTCGTTCAAGGAACGCGGAGCCCGCAACGCCCTGCTGCTGCTCGACGACGCCCAGCGGGCAAAGGGCGTGGTGGCGGCATCGGCCGGCAACCATGCCCTTGGCCTCGCCTACCACGGCAGTCTGCTCGGCATCCCGGTGACCGTGGTGATGCCACGGTTTGCGCCGCTGGTGAAGGTGGCCACCTGCCGCCGGCTCGGGGCCAGGGTGATCCTCGAAGGCGAGTCGTTCGAGGACGCCCGCCGCAAGGCCATCGAGATCGCCGAACGGGACGGGCTCAACCGGATTCACGGTTTCGACGACCTCCGTGTGATCGCGGGGCAGGGGACGATGGGTCTCGAGATCCTCGAGGACGTGCCCGACGCCGACGCGATCGTGATCCCCTGCGGCGGCGCGGGACTGCTCGCCGGCGTGGCCACGGCCGCCAAGGCGATCCGCCCCGGCATCCGGATCATCGCCGTCGAGCCGGCGGCCGCGGGCAGCCTGAGCGCGTCGCTCTCGGCCGGGCGGCCCCAACAGGTGGCGATTCATCCGACGCTGGCCGATGGACTGGCCGTCGGCAGGGTGGGCGACACCTCGTTTGCGATCGCCGCACCGCTCATCGACCGGGTTGTCACCGTCGGCGAGGAGGCGATCTCGCAGGCCGTGCTGCGGCTCTTGGAACTTGAAAAAACCGTGGTCGAGGGGGCCGCGGCCTCGGCCCTGGCGGCAATGCTCGCCGAGGGGGCCGGCGACCTCGCCGGCAGGAACGTGGTGCTCGCCCTCTGCGGCGGCAACATCGACCTCTCGATCCTCGACCGGGTGATCGGTCACGGACTGGCAGTCGACGGCCGCCGCTGGCGGTTTACGACCTGGGTCACCGATCGGCCCGGCGGCATCGCCACGCTCACCGCCGTCATTGCCGAGGCCGGGGCCAACGTGCAGGAGATCGTCCACGAGCGGACATTCACGGGGCCCGATGTGTTTTCAGCCGGCGTTGTGGTGACGGTGGAGACCTCCGGACCCGACCACATCAAGGCCCTCCGCGACCGGCTCCGTGACCGCGGTTTCATTGTCAGGGATGACAAGAAGGACGACCGGTTCGAGCCGGCCGATGGCAGACGACCCTGACGACTGCGGGGTCTGCGCAGGCTGAAAATTTTCTGCTGCATGCCGGCAGCCGCGGCTGCCGATGCCTCTTTCTTGGTGCGTTCGGCCGGCTCGCACCCTCGCAGGAGGCACTTGGAATGGTCACTCGATCCAGCAGTCTTTTGGTCGATCCGGCCCGCACGATCTCATCCCCGACCTCGCTCGATCAGGAACGGCTCCGGCTGCGCCGCGAACTGCTGCGCCGGATCATCGACCGGGAGACACGGCGACAGGCGATGCGAGGCTCGCCGCAATGACCTGCGGCCATGGCAGGAGATCCGTCGTATGCACCACAGACGCGGAACGATTCTCCTGGCGGCCTCGCTCCTGATCGCGGCAGCATCGGCTCCGATCCCCGTCCAGGGACAGAATCCGTTCTGGGGCTGGGGTCGGCCGGCGCCGGGATCTGCGACCTGGTCGCCCGAGAAGTTCGCCGATTACGTTGGCACCGGAC
>CAMDFJ010000127.1 GCA_945897435.1 Candidatus Kuenenia stuttgartensis | reverse complement strand
GCGGATGGTCGCAATCCTGGCCCTGTGACCGACGTGGTACTGCGGCATCGCCGCATGCCAGCGATCGATCTGCACGAGTGCAGGAGTTCCACGGGCGCCGATCAGCGAGCGGAGTTCCTCCCGGACGATTTCGGTCAGGCGGTCGTCTGGGAGCGTCGCAGCGACGGGATCGAGTGCCCCGCCGACGAAAGTCCGCAGGAGCACATGTCGATCGGGTGCTCGGCCGGGAAACTTGGAGCTCGAAAAGCTGACGGCGAGAATCCGCCGCCGCTCGCACCGCGGCACGACCACGCCGGCGGCGTCGAGCGGATGCGCCACATCGTCGCGACTGAATCCCAGCGAAACGATCGCCGATCCCGCATAGTCGATACCGGACAGCGTCTCGGCGAGTGTGACGTCGACCGCCCGCAGCAGCCGGGCCGCCAGCGGGGCGGGCACGGCGACGACGACCGCATCGGCCTCGATCAGGTCTGCCGGCCCGCCGGTCGTCGTGAGCCTGATCTTCCAGAACGGCTGGCGGTCACCAGCCGCAGGGAATGGCGGATCGCGATCGATCGCCTCGGCTGCCGCGGTGATGAATCGCACCCCCCGAGCGGCAAGTTGTTTGGCGAGTGTTTTCGGCAGCGAGTCCATGCCTCCGGCGAGTGTCACGAATTGCCCGTAGCGGGCTCCCGAGGCTGCCTCTGCCGCACCGGCGACCTGCAGTCGGGCCCTTTCTCCGGCCCAGAGGCTGCCATGCCGCCGCTCCATCTCGAAAAACTCTGGACATGCGGCGGCCATTCCGAGGCGTGCCGGGTCGGCGGTCCAGATTCCGGAAGCCAGGGGTTGGACAAGTCGATCGAAGGCCTCGCGTCCGAGTCGGCGGACCGCGAAATGCTCCAGCGATTCGTCGTCGATCGTCGCCGGCCGGGCTGGAACAAACCGCTCCGCCAGAACGCGACAGCGACCGGCGGCCGACAGGAGCGGCGTGGTCAGAATGCCGTCGACGCGGCCGGGTGCCAGAAGTCGAAAACCCTTCGGCACCGGGACGAGCCGGTCTCGTTGCACGACCAGCGCCCGCCTGACCCGCGGCTCGATCCCGATCAGGTCGTCGGCGAGTCCGAGCCGGTGCACGAGGTCGATCCCCTCAGGACGTGCGGCCAGAAAACTGTCGGCCGAACGCTCGACGAGCCAGCCATCGCGGCGGACCGTCCCGAGAACTCCACCGATCTCTTCCGAGGGTTCGATCAGGGTGACGTCAGAGCCCGTTTCCGTGGCTGCCTCGGCCGCCGCGAGTCCGGCGAGTCCGGCACCGATGACGACCACGCGTTGGGGGCTGGTATTGGCCATGCGGATGCCTGGATCGGTCACCGGGAAGGGGTCTGAATCGATCCAGTGCAGTGTATCGGCAGGCTGGGATGACTGGGGGGGCGGAAGTCTGGATGACATTTCAAGATGGTATGGACCCGGTCACGACGGCTGTCTAGGTTCCCGGCATTGGGCATTTCCGGCCGGGAGTCGGCCGGAGCATATCGATCAAGGAGGACCTGCTCGTGGCCACGCTCCGGAGTTCGCGAAGGCTCGGTTGCTCGGTTGTCATCGCTGGAGTGGCCGCGTGCCTGTCGGCCGTGTCTGCGCTGGCGGCTGAACCTGTCGAACAGCGACGAACGCCGTCGGCACCGCGGACGCTGATGCGTCTTCCCGGCTGGATCGAATCGTTGGAAACGGCCCGCCCTGCCGCCGCGAGTTCGACTGAAAATGCAGCTGAGACCCGGCGGCCAAAGTCTTTCGGCATGCGTCTCGTGGGAGGATGGGCAGAACTCGCCGACAACGCCTCCGAGCCTGCGGAAGAGTCGCCCGCCCCTGCAGAGACAGCCACGCCTGCAGAGACAGCCACGCCTGTGGTTCTGCCGCCGTCTCCGCCAGTCGAGAATCGGCTGGCTCCGCCGGTGCCTGCCGCGCCTTCCGACACCCCGACCCTGTCGATCGACCCCGCCAGTTTCCGCAATGCCCATCCGGGCAAGACGACCCGTGCCGAACTTCTCGAAGGCTGGGGCCCCGGCGAGGAGTTCGTTCGCGAGGACGGAGCCAAGGGAATTTTTTGGAAGATCGATCCATTCGAGCGGGTCGAGGTTGTGCTCACGGACGACGTCGTCGAGTCGATCCGCATCAAGCTTGGCGACCCCGTCGCCGTCAAGGAACTCGCCGGCCAACTCGACATCGGCAACCTGCGGACGGTCTCGCTGCTCGACGATGCCGGTGTCTCGATCGGCGAGGTCTATCCGGAGCGGGGTGTCGTGATCACCGTGAAACCCGGCACCCAGTCGGCCACGGCCGTCCTGCTGGAGGCAATCGACGCCGAGGCGTTCGTGTTGCGGGCCGAGGGTGAACTCGACGACGACACCGCCTACGCGGTCGCAGACCTGGAATACGCGATCCAGATCGACCCCAAGCATGCGCGTGCCCATCGTCTGCTGCTCGTGCTGCTCGGCGAGCAGGGATGCTGGGAACAGGCGGCCGCGATCGCTGCCAGGGCCGAATCGCTCGATCCCAGCGACGTGTGGACACAGCTCAAGCATGCCAGTGTGCTTCTGACGCTCGGCAAAACCGACGAGGCCCGCCGCAAGGTCGAGGCCGTCAAGTCGCAGAAAGAGATCGCTCCGCTGGTCGCAGCCCAGGCTGTCCGGATGCTCGGCCGAATCGAGCTTGCCTCGAAGAAGCCCGACTATCAAAGGGCCGTGGGCCACTTCGAGGTCGCGATTCGAACGGCTGCGCCGCTGGCCACGAACGAATCGACAGACATTCAAAAGGCGGCCCGTGACGTGCTCCTCGACGCCCATCTGGGAACGGCGCTGGCGATTGCCAAGGGCACCTGGCAGCAGAAAGGACGCGTGATCCCCAAGTGGATCGCCCGCAGCGAGGCGATTGTCGCCGAGGTGGATGCCAAGGATTCCGACCGGCCCGGAATGGAGATGCATCTCTGCCGGGGCGTGCTCGCCGCTGCGGCCGGATCGGCCGAGGGCGTGGAGCCATTGCCCTGGGTGAAGCGGCTGCTCTCCGTGAGGGAAACACTCGATTCCACGGTCAAGGACCAGCGGGAGAGACGGCAGATCGACTGGGAGGTCGGATTGGCCCTGACAGACGCGCTGACGGCCAGTCTGCTGCGGGGTGATGCGAAGGACATGCTCGAAAATGCCACGCTCACGGCCGCCTACCTCGAACGGGGTTCCGAACAGCGCGAGCTGACTGCAGTCGAACGGCACGACGTCGGCAATCTGATGTTCCGGATCGGCGTTCTCCACAGCCTCCAGAAGGGGGATCACCCGACCGCCGTCACCTGGTTCGACAAGTCTGTCTCCCTCTGGAGCGACTCGACCGGCTTTGACGATGGCGAACTCGGCCGCCTCGGCGAGTCATTCGTCAGCATGGCGATCTCATATTGGCAGGTCAATCGACGGGAGGATGCCTTGAAGCTCAGTCGCAAGGGGGTCGACATGATGGTGGAAGCCGTCGACCGCAAGCAGCTCGACGAGCGGGCGCTCGCCGTGGCCTACGGAAACCTCTCGACGATGTACGCCGAGCAGGGCGACGATGAGCAGTCGAAGAACTATGCCGAAATGGCCAGCCGCGCCGAAGCCACCGGTACGGTCATCCGCTGACCGTACCAGGCTGCTTCACGCAAACACACGGCATCCTGCCGTTGTTTGCTTGGCCGGCTCCGCCGGCTGGTTCAAACCCGGCCCTCCGGGCCTGGCGCTGTCCGATGTGGGATAGGCTTTAGCCTGTCGAGGCTACTTCACGCAAACACACGGCATCCTGCCGTTGTTTGCTTGGCCGGCTCCGCCGGCTGGTACAAACCCGGCCCTCCGGGCCTGGCGCTGTCCGATGTGGGACAGGCTTCAGCCTGTCCCGCAGCCACGCTGCTAGCGGGCGGAGATCAGGGCAGGCCACCAGCTGCAGAGATACCAGGCTCGCGGGGTCGTCATCTCGGCGAAGGCCTCGAATGAAAGCCGGGCGCCGGGGTCGGTGTCGCCGAGGACGTCCTCGAGCAGTCCCCGCGGCCGCGAGTATTTCACCACACGTGCGGTCTCCTTCGTGAGGCCCGCGAGTTCCACGGCCCGGTCGATTGCATCCTCGAGGAAACCGAGTCTGTCGACGAGGCCCGCCTCGAGGGCCTGCTTCGCCGTGAAGATCTGACCGGTGGCGACCTTTTCGATCTGGTCGTCGGCGAGCTTGGGGCGGCCCTGCTTCACGATCTCCTTGAAGCGGACGAACATGTCATCGACGAGACCCTGGAGAATCTTCCGCTCCTTGGCCGCGAGCTCGGGAGAGCGATCCTTCGTGGGGCTGAGCATCTGCTTGAGCGGGCCGCTGGCGATCGAGTCGTCTTCGACATCCAGCTTCTTCATCAGTCGCGAGAGATCGAAGTGGGGAATGATCACGCCGATCGAGCCCGTCAGCGTCGCCGGCTCGGCAAAGATCACGTCATCGCGGCCACCGTTGGCCATGGCCACGTAGTAGCCTCCGCTGGCTGCGATCCCCCCCATGCTGACGACGACAGGCAGATTTCGCTCCCGGGCGATGTTTGCCAGTCGGTGGTGAATCTCGTCGCTTCCGCTGACGGTGCCGCCAGGCGAATCGACGCGAAGCACGACGGCCTTCACGCTCTCGTCGTCGGCGATCCTGTCGAGCTGCCAACGGGCGAAGCCCTGGCCGCCCATGATCGCCCCGGAAATGTTGACGACCGCCACCTTGGCCGGGGCGAAGCGGGCCAGCGAATGGTACTTCTCCACGACCTTCGCCTCATTTTGGAAATACTGGGCGCTGGCGCCGAGGCTGGCGAGCGCCGTCAGCAGCGAGAGGCCGGCGACCGTCCAGGCGATTCGGTTGCCCCAGCGGCCCCAGATGCTGCCCTGCTCGAGGATCACCCGTGTGACCGGCGTTGGAGCGTCGCCTGTCCAGGGACGTGTTGCCGGCTGCAGCGTGCGCTCGATGTCCATGACTGTTTCTCTCTCCGGTCGTGATCTGGCGGCGTGCGAAACCTCTTCCCCATGTTGCCACTTTTCTCCGGCTGCGGCTACCTTCTGGGCAGTCGAAGCGAGTTCATCTGAATGAGGAGTGTGGCGAAGTGATTGTATGTGTCAGCACGGAATGCTTCCCGGAACTACCCCTGTCGAAGGCGATGGAGCGGCTGGCAGAACTCGAGTTCACCGCCGTCGAGATCGACGTCCATGAGGACGGGGGCCACCTGACCCCCGCTCAGGTCGCGGCCGATCCAGAGGCGGCGATCGCCGCCTGCAGCGATCTCCAGCGGCTCCGGCCGGTCGCGATCTCCTTTTCGGCCCCTGAAACCCCCGAACTCTACGACCGCTTCACCGCCTGCTGCCGACTGGCCAAGTCGCTCGGCATCGTCACGATCGTCGTCGACGCATCCGAACTTGGCACTCCGTTCAACGGCGAGATCGAGCGGTTGCGGAAGTTCGTCGCGATCGCCTCCGGGCTCGGGGCGATCGTCGGGGTGAAGACGACGGCCGGCCGAATGACCCAGGACGCCGAAACCACGGCCTCGCTCTGCCGCAACGTGCCCGGTCTCGGGGTCACGCTCGACCCCAGCCACTTCATCTTCGGCCAGAAGAAGCAGGCCTCGTGGGAGCAGATTCTGAAGTACGTCTGCCACGTCCATCTGCGGGACACGAAGCCCGAAGCGTTCCAGGTACGGATCGGACAGGGAGACGTGGAGTACGGAAAACTCGTGGCCCAGCTCCAGCGGGTCGGTTACAAACGCTCCCTCTGCGCCCACCTGCCGCCGATCGAGGGCATCGACCAGATCGGTGAACTCCGCAAGATGCGACTGTTGCTCGAAAGCCTGCTGTAAGGCTACGGACTATCGCTGTTCTGTTTCGGATCAGGACAGCACGAGTCGGCTGCCGAGTTCTGCGAGACTCGTATGGTCGGCGGCGGTGAGCCGCCTGCCGGCAGCCCTTGCCAGGGCGATTCGGCACCAGCAGTCGGCGGGCAGTAGGAGGGCGTCGTCGCCAGCGGCATCGGCATGATGGGCGACCGCCAGCACGCTGACCATGTCGCGGACCTCCGCACTGAGCGATCCAACAAACAGCTGTTCTTCGGCGAGGGCCCGGCCATGCCGGCGAATGGACCTGTCGATCCTCAGGGCGAGGGCTGCAAGGCCCCGGCGGGCGGATCGGGCGTGGCTTCGGAGTCGGGCGTCGAGAATGGCGGTGTCCTGCCTCGGACCGCCTGCAACGCCGGCCACCCGCCATGCCAGCCAGGCCGCGGCCCTGCGGCTCGTGGCGGTGTCGCGGGGCAGCGCCGCCGAGGGATGGTGCCGGGCCAGGCCCTTGAACAGTGCCAGGCCGAGCAGATCGCTCTCACCTTCGTAGACCGTGACCGCGAAATGATCGTGGAACGAGTCGCCCAGCGGATGGCCGACGAGGAATGCCCTGCCGCCATGCACGCCGAGCGCGTCGATCGCCGATTCGCGGACGCACTCGCCGGCCAGCACCTTGGCCGCGATCGCCTCCAACTCGCCGCTCTGGCCGAAGTCGATCGTCGTTGCGGCCCAGGCGGCGATCGCATCGCAGGCGATGGTGCGGGCAGCGATTCGTGCGAGCCGCCCGCGAACGAGCTGACGCGAGGCAATCGGCTGGCCCCAGGTCTGCCGCCGCAGGGCATGCCCGCGGGCCTGATCGAGCAGCAGCCGGAGCGTGCCCGCGGCCTGGGCCGCGAGCGTGACCCGACCGCGGTTGAGGCCGTGCCAGACGATTCGCATGCCATCCGATTCACCGCGGCTGTCGGCTGGTGGAGCGAGCAGTTCGGCGGCATCGACGGGATGGCCGCGAAACTCGAGCGCCGCATTGTGGGCGTGCTTGAGTGGGTGAAGCGGATAGTGCCGCAGACGGAAGGTGTCGCCGTCCGCGTCGGGCAGTCGCAGCAGCACGACCGCAGGCCGTCCATCGAGCAGCGCCAGGAGTTTCACCAGCCGGCCGTGGGTCGCCCCGGTGATGAACATTTTCAGGCCAGAGATCGAAAGCCGCTCGCCGCGGCGTTCGATCACGGTCCGGATCGCCGACAGGTCGCAGCCGGCATCGGGCTCGGTAGCGGCAAAGATCGAGAGCGGGCGGCCTCGGGCAAGTCCGGGCAGGTGACGGGCCTGCTGCTCCAGGGAGCCGAACGCAGCCAGGGCCGAGACCGCACCGATCGACGAGTGCACCGAGAGCAGGCCTGCGGCCGTCGGCGCGCGGGCGGCGATCCGGGTGATTGCGGCGGCGAGTTCCTGCACCGTGCAGCCACTGCCGCCATGGGGCTCGGGCACTGCG
>CAMDFJ010000126.1 GCA_945897435.1 Candidatus Kuenenia stuttgartensis | reverse complement strand
CTGCATCCGCGGTACCTCCTGCCGCCTTCACCGCCCGGCGCGACCGCATTCCACCGGTCATTCCTCCGGCTGTTGCTCCGATGGCCGCACCTTTGCCCGCGTCGCCGGCAATGGCGCCGATCGCGACACCCATGAGAGCCCCACCAGCTCCGCCTTTCACCGCGCCGCCCACAGCGGCCCCGGCATTCACCGCGGCGGCTTGGCCCTGTTGATCGAGCCTCGACTTCGCCTGATAGGGATCCCACCCGGTCTGTCGCGAGGCCCAGTCGTAGGCGGCGGTTTCGTCCACCCTCTGCTGCTCGGGGCTCTGTCCTTTTGCCGGGAAGATCGCGTGCTGTCCGGGATTGGTGCTGAGTGCAGGCGGACCGGCCTGCACCGCGGACGCAACCAGGGCCGCTGACGCGAGGGCCATCATGGACAGGCTCCGCCCCGCCCTTCTCTGGAAAATCTTGATCATCCCGATGTCTCCTGTGTGAACCCGCATGCCGAACGAGGGGGGGGAAATAGCGGTTCCAGGCCCTCGGGGAAAGACTGGTTTTCCCAAGTCGGTCCATGATCTGCCCCGCGGCGGCAGCGGCGAACGCGTCGGGCAAGACCTGGAGCAGATCTGGCCCTAGAATGACCAGATGGACGGGATCCTGCCCCAGATCGGTGAACCACAGTGCTGCGGGTCGTGCGCCTTCTGGCGGCGGGGCAAAGCCGCAGAAAAGGGGATCGACTGGGGGCAGTGCCGACGGATGCCGCCGGTGCTCCCCGAACTCCGTGACGACAAACTGGTGTTCGTCGGTATCTGGCCGCACACCGAGGAGCGGGACTGGTGCGGCGAATGGCGGGCCACCGCCGCCGGCTGATGCCTCTCCCCGCCACCATGGGATTTGCCGTCGCCGATCGCTCCGCGACTCACCGCCCGGCGATCGCCTGGCCGGAACTCAGGCGGGATTCACAGGGCAGGGCCCGGCATGCCAGATCTCACGGGCGTATTCCGCGATCGTGCGATCGCTGGAGAAGCGGCCCGAGCGGGCCACGTTGAGGATCGCCTTCGACGCCCATGCCGACGGGTCGAGAAACAGCTCGCCCAGTCGCTGCTGGGCGGCGACATAACCGCCGAGGTCGGCGAGGTGCATGTAGTGGTCGCCCGAGTGGAGCAGGGCCTCGCGGATCGGCTCGAAGGCCCCCGGTTCATCCGGGGAGAAGTGGTTCGAGAAGATCAGATCGAGGGCCTCGCGGGTTTCCTGGTCGTGGTGGTAGTGCCAGCTCGGGCTGTACCAGCCACGGCTCTCGGCCACCTCCTCCGCGGAGAGACCGAAGAGAAAGATGTTTTCCTCCCCCACCGCCTCGGCGATCTCGATCGTGGCGCCGTCCCGGGTGCCGATCGTGAGGGCTCCGTTCATCATGAACTTCATGTTGCTCGTGCCGCTGGCCTCGTAGCCGGCGGTCGAGATCTGCTCCGACACATCGCTGGCCGGGATCAGGTGCTCGGCGACGGTGACGGAGTAATTCGGGATGAACTCCACCCGCAGCCGACCGCGGCTGACGGGGTCGGCGTTGACCGTCCGGCCGATGCTGCAGATCAGCCGGATGATCGTCTTGGCGAGGTGATAGGCCGGCGCCGCCTTGCCGGCGAAGAGGTAGGTTCGCGGAGGCATCTGGATTCCGGGGTCCTTCCGCAGCCGGTTGTAGGCGACCACGATCTGCAGGGCGTTGAGCAGCTGTCGCTTGTATTCGTGGATCCGCTTGATCTGTGTGTCGAAGATCGTGTCGGGGTCGACCTGCACCCCCTGGGTTCGCCCCAGCCAGTCGACAAATCGCAGCTTCGCCATCCGCTTGGCAGCGCGGAAGGCGTCGCGGAAGGCGGGATCGGCCGCCAGCGGCGCGAGCCTGTCGAGCTGGCCAAGATCGGTCACCCAGCCGTGGCCGATGGCATCGATGATCAGCCGGGCCAGTGGTGGATTGGCCGAGAGCAGCCAGCGTCGGGGCGTGACTCCGTTGGTCTTGTTGGAGAAGCGGTCGGGAAACATCTCGGCGAAGTCGTGAACCGTCTTCTGCTGGAGCAGGCGGGAATGGATCGCAGCCACGCCGTTGGTGCTGTGGGTGCCGACGATCGCCAGGTGGGCCATCCGCACCCGGCGATGCGGCCCCTCCTCGACCAGGCTCATCCGGGCCACCCTGGCGGCATCGCCGGGATGGGCTGCCCGCACGTCGTCGAGGAAGCGGCGATTGATCTCATAGATGATCTCGAGGAGCCGCGGCACGAGCCGCTGAAACATGTCGACGGGCCACTTCTCCAGCGCCTCGGGGAGGAGCGTGTGGTTGGTGTAGGCGAGCGTGCGGACGGTCAGATCCCAGGACTCGCCCCAGCCGAGATGGGCCTCGTCGAGCAGGATCCGCATCATTTCTGCGACGGCCATCGCCGGGTGGGTGTCGTTGAGCTGGATCGCCACCTTGTCGGGCAATTGCCGCCATTCGTTGCCGCGGCGCCGGAAGCGGGCCACGATGTCGGCCAGCGAGCAGCGGACGAGGAAGTATTCCTGGATGAACCGCAGCGACCGGCCCCGCGGCGTGGAGTCGTCTGGATAGAGCACCCGGGTGACCGTCTCCGCCAGCACCTCGTCGGCGACCGAGCCGAAGAAGTCGCCGCCGGAAAACTGGCCAAAATCGAAGACGTCGGACGTGGCCGATTTCCAGAGCCGCAGCGTGTTGACGGTTTGACCGCCGTAGCCGACCACGGGCCTGTCATGCGGCACGCCGAGAAGCCGTGTCGACTGGCCGGGAAACGATACGATCTCGCCGCCATGAACCTCGAACCGGCTGCCGAGCGTCACCTCGACAGACTCGTCAGGACGAACCACCTCCCAGGGATCGGGGTGCTGGAGCCAGCGGTCGGCATGCTCCACCTGCCGGCCATCGCGGATCTCCTGGCGGAAGATGCCGTAGTCGTACCGCAGGCCGTAGCCGATCGCAGGGATGCCGAGCGTGGCCATCGAGTCGACGAAGCATGCCGCCAGCCTGCCGAGGCCGCCGTTGCCGAGGCCGGCGTCCGGTTCGCTGTCGACGATCCCCTGCCAGTCGTGGTGCTGGTCGCTCTTGAGATCCTCCCGGACGAGGTCGCCGATGCGAAGGTTCGAGACGCTGTCCCGGAGCAGCCGCCCGATGAGAAACTCCATCGAGAGGTAATAGACCTGCTTCGGATTGACCCGATCGTAGGTGTCGGTCGTCAGGATCCAGCGCTGGGCGAGCGTGTCGCGGATCGTTCTCGCGATCGCCTCGAACCTCTGCCTGTTGCCAGCCTGGTCGGGCAGCACGATGTGATCGAAGACCAGATTGCGGTCATAGTGATCGACTCCGGGGGCGACGTAGCCGGCACACTCATACCGCTTCCGAACCGCCTCGCGGCCAGGTCGCCGTTCTTCCTCGCTGCGGCCGGCAGGGTCGTGGAAGCCGTCGCGGGCGGCGGCCGTCGTGGAATTGGAGGACATCAGGGTTCCTGCGGGATGAGCGTCTGCTGCCGTTCAATAGTTCATCTGAAACTGGAACCTGAGCAGATCCCCCTGGAACTGGGCGAACTGGCCGTTCGGTAGGATCGGCACGTTGGAGGCACCGGAGGTGTTGGTGCGGTTGACGAAGTCATACTCGGCCGTGAGTTCCATCTGCTTCGTGAACTGCCACTCGACGCCCATGTTGAACTCGCCGATGTAGGTGTTCGGCGAATTTCGCTCCCAGATGAATCCGCCTCGATAATCCTGATAGCGGAAGAACGGGAAGATCACTCCATGGTCTTCGGTGTCGAGTTTGTAGTTGACGAGCACGTAGCCACCGGCGAGAGGCTGGCTGGAGATCGTCGGCGGGTTCGAGGCGGATGTGCCCTTGAGGCTCGAGAGCTGCGGCCCGAGGCCGACGTTCCATTCCGCGGTGACGCCGAGCGGTTGTGGGTAGTAGACGTAGGTGGCGGCGATCCGCTGATCGAGCACGCCGTTGCTGTTGGGCAGAATCTTGGGCGTCACGGTCTTGCCGCCGAACTTGATATCCCGGACCGTCGGCACATAGAGACCCGTATAGGCCTGAACGCCCGCCTCCATGATCTGGCCGTTGTCCATCTTCCAGGGACTGTTGAGCCGCAGCACGAAGTGCATGTTGTTGTTCTGTTCGAGCGTCGAGTTGCCCTGTCCGTTGTAGCAGCCCATCCCGAAGACGCCGTAATTGCCTGAGCCCTTGAGCCCCTCGTCGAGCACCTCCTTGTAGAGGTCCTGGGCGTAGTCGGGCGTCCAGTAATAGAAGACGCCCATCCCACGCTCGCTCTTGGTGGCGTTGATCGCGTCGCAGCGATCGAGGGGAATACGGTTTGAGCTGGATTGCATGTTGTCCCAGCCGTAAGGCACCTTCGACTGACCGACGCGGACGCGATGGACCTTGTCGGTGGTGATGTAGACGTCGCCGTAGCAGTCGCGGAGCTGGACGTAGTTGATCGCGCCCGGATCGGAGACGCCGGCGAGACTCGAGGCGAAGTCGGGCTGGATGTAGAAGAACAGGTGGTCGCCGAGATCACCAGAGAAGATGACGCGGCAGCGACGGATGAAGAAGTGGTTGTTGAGGCCGACCGACTTGTCGTTCGGGTGGTAGACCGGGGCTCCCTCGGGATTGTTCCAGAGCGTGCTGTTGATGCGAAACTGGGTGTAGCCGCGGATGTTGAAGTCGTCGTACCAGTGCTTCTCGCCGGTGTGGTCATGCTTTTTGGTCTGCTCGTCGACCGTCTCGATCGCCGGATCCTGGATCCTGTTCCAGTTGCGGCGAAGCTGGCCACCGAACGACTCGTCGCGGGCATTGGACGCCTGGCCGCCGCCGCCAAACCCTCGGGTCTGCTCGTCGACCGTCTCGACCGCCGGATCCTGGATCTGGGCGAAGGCCTGGTTGGGATCGAATTCGACCGGCGAGATCGACTCGTCGGCGAGCGGTTCGGGAACAAACAGCGAATCGAAGCCGGCACCGGCGGCCGGGGACGCAAGCGCGACGACGGCCAGGCCGCTCCGCAGCCAGTGCGAGGCAGTCCGGCGCAGGGAGGAGCCGGCTGGAGACGGTGCGAACGGGCTCAGGTAGGTGGGCATGGTGTCTGGTCATTCCAGGGGTCGGCACTGTTGGGGCGTGGGCGGCACAATCCGCATAACCCCTACAAACCTCTTGATCGGCATCCTCCCCCCCAGGAAACTGTTAGGATTTTGACGAAAAGTGGGGTTTTTTGGCCGAAAAACCCCACTTTAGGTGGGTGTGGAGCAACACGACGGACTGCCCGTTCGCCCCTTTCTGCCCAGCTCAACTCCTGAGGCACCCAACCGGAGTGGGACAGGCCTCAGCCTGTCATAGAGTGCGGAACAGCGTCTTGCGTGGGTCGGGGTTGCCCACGCCCCGAGTGCCGGACGTTCGCTGCGGCCATCCTGGCCTTCGCTCTCTCGGAGGCGTCTGCGTGCTTCGCCATCCTGGCTGCGCTTGCCGCCTACGCCGGCTCTCGGGGCCATGGGCAACCCCTCCTTATGCCTCGGTGGAGAAGCGGAGGGCGGCGATGCAGGAACCGCACGTTCCAGCGTGAGCCTGCCTCAAACAATGGCCGGGGACAGAAAAATCTCACGGGATTCTCACGGGCAATTCCGGGCCCGCCGAACCGTTTCCTCATGACCTTCGTAGAGACTGCTTGAACCAACGCCCCGCGGGCAGGGATGCGAACGACACCCATCGACGCGGAGCGGGCTCATGGGAGGCAGTGGCATGAATCGGGACGAACTTCTCACCCTCTGCGAAAACTACGTGCGGCAGCGCGGCCTCGGTCCGCTCGAGGTGGTCGAAACGACCATCCCTCCAGCGCTCCAGATCGTCGACAGCTACCTGCACGCCGAGATCTCGGAAAGCGAGAAGAACTCACTTCTCGCCTACGTTCGTGGCGCCGATCAGGACGACCTCGACGAGGACGAGGAACTGTTCGGAGGCCAGCCGGTGGTGATGGCGGAACTGGAAGACGAGAACGGCTGACGGCGAAGATCAGGCCCGGGATTCGGTCCAAGGATCGATCCACGGATCGTTTCGGGATTCCACCCAGACGATCCTCGGCCGTTTGCCGATCCGCCCCCTCCCTGGCCGCTAGGCGTGGATCGCGTTGCCACTGACGGCCAGCGCCGCCTCCTTGAGCGCCTCAGGCAGCGTCGGATGGGCGTGACAAACCCGGGCGATGTCTTCCGCGGTGGCGCCGAAGGTCATCGCGGCGGCCGCCTCGCCGATCAGGTCGCCGGCCGAGGGCCCGATGATGTGCACGCCGAGCACCCGGTCAGTGGCAGCATCGGCCAGAACCTTCACCTTGCCGGTCGTATCGTTGATCGTGCGGGCCCGGCCATTCGCCCTGAATGGAAAGACACCCTTTTTGAAGCTGATGCCCTCGGCGACAAGCTGCTCCTCGGTACGGCCGACGGCGGCGATCTCCGGATGGGTGAAGACGACCGCCGGCACGAGGCCGTAGTCGACGTGGGCCCAGCCGCTCCGCATCGCCTCGACGCAGGCCACACCATCCTCCTCGGCCTTGTGGGCGAGCATCGGCCCCGGAATGCAATCGCCGATCGCATGGATGCCCTCGACGTTGGTGCGAAACTGACCGTCCACGGGGATCCAGCCCCGGGCGTCGGTCATGATGCCGACCGTTTCCAGGCCGATGTCGTCGGTCGCAGGCCGCCGGCCGGTCGCAGCCAGCACCCGGTCGCAGAGGATCGGCTCGCTCCCCTCGCACTCGACCAGACAGCCCTCGCCGGTCGCCCGGGCCGATTTCACCCTCACTCCCAGACGGATGTCGAGGCCCTGTTTGCGAAACAGCGGCAATGCCTCGGCAGCGATCTCTCCGTCGAGCCCGGCGAGGATCCGGTCGGTGTATTCGAGAACCGTCACCTTCGATCCGAGCCGCCGCCAGACGCTTCCCAATTCAAGGCCGATATATCCGCCGCCGATCACGACGAGATGGGCGGGCGGATGGTCGAAGGAGAGCGCCTCGGTGCTCGTGCCGACGAGTCGGCCATCCACCTCGACCCCGGGCAACACGACAGGCCGGCTGCCGACGGCGACGATGATCCGCGACGCCTCGAGCACCGTCTTGGTGCCGTCCGCGGCCGTGACCTCGACCCGCCCCGCACCCGCCAGACGACCCGTGCCCCGGTGGCGGGCGACCTTGTTCTTGGCGAGCAACGCCTCGATTCCCTTGGAGAGCGTGGTGACGACGTCGTCCTTCCGCTTCATCATCGCCGCCAGATCGAACGACACGCCCGAAACCTGGATGCCGTGGAGGCCGAGTTCGTGCCCAGCCT
>CAMDFJ010000125.1 GCA_945897435.1 Candidatus Kuenenia stuttgartensis | reverse complement strand
TGGATCGCGATCGATGCCGGTTGTTGACGGGCGAGTACATGGCCGACGGCGAGCCTGAGCAGGGCATTCCGCCAGAAGTCGCCGTGGCCGCCTGTCGTCCCCGCCTTCGTTCGCCAGGTCTCGCAGAGCAGGCCGAGCAGCGGAGCCCGACCAACGTCGTCGAGGATGACGGCCGGCTGTCGATCGCCGTCATCGGCGACGGCGACGGCGAGCCAGCGGGCGGTCGGCCGCAGTGCGGTGACCGCGATGCTGTCGAACACCTGCCCTCCCCATGCTTCTGCAGCGCCGGCAGCCGCCGGAACCAGACCGCTTTGTCGGCCAGCCGGCAGCAGTTCGAGCCTTCGTGGCCGGGGCATCACCGAGCCGGCGGCCGGCCGTGCGGGAACGAGATCGTCGAACGGATCGGGGCCCGTTGTCGCGGCGGCCCAGTGTCGTCCTGGCATCCAGACGAGGCCGATGCCCTCCTCGCGAGCAGCTCTGAGCAGCGACGAGGAGACGCCCGCGGAAAGGTCGGCTCCCGTCAGGTCGCCGACGATGACCAGGTCGTAGGCATTCCAGCCCTCGACGGTGTCGGGCAGGCTGGCCATGAAACGTCCCCTGACCGATCCGGCCGCGCTTGTCGTCGCGGAGGAGAGAAGTCGGCTATCGACCTGGAAGCGACGGTCGGCCGTCAGCAACTGCTCGAGAAACCGAAACTCGAACCGCGGCCGGCCATCGATCAAGAGCACGCGAACCGGGCCTCCGATCACCTCTGTCGTGCCGGCGAATCGAGCGGTTCCTGTTCCGGAGGAGCCGGACTGCGCCAGCAGTGACGTCGTTCCGACCCTGGCGGGCGTCCAGTCGATCGAGGCGAGTGCTCTTGGCGGCTCGCCGGGGGTGGCCTGCGGCAGATGCCGTAGTCTGCCGCTCGCGATCGCCGTTCCATCCCGATCCTTCAACTCGACGAGCAGGTTGTCGATGGCGCGAATCGGCCCGATGGCGCTGACGGGAAGAGCAACCCGCTCACCCAGAAAGGCAAGCGGCGGCAGATCGACTGCATCGATCGTGACGTCGTCATCCTGAAACTCATTCGCCGAAGAGCCTTCGCCTCCGAGTGGGATGGCGATCAGCGGCACGCCCACCGCCAGCGCGATGTCGGCCACGCGACTCCAGGATGCGCCCGACGTGATCCGGCCGTCGCTGGCCACAATGACCGCCGCTGGCAGCGGATCCGTGGTTTCAATTGCCGCCTCAACCGCATCGCCGAGACGGCTCGCATCGACCTCCGGCGGCAGTGTGGCGAGCGATTCGAGTCCATCCGGCAAGGCCTTGTCGAGCGGCCTCAGATCAGGGCCGATCGTCGCGTAGGAGACGTCCAGTCGGAGTGCAGACGACGACGCCCCGCCGAGCTGCGGATGGGCTGCGAGTGCCTTGACGAGGCCCGCAAGACGACCAATTGGCGCCGCGGATTCAACGCTGCCAGCCCCGGAAGGAGCAATGTCCCGCGTCGCCATACTCGGGGAGATATCGATCAGGAAGCGAACCGGGATCGGAGTCGCGGTGGCTTGTCGGCCCGCTTCGGCAGTGCCAACCTGGGCCAGCAACGCAGCCAACGCGGCGATGCCGCCACCCCGGGCAAGCCAGGCCCAAGGACTGGCTGTCCAGGAAACGGCTGTCCGTCCATGGCTGGCAGCGGCCTGCCGTCTGCCGAGCCACCAGGAAACGACGGGCTCCGCGATGGCGAGCAGCAGGGCCGCCGCAAGCAGCAGTCGGGCCGGAACTGCCTGTCCCGTGCGACGCTGCCCAAACTGGCGATCCGGCCGCGGCGGGATGGTGGCGGAGGCGGCAGCGTCGTCGAGCATCCGCCGGAGCAGCCCATCGACAAGTGGCACGAACACAGGCCACGCGGCCAGATCGCTCCAGTCTGAGGCCTGATTGCCGAGCGTGCAGGGCAACGCGACCACCGCGATCGAACCTCTGTCGCTGCGGCGTTCGACGATCAGGGGCCGGCCCTCGGGCGACGTGCGGGCCAGCACCCGGGGCGGGCCAAACTCCGGTTGCAGATCAATCAGCAGATCCGCAAACCCAGTCAGAGACGGGCCTGGAAGTGGTACGAATGCCGCCGCTGCCGCGAGAGCGTCGCCGATGCCCCCGAGCGACGACTCGACCTCGATTCTGGCTCCCTGCCCGTCCAGTTGTCCCGCAATCCCGATTCCCGAAACCGCCCTGAGCCAGGTCGAGAGCCGCTCGGATGTTGCGGCGACGGCTGATCGCGGGCCGAGCAGCACGAGCAGCGAACCGCCGCCTTCAAGGGCCCGGGCCGACGCCTCCATCGCGGCAGGCGTCAGGCCGCCGTCGGTGGCGATGATGAGCGTGCCGACCGCCGAGCCGGCGGGCAGATCGGGACCGAAGAACGTCGCCAGATCGGCCGCTCTCACCCGCTCGATCTGGAACGGTGGGCGATCACTTTTCGATGCTCGGATCGCACCGACCGCCAGTTCGATCGCGGATGCGTCAGGGGCCGTCGACGTCGGGCCGAGGGGTGGAACGACGAACAGAACCCGTCGCGATGCGATCTGTCCGCCGGCCGCCGCCACTCGTGGACTCGCCAGCGTTCGGTCCGCTCCTGCCACCCTGAGCAGTGGCTGGGCTGCGGCCACGACCGTCAGTGCGACCAGCGTCGAACGCATGAGTAGAAGCAGCAGTCTGGCTGCCGAGGGGGTCGTCGTGCTGCGGCGTCGGGCCCGGGCCAGGAGGTCGATCGGGCCCCAGCGGACGAGAATCGCAGGCCTGGCCATCCAGCGGGCGATCAGAAATGGCAGCGCCACTGCCGGCAGCCAGAGGAGCATCGAGGGTGCGGCCCAGAATCGATCGAAGAACCCGTCGAAGATCGATGCCAGGGGCGGAAGGCGGAGCATGTCAGCCGCTCCGTGCACGCAGCGTGATCAGCCGTGCGATGATCTCATCGGGGGAAACGCCTTCGCTGTCGGCCTCGAAGGTCGTGATCAGACGATGGCGAAGCACCGCCGGGGCGGCCCGATTCAGATCGCGGATTTCCACGCACGGCCTTCCGTCGAGGGCCGCATGGGCCTTGGCCGCAAGCAGGAGAAACCGGCTGGCCCTGGGCCCGGCACCATGCCGCAGCAGCCGCGGCAGCCATTCCGGCTCACCGGCCGATCCAGGGCGGGTTGATCGCACGAGATCGACAGCATGGGCGAGCACATGGTCGGCAACCGGAAGGGCATGCACGATCCGGGCCGCCGCGGCGATCGCGGCCCTGTCGATCACGGGTGCCAGGGAAGCATTCGCCGAGCCGGTCGTCCGCCGCACGATCTCGATCTCGTCTGTCCGGTTCGGGTACTCCACCTGGAGCAGGAACATGAAACGGTCGAGCTGGCCTTCGGGTAGTGGATAGGTTCCCTCCTGATCGAGTGGATTGCGGGTTGCAAGCAGGAAGAATGGATCGGGCAACGGATGCGACCTGCCGCCGACCGTGACCTGCCGCTCCTGCATCGCCTCCAGCACCGCGGCCTGCGTCTTCGGCGGGGCGCGGTTGATCTCGTCGGCAAGGAGCACGTTCGCGAAGATCGGCCCCGTCAGAAAACGCAGTCGGCGGCCGCCCGAGCCGCGGTCCTCCTCCAGCACCTCGGTTCCGGTGATGTCGGCAGGCATCAGGTCGGGCGTGAACTGGATACGTCCGAAGTCGAGGGCGAGCGCCTGGGCGAGCGACTTCACGACCAGCGTCTTGGCGAGCCCCGGCACGCCTTCGATCAGACAGTGGCCGCCGCAGAGGATCGCCGCCAGAAGGTCGTCGAGGAGTTCCCGCTGTCCGACGACGACCGGGGCGATCGCCGAGTGAAACCGCTCCCGCAGGGCCGCCGTGGCGGCGAGGTCTGCCAGATCGTTGGCGGCTGATGCAATCGGCGTCGTCTCGTTGGCTGGGCTGGGCATGGGCTTGGATGAGTCGAGGTGAATTCAAAGGCCGCTGCTCTAGCGGTCGATGATCCGTGGGGTGGTTTCGTCGGCCGGGAGGATGTCGCAGCAGATCATCATGCCGTCGCTGGCGATCAGCAGCGAATCGGCGATCGCCCCGAGACTCAGGCTGTTCGGAGCCGGTCGGCTGGAAAAAAGTGCGGAGAGATCCTCGGCCGCGGAGCGGTCTTGGAGCAGTGCGGCGTCGAGCGAGTGGAGCGACCAGCTTCCGGCAGCCGTCAGCGTCGGCAGGAAAAGCCTGGGACCCTTGATCAGGCCGCTGCCAGGATCTGCGAGCGCTGAGTGCCCGATCGACCGACGGGAGAGCAGATTGCCGTCAGCCGTGGCAATCGCGACCAGGTCGAGGGTCGTGCCGGAATCGTCGGCGGGCTTTGTCGAGATGATGACGGTGTGGGGACTGACCGCCACGAGCCGGGGCTTGGGGTCGGCGGTGTGATTCCAGACGACCCGGCCGCTCTGGACATCGAGGGCCAGAACGCCGGGACGGTCGGCGGGCACGACCACGATCCGATCGCCGGCATGGGCGACGAGGCCTGTCGGCGGGCCGGGTGCATGGGAGGCGGGATGCCGCCTGCCCGCAGTCGGCAGTTCGGTTCGCCATGCCGGGCCGCCATCGCGGTCAAATGCCGCAGCCATGCCGGCATGGGTGGCGACCACGACCCGGTCTTCGGCGAGGCATGCGACCCGGCTGCGCCGGGCATGGTCGATGCCATCTCCATCGATGGAAAATCCGAGCGGACGACTCCAGAGAGGTCGGCCATCCCGGATGTCGAAGGCGACGACGGCCAGCCAGTCGGCCGGCATGCGGCTTCGGACGACGCAGCAGACGAGTTCGCCGTCGGCGGCCGGCGGCCCGTCGAACAGGGTTTCGCGGAGTTTTCCACGCTCGTCGAGCACGGTGGGCGGCATTGCCTGCCAGATGAGCCGTCCTTCGGCGGCGGCCGACATGTCGAGGCAGACGAGCAGGGACCGCTCGCCGGCAGCATCTGGGCCGGTGAGGCCATCTGGTTCGCTGAGACCATCGAGAATCGCGACCGCCCGGTGCCCGACAACGGCCACCGCCAGCGGTGGCAGGGCATTGCTCAGGTCGGCCCTCGGGAAACGGCTGCCGCGGGGAAAGACGAGGCTCGTCTTCGGAGCCGTAAGCCAGGGGTGTCTTCCGTCCTCGATGCGGACGGCATGGATCGATCTGCCGGCGTTCCAGAGAACGAGCGGACCGCAGGCGACCGGCATGACCGCCTGGCCGTGGTCAGAACCCTCACTCCCGTCGGTCCGGCAGGCGACCTGCCAGCGGGGCCGCCAGCCGGCATCGGGCGTTGACGCCAGGGCCGGGGTCCTGAGGCCTCCGGCCAGCAGCGCGATCTGCAGGCCGGCCATCAATGCAGGCCGCAGCGAGGATCCGATTGGGCGAGTCATGCGGGCACAACGACCTCCCCGACCAGGAAAAATGACCGCACAAGATGCGGTTTGCCGGGCAGGCTGCCGGCTTTTGAAGTATAAGTCGGGGAACAATCCTTCGGGAACCATGAGACGGGCCGTGCCGATGCCGCGAGTCGAGGAAGAAGACCTGTTCGAGAGCTCGACGATGACGTTCGGCGAGCATCTCGAGGAACTGCGGGTCTGTCTGATCCGGGCCACGCTCGGGCTCGCCGTCGCCGTGCTGCTTGGCTTCTTCTTCGCCCGGCCTGTGGTGCATCTCATCGAGCAGCCACTCCGGCGGGCACTCGGCAATTACTACACGAAGCGATCGATCGAGACCTTCGATACCTTCCAGCCGAGGGTCGCGGGCGGGCCTCCCCTGCCCTACACCCGAGGCGAGGTGGTTGACGCCGTCGAGCGGCATGGGATGTCGTTCGAACTCCGGGAGGTGCATGCCGACCGGCTGTCCAGGGTGCTCGAAAGCGGCACCGGAGAGCCGACGGTCAGGGAGCGTTTTGATCCGGAGTCGCTGGTGCCGATCCTGCTCTGGCAGCCCCTCTCCCGCGACTCGCGAGTCAGCATCACCACGCTCTCGGCCCAGGAGGCCTTCGGCATCTATGTGAAGGCGGCGCTGCTGGTCGGCGTCGTGCTCGCCAGTCCGTGGATCTTCTATCAGCTCTGGACCTTCGTCGCCGCCGGACTTTACCCGCACGAGAAGCGACTCGTTCGGCTGTTTCTGCCGATCAGCATCGGGCTGTTTATGGCCGGCGTGTCGCTGGCCTTCTTCTTCGTCTTCGACTTCGTGCTCGACTACCTGCTGCAGTTCAACGAGTGGCTCGGCCTCGATCCCGACCCCCGGATCAGCGAGTGGCTCGGCTTCGTACTCGTGCTGCCGATCGGCTTCGGGCTCGGCTTCCAACTGCCATTGGTGATGCTGTTCCTCGAACGGATCGGGGTCTTCGATGTCGAGACCTACGCCTCGCAGTGGCGGCTGGCGGTGATCGTGATCTTCGTCGTCTCGGCGATACTGACGCCTGCCGATCCCTACAGCCTGCTCTTTTTGGCGCTGCCGCTCTGCCTGCTCTACTTCGGCGGCCTGGCGATCTGCCGCTGGATGCCGGCCGCTGAGGCCGGGCCGCGGCATCAGCCGGAGACGAAGGCGAGCCAGTAGAAGATCGCTCCGGTCAGGGCTGTGAGCACGAGGTCGAGCGCAGCGACGCGGGCCATCAGGCGGTGCCGTGGACCGTGCGGCCCCGGTGTTGGAGGCACCGGGAAGCGAGTCAGCGCCTCCCAGGTGACCCAGGCGAGGAGCACGAGCGTCGACACTGAAAAGATCAGGTGGATGCCAAGCGCCGTGAGCACGCCACCCGGCCACCAGGGGCTCACCGCCGCCCTCGCCTTCCAGTCGCTCACCAGTCGGACGTCGATCTCAAAGACCAGGATCGCTGCGAGCAGTGCCGAGATGATGAAGACCTGGAGCCGCTTGTGGAGGGCATAGCGTCCGGCCCGAGCCTGGAGGATGCTCCAGCCGAGCACCGGCAGCAGGGCGATCAGGCCGACGACGACCACGTCCATGCCGATCGGAGCCCGCGTGCCCAGAAATCCGTCGATCCCCCGCGGATCGAGTGCCGTGCTGGTGTTCGTGCCGCTCGTGGCCGCTGTGTCCTGTTTCAAACCGATGTCTCTCCGTGGGGTTCGCAGCAGCTGCCGCGATCGCCAAAAGTGTAGTCGTCCGCCGCGGCGACGGGCATTTCCATCCTTTCGGGCTCAGGCTGTTCCACCCTCCCCGAGTTCCCGGCCCGAAGTCCGCGTCATGAAGAAGGGCGAGAGTCTGCTAGGATGCCGCGCCGTTCGGCCGAGTGGCGAAACTGGCAGACGCACGGGACTTAAAATCCCGGGGAGAGAGATCTCCGTGCGGGTTCAAGCCCCGCCTCGGCCACTGTCATGCCGCCCGTACTC
>CAMDFJ010000124.1 GCA_945897435.1 Candidatus Kuenenia stuttgartensis | reverse complement strand
ATGCCGCACACCTCCTTCGATCCTTCTGCCGCGGGTGCGTCCCGCGGTGCCGCCCTTCGACGCCTCGCCTCCGAGGGCACGTTCGCAGTTCCGGGAGCCCCGATCGCACTGGCCGCAAAACTGATCGAACGGGAGGGCTTCGGGGCGATCTACCTCTCCGGCGCTGCCTTCTCTGCTGGCCTGCTCGGTGTGCCCGACATCGGCATCCTGACCCTCGACCAGCTCGTCAGCCAGACCCAGCTCCTGGCCGCGGCGGTCGAGATCCCGCTGATCGTCGATGCCGACACCGGCTTCGGCGGGCCCGCCGAGGTCATCGACTGCGTCCGAAAACTCGAGTCGGCCGGTGCCGCCGCCATCCAACTCGAGGACCAGCGCCGGCCGAAGCGGTGCGGCCATCTGCCCGGCAAGGAAATTGTCGAGACTGCCGAGATGTGCGCGAAGATCGCCGCGGCCCGAGCGGCCCTCCGCGATCCTACGACGGTGATCATCGGACGCAGCGACGCCCGAGGCGTGACCAATCTCGACGACTGCATCGGACGCCTCGAGGCCTACCGCGACGCCGGCGCCGACTGGCTGTTTCCAGAGGCGCTCGTCGACCGAGACGAGTTCGTCCGGGTCGGGCGGAAGTTTTCGGGAACTCCTCTCGTCGCCAACATGACCGAGTTCGGCACAAGCCCGCTGTTCACGCTCGACGAACTGTCCGAGCTGGGGTTCAGCGCGGTGCTCTACCCGGTCACTCTCCTCCGCCTGGCCATGAAGGCCATCGAGGCGGGGCTCGGCCTGATCGCCGACGAGGGTTCACAGACCGGCCTGCTCGACCTGATGCAGACCCGCGAGGAACTCTACGACCTGCTCGACTACGATCCCCGTCATCCGGAACGCCATCTCCCCTCGACGCCCGCCTCATGAACGCTTCTCCATCGGTTGGATCCGAATTCTCCAAGGGACTCGCCGGCGTGGTTGCCGGCCGCACCGCCATCTGTTCGCTGGAGGGCGATCTCCGCTACCGCGGGTATGCGATCGAACCGCTGGCCCGGGCGGGTGACTTCGAGGAGGTTGCCTTCCTGCTCTTGCGGGGCGAACTTCCGAGCCCCGCCGAACACGCCGCCTTTTCGGCCCGCGTTGCCGCCGCCGCCCGCGGGCTCGACCCAGTGGTGATCGACGCCCTCAAAACACTGGCCGCCGCCTGCCCGACGGCATCTCCGATGGACGCCCTCCGGACAGGCGTGAGCATGCTCGGTCAGATCGAGGACGACCGTGCACCGGGAACGCCCGAGGCGGTTCTCGCCCAGGCGGAACGGCTCCTCGGACAGGTGCCCGCACTGCTCGCCGCCTGGGTCGACCTGGCGGCCGGCCGAACGCCGGCTGCCTGGCCCGAGGGATCGATCGCCCGGGCACTGCTCGAGCGGCTCACCGGCCGCATACCCTCCGCGGCCCACGTTGCCGCCTTCGGCACCACGCTCGTGCTCTACGCCGAGCACGAATTCAACGCCTCGACCTTCACGGCCCGAACCATCGTCTCGACAGGATCGGACATGCATTCAGGCATCTGTGGGGCGATCGGGGCCCTCAAGGGGCCGCTCCACGGCGGTGCCAACGAGCAGGTTCTCGACACGCTCAGCGCGATCGGCTCGGTCGATCGGGCCGACGGCTGGGTCCACGAGCAGCTCGCCGCCAAGCGGGTCGTGATGGGGTTCGGCCATCGGGTCTACAAGGATGGCGACGTCCGCGCAAAGCTGCTCGGCGGGATCTGCCGCGAGATGACCCGCGGCACGGAGTCCCAGCCCCTCGAGGATCTGGCCGATCGGGTGGAGCGGATCATGCTCGAACGCAAGGGACTGAAGCCCAACCTCGACTGGCCCGCTGCCCGCATCTATCACGCCCTCGGTCTGCCGATCAGCGTGTTCACACCGATCTTCGTGGTTTCGAGGGTGAGCGGCTGGACGGCCCACATCATCGAGCAGATCGGGGACAACCGCCTGATCAGGCCGCTCTCGCTCTACACCGGCCAGCCCCCGCGGGAGTATCTGCCGCTGGGCGAACGACAGACCTGACCCCGGGCGGAAACTGCCGCATGACGGCAGCCGGCTGCGGAGACTACTTCAACACCGCCTGACCGACCGACCCCGGCTTCACTGCGGCCGGCGTGACGACCGCAGACTGCTGGCCGCCCGCCTGGGGCGCCGCCTCGACAGTGGCCTGAACGGTCACGCTCGGGACAGCACCCTCGCCGAGGTCGGTCGTGATCTTGAGCTGCCGCTCGATCTTGCCGAGGACGTCCCCGGCCAGAAACGTCACTGGCAGGATGTGGACCGTTGCGGAATTCTCCTTCAGCGGGCATGTCAGGCAGCCATCGGAGCAGGAAACTCCTGTCACGCAGAACGGACGATTGGCCCGGACGACGACGTTCTTGGTCACCGACCGGCCCGGTTCGACGGCGCCAAGGGCGAGCAGCTGCGGGCTGACCGTCACCTCGGCCACCACCCGGCCCTCGACGTCCATCGGAATCTGCGGCGCCCGGGGATCGTCTGTGACGAGGATCAGTTGTCCCTTCACATAGCCGGCGGGGGTTTCCGACTTCAGCCGCACGCTGAGGTCGTAGGCCGACTGCGACGACGTGTGGGTGGGCTTCGAAAGCTGGACCTCGAAGTTCGGATTGGCGCTGCGGACGTCCTTGATCTCCCAGGGGGTGCTGCCGACGTGGGTCACCCGGACGGTTCGTTCGGCACCCTTGCCAAGATCGATGTTGCCGAGGTCGACGAACGGCGGATCGAAGGTCACATCGCCACGAATGTTGCCGGCGACCCGAAGCTGCACCTCGGCGTAGAACGGCTTGTCGAAGGTCACCGTGAGCGTCGCGCCGTGCTGACCGAGGAAGGTCCGCGTGTTGAAGGTCGCGATCACGTCGCTCGTCTCGTGCGTCTTCAGCTCGCGGTTCGTGACCGTCGGCGACGTGCAGCCGCAGCTCGTCCGCACGCCCACCACATGGACGTCCTCCTTGTAGATGTTGCGGAACGTGAACCGGTACTCCGTCTTCGAACCGCGGGCAACGGTGCCGAAGTTGTGGTTGGTCACCGAGAACATCTTCGTGGCCCACTCCTGGCCGCGAACCTCGCTGGAACCCAGGCCCACAATCAGCAACGCGGCGGCCATGCCGACCGAGGAGATGGGCAATCGAGGCGAACGGGAGGTAAACATCGGAAAAACCTTCCGGACGAGGGGCAGGAGGGGGGAACGACGGATCGACCGAGAGAAGGGTACGGAGGCCATGGAAATGCCGTCAAATCTGCGGGAGGGGGACGCGGCGAACGCTCGGCCGCTGAATAAGTATTCCCCAGTGACGGGTGTCGGAGGGGGCGAAATCGGGATTTTTCTGAAAAACTCAGTTCCTTTCATGCTGCGACCGATACAGCCCGGGAAGTCTCCTATAATGGAAAAGTCTGCTGGATCATGACCGTCGCCGCGTTGGCGTCCGGCTTGATCTGGCGAACGGTTCGTGGCGGACACACCTGTTCCGTCGCAACCGGCATCCTCACGGGGGCGTACCGGTTTCGACCGGATGGCAAGAGGCTCAGATTGCGTGCCGTGGTTGGTCGGCTGGCCACGTTAAAAGTCGACCAAGCTTCAATTGCCGAAGCTCGTTTCTCCCTGGCTGCTTAATTAAGCAACCCCGAGCGATGGCCCCAGTCGGAAGGGCCTCCCAATCGGTCGCCAAATCCGACTCGCCCCGGTTCACCGCCTGGTACGGCCGGGGCTAAAAACGTTCCGGGCTGGTTGGCGAGACACCCTGTCGGCCGGGGGTCCGCCAGCGAGATCCAAATTGACCGGATACGCACGTAGACGTTTGTGCTGAAACATCACGGGACGCGGGTTCGACTCCCGCCGCCTCCACTCGCATTTGGCTGCCGATTCAGCAGGTATATTTTGATCTGAGTGAGTTTTGATTCCCGCCGATCGACCGCACTGGTCCGCGTCCGTCAGCCCAGCAGTGGCTGACGGACGGCAACGCGGGTGTTTTACAAACACCGTGTGTCGATGATGAGAATGCATACTGCGAGGCTTGCGACACGACCCACGATCTTGACCGTGTCGTGCGGGATGTTGGGTTTCCTTGTCGCGTCGGCCGCCGCGGCCGACGGCCCCGACTTCGCCCGCGAGGTTCGGCCACTCCTCTCGAACCGCTGCTTCAAGTGCCACGGTCCAGACGAGGGCAACAGGCAGGCAGGCCTGAGGCTCGATCTTCGCGACGAGGCGATCCGTGAACTCGACAGCGGCAGCAGGGCCCTCGTGCCCGGGCATCCCGACGACAGCGAACTGATCGCCCGAATCACGAGCACCGACCCCGACCTCGTGATGCCCCCCCCGCACACGAAGGTCTCGCTCGGCGATGAGGAAAAGCGGATCCTTCGCGACTGGGTCGCGGCCGGCGGCGACTACCGGCCGCACTGGGCCTTCGTGAAGCCCGAGCGGCCGAATCTGCCCGAACCCCGCCAAGACGCATGGCCGCGGAACGAGATCGACCGGTTCGTGCTCGCCCGGCTCGAGAGCGAGGGTCTCACCCCGGGCGACGAGGCCGACCGGGCCACCCTTTGCCGCCGCGTGCACCTCGATCTCGTCGGACTCCCCCCGTCCCCCGCCGAGGTCGATGCCTTCGTTGCCGATCCCGCGACCGACGCCTACGAGCAGCTCGTCGACAGGCTGCTCGCGAGCCCGCGGTACGGCGAACGCTGGGCCAGACGCTGGCTCGATCTCGCCCGCTATGCAGACACCAACGGCTACGAGAAGGATCGCCCGCGGCAGATCTGGCCCTACCGCGACTGGGTGATCCGGGCGCTCAACGACGACATGCCCTTCGACCAGTTCACGATCCGGCAGATCGCCGGAGACCTGCTCCCCGCCGCCACCACCGACGACATCATCGCCACCGGCTTTCACCGCAACACGATGGTCAACGAGGAGGGTGGCATCGACCCGCTGGAGTTCCGCTATCTGGCGATGGTCGATCGTGTGGCGACGACGGGCGCCACCTGGCTCGGCCTCACCACCGGCTGTGCCCAGTGCCACACCCACAAGTTCGATCCGATCACCCACACCGACTACTTCTCGCTGATGGCCTTGATGAACAACGCCGACGAGCTGTCGTGGGTGATTCCGGACGGCCGGCTCGAGCGTGAGCGGTCGATGATCCGCAGCCAGATCGAGGCACAGACCGCCGCGTTGGCCTCGCACTGGCCTGCCCCCGGCCTGCCGTCGAGCAACGAGGCGACCGTCGGACCGGAGGCGTCGCCGAACTCTCCGGCGGCCGAGGCCCGGCGGGAGATGGCTCTCGCCGCCCGCTTCAACGCCTGGAACCGGGAGGAGACGCAGCGGGCGGTCGACTGGACGATCGTCAGGCCGACGGCAATGACCTCGTCGATGCCGCGGCTGTCCGTTCGCGACGACGGGGCCATCCTCGCGGCCGGTGACATCACCAAGAGCGACGTCTTTCGGCTGACGCTGCCCACCGTCGGGACGCCGATCGCCGCCATCCGCCTCGAGGCGCTTCCCGACGCCAGCCTGCCGAAGGGTGGCCCGGGGATGACCCACTACGAGGGTCCCGAGGGAGACTTTCTGCTCTCGGAGATCGAGGTCGAGGTCGGCGGCCGGCCGCGGCGGATCGCGACTGCAAGCCATTCCTACGCCAGCGGCAAGAACACGGCCGACAGGGCGATCGACGGCGAGATGACCAGCGGATGGAGCATCGATGGCGGACAGGGCCGACCCCATGCGGCCGTGTTCGTGCTCGAATCACCAGTCCTGCCGGGAGAGCCGGTCGAGATCACGCTCCGCTGCGAGCGGCACTTCGCCTGCGCGATCGGCTGCTTCCGGATCAGCGTCGCGGCGAATGCCGCCGCCGGGGCACGCGGCCACAGCGCGGAGGTCGAGGCGGCGCTCGCGGTCCCTCCCGAAGCCCGCAGCCTCACCGACCGGGAGCGGATCTTCCGCAGCTTCCTGCTGACATCCAAAGAACTCGAGAAGCCGGTCGCCAGGATCCGCGAACTGGAGCGAAGGCTGTTCGAGGGGCAGCGGACGCTGGTGCTCCGGGAGCGGCCCGCCGCCCACCCGCGGCCGACCTTCCTCCATCACCGCGGGGAATACACGCAGCCGAAGGCGGAGGTGCCTCCGGCCGTGCCCGCATTCCTGCCGCAGCTGCCGGAAGGTGCCCCGGCGAACCGCCTCGCCCTGGCCCGCTGGCTCGTCTCGGCAGACAACCCGCTGACGGCACGGGTGCAGGTCAACCGCCACTGGCAGGCGTTCTTCGGCCGTGGAATCGTGCCGACGCTCGAGGACTTCGGCTACCAGAGCGAGCCGCCGAGCAATCCGGAACTCCTCGACTGGCTGGCCGTGACCTTCGCCCGGGATCTCGGCTGGTCGACGAAGCGTCTGCATCGCCTCGTGGTGACGAGCGCCACCTACAGGCAGGCTTCGGAGGCGACACCGGCAATTCTCGAACGCGACCCGGCGAATATTCTGCTCGCCCGGGGCCCGAGGGTCCGGCTGGAGGCCGAGGTGATCCGCGATACCGTGCTCGAGGCGGCATCGCTGCTCTCAGACAAGATGTATGGTCCCGGCGTGCGGCCGCCCCAGCCGGAGGGCGTCACGGAGGTGGCCTACGGCGACAAGACGTGGCAGGTGAGCGCCGGGGAGGATCGCCACCGCCGCAGCATCTACACGTTTCAGAAGCGGACGGCCCCATTCGCGATGGTGACGACCTTCGACGGGCCGACCGGCGAGGCCTGCCTGGCCCGCCGCGAGGTCTCGAACTCCGCATTGCAGGCGCTCACGCTGCTCAACGACCCGATGTTCATCGAGGCGGCGCAGACGCTCGGCAGGCGGGCGATCGCCGCCGGCAACGAAGACTCCGCACGGCTCCGGGAACTCTCGCGGCGGCTGCTCTCCCGCGAGCTCGACCCGGAGGAGACTCGGACGCTGATCGACTACCTGAATGCCCAACGGACACGGCTGGCGGCGGGGGAACTCGACGCCGCGAAACTCGCGGGCGGGGAGACCACCGACGCCCTGGAACGCGCGGCCTGGATGCTCGTCGCCCGGGCATTGATGAATCTCGACGAGGCAATCGTCAAAAGGTGAACCGATGAACCTGCTCGACATCACGCGGCGACATTTCTTCCAGGACTGCGGCATCGGCCTCGGCAAGATGGCACTGGCAGGACTGCTCGCCGACGGACTGGGACGGCCCGTCGCCGCCTCTCCGATCGACGCTGCCAGGCCATTCGCGGTCAAGACTTCGCACCATCCCGCCCGGGCCCGGGCGGTGATCCAGCTCTTCATGGCCGGCGCCCCGAGCCAGCTCGAGCTGTTCGACAACAAGCCGAAGCT
>CAMDFJ010000123.1 GCA_945897435.1 Candidatus Kuenenia stuttgartensis | reverse complement strand
GTAGGCCCGGGTGAAGAGGCTGCCGCGGCTGGCCAGCCTGTCGATGTTTGGAGTCTTGATGATCGTGTTGCCGAGGCAGCCGAACTCGGGTCGGAGGTCGTCGACGGATATGAAGAGCACGTTCAGCCTGCGTTCGGCTGCGGCGGCCGGCCGCAATCCGCCGAGAACCACGACCGCGACCGCCAGAAACCAGACCGCGAGGGCTGCCGCCCCGACCCGAGACTCACCATTCCGCGGCCGGACGCGTTCACCAGATCGCTGCATGGCTGAAATTCCCCCGAGAAAAGATGGCCGTTCCTCAGACACCAGCGTATCCGCTTTTTTTGCCCCGCCAAAGACCTTGCGGTCCCTGACCGCTGGTTCAGAGGACCTCCTCGAGGCTCCGCAGTCGGGGCTGATCGCGTGCCGCCTCAATCTCCCGGATCGCCTTCTCGACCGCCTCGGTCTTTCGTTTTCGGGGCCCGGCTGGAAAGTCGAGTTCGTTGCGGCAGTCCTCGGCGAGCTGCCGCAGTTCGGGGAGCATCTCGCGGGCCGCGGTGCCATAGCTCACGAGCACGTCCATGATCTCGCCCATCCGCTCCTCGCTGGCCCACGGCTCCTGTGTCCGGGCATATTCCAGACAGGTCCGCATTCCCTCGCGGATGTGGTGGTCGGCGAGCAGACGTAGGCCTGCGATCCGGACGCCGTTGGCGAACATCTCGCCGCTCGGCGCCGACTGTTCAACCGCCCGCAGGATGTCGGGCCAGAGCGTCCGCAGTTCGTCCGCGGTAAGCTTTGGATAGACGGAGGCGACCTGCGACCGCACGAATCCGTCGTCGGCCTCCAGCAGCTGCCGGATCAGCGGCACGAGCATGGGGCGGTCAACGTCCTCGATCGAATCCGCGAGCAGGCCGCGTTTCGGCCCAATGTCGCTGAATCCGGAGAGGAACAACGCGATGCCGATGGAGCGACGGGTGGTCTGCCGAGGGGCTTCCGGCTGGCCTTCGATCGCGAGCCGAACCAGCGTCGGCACGGCCCTGCGGGCCGGCTTCCCGATGCCGGCGAGCGCGTTTGCGGCGCGGATACGAAGACCTTCATCGGTTTCGGAGAGCTGGGCGATCAGGGGATCGACGGCGGTGGATCCTCTCGGCCCAAGCCATTCGAGAGCCTGACAGGCACCCAGACGGCGATGGATGTCCTCGTCGCCGAGCATCCGCACGAGTCGTGGCACGACATCATCCGGCTTGCCGGCCAGCCCTCGGGCTGCCCGATACCGCACCGCGGGCGACCAGCTGCCGAGCCGGCCGAGGAGGTCTTCTGTTTCCTTGCCGGCGAGACAGTCGTGCTCGTGCCAGGGATCGAAGTCGCCTCCATCGTCGATCACGCGGGCGAGCTCCCGGCCGACGAGTTCGTCGGCCGGCTTCGATTCCCTGCCCGTGATCAACAACGCTTTCTGTGGCAACGAGGCCGTGAGCAGGAAACTGCCGGTCGTGTCCCATTCCGAGTAGGAGTCTTCCGCCCCGGGTGCCTCCTGATAACGGAAGCTCCCATCCCAGCGGCGGGCGAGATCGTAGAACCAGCGCTGTGGCTCGAGGTGGGCCGCGACGGCCTCGAGGCCGGCCCTCGCTGCGCCAAGCGGCCCCCAGAGATAGCCGAAGTAGTTGCCGGTGTGCCCCAGTTCACGCTCGGCGTAGGCCGCAGTCGCCATCCGCGAGAAAAAACGTCGCCCGACATCGTCCTGAAGAAGGTCGAATGCGATCGCCGCCTGACCGTTCTTGCCGTTGTTGTCGTGGAGCAGGTGGTAAGGGCCGTGGTCACCGTAGGGAATGCTCCCCTTCCCGATGAAGAAAGAAAAGAACCGCCGCGACCGTTCGATCGCCCGCCGCACGACGGCATCCTCGACCCCGCACTTCTCGGCGAGAATCAGCGAGAGCCAGCAGCCGAGGCCGGCCTGATTGACCGCACCGTAGCCGCCCAGCCCCCTGGTACTGCCCGGCAGCAACATGCCGTGGCCCCAGGTGCCGACGCTGCTTTGCCCTTCCGCGATCTTCGTCGAATATTCACGGATCGCCGGCAGCACGGAGGCATCGCCAGTCGCCAGATGGTATTCGGTGAGCAGGAGATTGGCGGTACCCCAGGGCCAGGCGACCATGCCGGGGACGAGTTTCAGGCTCAGGTCGGCGGGGCCGATCTCCCGGGCCAGCCGGGCAACCTGCGCGTGATGCTCGGGTCTGCCGGTTGCGAGCAGTCCCAACGCATTGATCTGGCCAGGGGTGTCGTTCTGGAGCCGCGTGCCGGCAAGGTGACGGCAGGCTCCTGCCACGATCCGAGCCGTCTTCGGGCAGTCGCGCGGCGCCGAGCTGGAATAGGTGCCGAGCGGCCGGAGTCTCAGCACCATGTCGTCGGTGCTGCCCCGCCGCCAGCGGAGCAGCCTGAGCCGGCCCTCGTTTTCCTCCCGTTCCGCCTCGGTGATGGCCTCCCCGAATGCCCTTCGCGCGTCGGTCGCGAATGGCACGCCGTTCAGACCGAGCAGGACGTCGCCCGGTTCGAGCAGGCCATCAGCCGGCGAGCCGCTTTCGACCTGGGTGATGAGAATCTGTCGGGCGTTGGCGGTCGACAGTTTCCAGCCCCAGATCCAGCCCCGGGCACCGGTTGGCCCGAGGTTGTAGTCATGCTGGCGGAGCGGTGGCTTCTCCCGAGTCAGGTCGGGCACCGGGGGTGGTTCCGACGTCCACGCGGCCGTCGCGGCAAACACCAGCAGCACCCCGGCCGCACTGCCAAGACCGACCTTCCCGAATTTCAGCGCGATGCACCCCATGGGGTCTCAGGGTATCGCATCGGCATGACGCGGTCATCTGGCTGATCTTTGATGCCCCGTCGACGACCTGGAAGCTGCTGTTACTCGATTCGGGCATGCATCCCGGGAAGGGGCCGTCTGGAGACCGCACAGTCCCTTGAGTTCCACCGCTCGCGTTGGAGCTGGATGCATCTCGAGGATAGGATCCGGCCCTGACGGAACCTCCGAGGACAAGACGTGGCAATCAGCGTGGCAATCGTCGGTGGCGGGCCCGCGGGCCTGACGCTGGCTTCGGCGTTGGCCCAGCAGGGTGGGTTCGAGATCGGGGTTTTCGAGCGTGCCGACGACCATTTCAGCGCCCAGACCTACAACCCCGACCGCAGCTACACGATCGACATCACGGGGCACGGTCTGCGGGCGGCGCGGTTCATCGGCATCAGCGACCGTTTCGATGCCGGGCTCATTCACTTCAAGGGTCTGAGGATCGCCCCCCACCCCTGGCTCCGTCGGCTCGGGGTCGGCTTCGCCGAGGAGCCGTACCACGGCAGTGGCTGGACCGGGAGTCGCGGTGACATCTGCCGCTGTCTTCAGGCCCACCTGCTGGAGCGGCATGCAGGTTCCGTGAGCCTCCACTTCGGTGCGGAGGCGACCCTCGTCGATGCAGGGCAGCCACAGCTCCGCATCGCGTCGCGGGGCGACGGGACCGGCGAAGTGCGGCGGTTCGATCTGGTCGTGGGCTGCGACGGCGGCGGCAGCGGAGTGCGCGGGGCCATCGCCGATCAGATCAGCGGGTTTGCAGTCGAGGGAGCCGATCTGGGCAACCACTCCCTGATGCTGCATTTGGACCAGCACCTCGACGAACTGGATCCGCAGTATCTCTATGTGCTCGCGGTCCATCCTGTGACGGCCGTTGCCGGGGCGATCAACGGCCCCGGGGGGCCGGCGGATCCGCGCTGGTTCTGCCAGATCGGGTTCAGCGGCAGGAGGCGATTCGACTCCGCCGCGGATGCCGGGCGTTTTCTCGACGGGGCGCATCCGCTGCTGCGGCATTTCGCATCCGATACAAAAGTGGAGGAGTTCAGCCAGCGGCAATGCCTGCCGACCGGCAAGACCAAGCGCTGCTCGTCTCTCGTTGCCGGTCGGGTGGCGCTTCTGGGCGATGCCGGCGCTCCGGTGCCTCCCGTGGGCCAGGGGGTGAATGCGGCCATGGAAGGGGCGACCGTCCTCGCCAAGTGTCTGCACGAGCATCGCGATTCGCTCGATGCCGGCTTGGCGGCCTACGCGGCCACGTGGGGCCGGGAGACCGATGCGCTGCGTCGGATTGCCATGACGGTCGACCTCTCGCAGAGCATGACGCCCTTCCGGATCCTGCTGGCCTCGTTCCTGGGCTACTCCGGCCTCAGGCTCGCCAAGCGCGAAGACCTCAGCTATGTCGAGGCCTGGGAGACTTTCCGCCGCGGCGAGGACCGGATCAGACGCACGCCCCTGGGGCTCATTCTGCCTCGCCTTCATCCGAAGACTCCCATTGGCTGAGGTCAGCCAACCTCGCTGCTGCCCGCGACATGACGGGGCTCATAGGGGCAGTGGCGGCACCCGGATCCACAGCAGTAGCCACGCTTGAGATGGTGGGCCGACGAATAGACCAGCAAGCCGTTCTCAAAGTAGCCGTCGGGTTGCCTCGGACCGGCCTCTGGCTCGTGATCGGGCACGTTCGAGCCGGATGGTTCATCTCCAGCGCGGGCTGGAGAGTCATCTTGGCTGCGGGGATATCGGCACCGATGTGTTTCTTTCGCCAAGGTTCGGGTTCCAGGCGTGGAGTTGCTCACCATCAATCGTACGAAATCTGGAGAGGGTCAACCCTGGACAGAGCACCCACCTGCTGCCGATACAAGTCTCCATGCCAGCCCAGATCTTCCTCCCCGGCCCGCAACCGAAAACTGTCCGCACGCCTTCCGGCCAGATAGTTCCTGTGCCGGCCGGGTGGGAACTCCTGCCGCCTGGTGATGCCGCCCTGACCCGCCGCGTGAAGGCTGCCGGCGAACACTGGCTGATTCAAGAGAAAGTCGGTCGGAAGATTTTTTCACGCGGCGTCTGGGCCCCCGAGACGACCATCAAGCAGATCCGCGAAGCCCTGGCCGGCGAGCGTTCAACCGGAAGCTACGCCAGGAAGCAGGCATCGGCGGCCAGGCGGCGGGAAAAAACCCAGAGCCAGTACGTCGAGGACTTTCGTGGTGCCGTGCTCGCGTTTCTCGGGTTCCATGAAATTCACGCCAACCTCGCCACTGCGCTGGCAACAGCCGTGACCATCCATGCCACGCCGGTTGGCAGCGGCACCGTGGCCCGCACCCAGCGAATCCCCATCGGGCGGCGGGCTGAAGCCGCCGTGATCGCGTGGATGCGGCACCAGACGACGGGCTATGACGGCATGAAGATTCCCCGCGTCAAGGGCAAGCGTCGGGAGGTGCGTCGACTGCTCGCGCAGCGGTCCAAGGAACTTCTCGGGGCCTACCGGCGGGGCGATCAGATTGCCGCGACGTGTCCTCTGGCAAGCGCCCTGACCTCGGCGCCGGTCAAGCCCGCCTGATGCCCTTTCGGGGCTACTCGTGCTCGCCCTGAATGCGAGCTTCGCCGTCGGGGTCGATATCTACATGCAGCGTCATCGGGTGGCAGCAGACGGGGCAGTCCTCGACGTAGTCCTGATGAGCGCCTCCTGAAATATCCACTGGAACGACGATCTCTTCGCCGCATGAGTCGCAGACATAGGTGGCCTCGAGGTTTGCTTCTGGCCTTCGGCGGCGGCGTTTTGGGCGTTTCTTGGGCATAGGCCTGCAGAGCAATGGCGATGGGGTCGCTATCATTGAATACTCTGCCGCTGCTCGAGGCTACGGGAGGCTGCCCGATGCGATGTTTCCGGATGGCTGTGCTGGTACTTCTCGTCGGTTGTCTCGCGTTCCCAAGGCCCGTCCCTGCGGCAGACCCGTTCTGGGGGGCGGACCCGGCATGGAGCCTTCTTCACGAGCCGGCCGTCTGGGGGGAGCTGTCGCTCAGTTCCGAGCAGAGCCGGCTTTTTCGCGGTCTGCTCGACAAGCTGGACGCAAGGTTCTTTCCGCTCCGCAACAAGCCTGAGGCGGAAGCCACCAAGGGTGCCGGCGAAATACTGGCCGATGCCACACGGCAGCTTCAATCGGTGCTTTCGGAGGCCCAGCTTCGGCGGCTTGCGGAGATCCAGAGCCGACAGCAGGGAACCACGGCGCTGCTTCAGGCAGGATTGTCGAAGCGAATGAACTACAAGCCGCGGCAGAGAGAGCAGCTTGAAGCGTTGATCTCGGAAACGGCCGCCGCCACCCGGATGCTGGAAAAGCGTCTCACCAACGGCGAGCCTCGGGAGCCTCTGGAAAAGGAATACTCCGAACTCAAGCGAGACGAGTTGCGGAAGGTGACCGGCATCCTGACAGGAGCCCAGCGATCCGTTTGGCAGAAGGCTCTTGGGCGGGATTTCGACCTGACCAGGCTCGGCCGCGCTCAATTCAAGGCCCCGGAACTGATCGATTCCGGTGAGTGGCTGAATTCAAAGCCGCTTTCGATGAGGGAACTTGAGGGCAGGGTGGTCGTGTTGCATTTCTATGCCTTCGGCTGCAGCAACTGCATCCACAACTACCCGACCTATCTCGACTGGCAGGAGCGGTTTCGAGACGCACAGGTGGTGATTCTTGGCATTCACACTCCAGAGACATCCGCCGAGCAAGACTCCGCCAGCGTGAAACGCAAGGCCGAGGATGCGGATTTTGAATTCCCGGTTCTCGTTGACGGCGAGAAGGCCAACTGGAATGCCTGGGGCAACTCGATGTGGCCATCTGTCTATCTGATCGATCGGCGCGGCTATCTTCGGTATTTCTGGCCCGGTGAACTGAAGTGGCAGGGGGCGACAGGGGATCGGTGGATGCAGGAGCGAATCGAGGAACTGCTCGCCGATGAGGAGCCGAACCCCGGGATCGGCCAATAGTACGACGTCGTCATCACGCCCGTGACGATCGGGGAGACCGCCGCCGGGCAATGATGCCCGGATCAGAATGCGGCGAAGACCCACCAGAGGGCCATGCCAAGGCAGAGCAGCGCCGTGGCGATCACCCAGAGCGGCTTGTGTGGCCCCGGATGGTCCTCCTCGGAGATGGAGTTCTGGCAGAAGGGGCATTGCGGCGAATCTTCAAGGATCTGGCGGCGGCAGTAGGGGCAGGCGATTGTCGGCTCCTCGTCGCTGTCAGCCTCGAGATCGGCCTCCTCATCCTCCCAGTCCTGGTCCTCGTCGTCGTCACGATATGGGGGCATTGGATTCCACGATCTGCGGGTCTTCAGGTGCGGACTTTGGCGACTGCTTCGAGGATTGTCTCGGCGATCACAGGCAGGGGCACGATCGCGTCGACGACGCCGAGCTGGATCGCGGCCCGTGGCATGCCATAGACGACGCAGGTTCGCTCATGCTCCGCGATGGTCATGCCGCCGGCCTGGTGAATGGCCTGCATGCCGAGGGCACCGTCGGTTCCCATGCCTGTCAGGAGGGCGGCGATCGTCCGCCTACCGGCCGTCGCGGCGGCGGAGCGAAAGAGCACGTCGACCGACGGACGGCAGTGATGGACGGGCGGATCCTGAGTGAGACGGATCCGATAGGAATCATTTTTCCACTCGACTTCGACGTGGTGCTCCCCCGGCGCAATCAGACAGACGCCGCGACGAAGCACCATGCCCTGCTCGGCCTCGCGGACCTCGAAC
>CAMDFJ010000122.1 GCA_945897435.1 Candidatus Kuenenia stuttgartensis | reverse complement strand
AGCGACCGGAGGTCGCCAAGGAAAATTCGGCAGGATGCCGAGATTTTCCGTGCAACTAGTACGAACGTGCCAGGACACTCCTTCGGCGGACGGGCTGGCCCGTGATGATGCAGCTGCCGGGCTCGTCCTCGCCATCCATCGGAATGCATCGAACAGTCACCTTGAGCGGGTCGAGTACGGCCAGGACGGCCGGATCGTCGGCGACGTGCACGAAGGCGAAGCCGCCGCGGGTCCCCGCCCCCTTTTCAGCAGTCTCGGCGAAGAAATCCAGTACCTCGGCCCGTGTCGAGAGCCGCACGGACCGCTGCTCGCGGAAGGCCTTTGCCCGCTCGAACATGCCGCTTTGCAGCTCCTCGAGCAGGCTGGGGGCTTCGGCCACGAACTGCGTCAGCGGCATGCTCGCCCGTTCCCGCGGCCCCCGATCTCGGCGCGAGACGCTCACGGCGCCTGCGGCCAGGTCTCTCGGGCCGATCTCGACCCGCAGGGGAACACCCTGCTTGACATGTTGCCAGACCTTGTCACCACCGCGGATGTCACGGCTGTCGATCCGCACCCGCAGAGGCTCTTCCCCGAAGCGTGCGGCGGCAAGATCGGCCGCGAGCGACTTGCAGCAGGCGAGGACCGCCTCCCGCTCCTCGTCGGTACGGTGGATTGGCAGCAGCACGATCTGCGTCGGCGCGATCCGTGGAGGCAGCACGAGTCCGTCGTCGTCGGAATGGGTCATGATGACGGCCCCGATCAGCCTGGTTGAAACGCCCCAGGAGGTCGTCCAGCAATACTCCTCCTGTCCAGTCGGGCCGGCAAACTTGATCTCCTGGGCCTTGGCGAAATTCTGGCCGAGGAAGTGGGAGGTGCCGGCCTGCAGTGCCTTGCCGTCCTGCATCATGGCCTCGATCGAATAGGTGTCGACCGCGCCGGGAAAACGCTCGCCGGCCGTTTTCGGACCGCGGATCACGGGCATCGCCAGATCGCGTTCTGCAAACGTGGCATAGACGTCGAGCATCCGCAGCGTCTCCTCGACCGCCTCCTCGCGGGTCGCATGGGCTGTGTGCCCCTCCTGCCAGAGAAACTCCGCGGTGCGAAGGAACACCCGGGGCCGCATCTCCCAGCGGACGACGTTGGCCCACTGGTTGATGAGCACGGGCAGGTCGCGCCAGGACTGGATCCACTTGGCATACATCGCACCGATGATCGTCTCGCTCGTCGGCCGCACCACCAGCGGTTCCTCGAGCTTTCCGGTCGGGATCAACCTGCCGTCGGGGCCCAGTTCCAGCCGGTGGTGGGTGACCACCGCGCACTCCTTGGCGAAGCCCTCGACATGCTGGGCCTCCTTTTCGAGATAGGAAAGCGGAATGAAGAGCGGGAAGTAGGCGTTCTGGTGGCCGGTCGCCTTGAACATCCGATCGAGGATCGTCTGCATCCGTTCCCAGATCGCGTAGCCGTGGGGCTTGATCACCATGCAGCCGCGGACGGGCGACTGTTCGGCGAGATCGGCGGCCCGTACCACCTGCTGATACCACTCCGGGTAATCCTGGGCTCGGGTTGGCGAAATCGCTGTGTCGGGCATCGTTGGGCTCCGCTGATCGAATGGAGGGGTGGGGCGAGTCGGTGGGGCGGGATTGTAGCCGCTGCTTGTCGCCGGCGGGGACACGGCCGTAGACTCTGGAAAAATGTCGACCACTCGAAATCCGAATCCGGACGGCGGCTCCGGGAATTCCCCTGCCGGAACCCAGCGTCCCCCCGGTCGGCGGGCTGGATCGCCGCGGAAGTGCGTCACGGAACTGGCCCAGCAGGCCTCGGTCGACCAGGTCTTCCTCGCCACCCAGAAGCAGCTTCGGCCCAACCGCAACGGGCAGCTCTACCTGCAGGTGGAATTGGCCGACCGCAGCGGTTCGATCACGGGGCGGATGTGGAATGCCTCCGACGAGGACTTCGAGGCCTTCGACGAAGGCGACTACGTTCGCGTCGAGGGGACCACGCAGCTCTTCTCCGGATCCCTGCAGATCATCATCGCCGGGATCTGCAGGGTCGATCCGCGAACTGTCGAAGAGACGGACTTCCTCGTTCTCTCGGCCGCCGATGTCGATCGGCTCTCGAAGGAGTTGGCAACGCTCCTTGGCACGATCCAGTCGCCGTCGCTCAGGGCCCTGGCGGACGAGGTGCTCGCCGACCGGGCGTTGATGGAGGCCTTCAGGCGGAGCCCGGCCGGTGTCAAGCAGCACCATGCCCACGCCGGCGGACTGCTCGATCACGTCGTCAATCTGCTTCGGCTGGCAGACCGGGTCGCCCCGCTCTATCCGGCCCTCGACAGGGATCTGCTGCTGATCGGCGTGCTCTTCCACGACATCGGCAAAACCGTGGAACTGGAGAGCGAGCGGGGCTTCTCCTATACCGATGCCGGCCAGCTGCTCGGCCATGTCCTTCTCGGCCTCGAAATTCTGGAATCGAAGATCCAGTCGCTGGAGCGGCGGACCGGCGTATCGCTCGATCATGAACTGGCGATCCGGGTGAAGCACATGATCGCCAGCCATCACGGCCAGTATGAGTTTGGCGCGCCCAAGCTGCCGATGACGCTCGAGGCATTGGCGCTTCATCACCTCGACCACCTCGACGCCCGGATGGCCGGGGTGCTGCAGTTGATGCAGAACGAGGCATCGATCGACGGTGGCTGGACCCAGTACCAGCAGAATCTCGGCCGCAAGTTCTTCCGGGGGCGCAGCCGCGACTGATCGCTGCGGTGCGAGCGAGCCATGGCGAAGCCAAGCAGACCTGCCAAGCGCGATCGTGGTGAGCGGCCACGCCAGGATGGGGTCGTCGGCGTCTTCAAGCGGGCTGCCGGCGGGTATGGCTTCGTGCGGCCCGAGGGGACGATCGGGAGCGACCGCTCCGGCGACATCCACATCGCCGCCAATGCCGCACTCGATGCGGCCAGCGGAGACACGGTGCGGGTCAGGCTGCTGCGATCGCGAGACGTCCGCCGTCCGGGCCTCGCCGGCGAGATCATCGAGGTGGTCGCCCGCAAGACGACCCGGTTCGTAGGCAGCTATTTCGAGGCTGCCGCCACGGGCTGGGTGCAGATCGACGGTACGGGCTTCGCGCGGCCCGTCGCCGTCGGTGATCCCGGGGCCAAGGGGGCTCGCGACAAGGACAAGGTCGTCGTCGAACTGGTCCGATTTCCGACCCACCTCCGCGACGGCGAGGGGGTGATCGTCGAGGTTCTCGGCAAGTCGGGCGCGCCCGGTGTCGACACGATGACGGTGATCCACGAATTCGGACTTCCCGGCCCCTTTCCCGAATCGGTTCTGGCCGACGCCCGGCGGCAGGCGGAGCGGTTCGACGAGGCCATTCCGTCGGGCCGGACCGATCTCAGCGGCCGGGTGATCGTGACCATCGATCCTGTCGATGCCCGGGACTTCGACGACGCCATCTCGCTCGAACGGATCGAACGTGGCCACTGGCTCCTCGGGGTGCACATCGCCGACGTCTCCCACTTCGTCGAGGAGGGCTCTCCGCTCGATCAGGAAGCCCTTGCCCGCGGCACGAGCGTCTACCTGCCAGACCGCGTGATTCCGATGCTGCCCGAGATCGTGTCGAACAACCTCGCCAGCCTGCAGCCCGGCCGCGTCCGCTACGCCAGGACCTGCTGGATGGAATTCTCGTCGGAGGGGATTCCGGTCGATGCCCGGGTCGAACGTTCGGCGATTCGCAGCGCCAGACGTTTCACCTACGAGGAGGTCGATGTCTTTCTCGCCGATCCTGAAACAGTCGCGGTCGAGATGACCGGCGAGGTCAGATCGCTGCTCGGCCGGATGCGGGACCTTTCCCGGATCCTACGGGCCAGGCGGTCGTCCCGCGGGGCACTCGAACTTGTGATGCCGGAGGTGAAGATCGACCTCGACCGCGAGGGCAGGGTTTCTGGGGCCCACGTCGTCGAAAACACCGAGAGCCACAAGATCATCGAGGAGTTCATGCTCTCGGCCAACGAGGCCGTGGCCGAGATGCTGGCCCGGGCCGGGGCGGGGTTCCTGCGTCGGATCCACCCCTCGCCCGATCTGCGGAAGCTGCGGCAGCTGACCGAATTCGTCACCGAGCTCGGCTTCGAGGTCGACTCGCTGGAGAGCCGCTTCGAGCTGCAACGACTGCTCGGCATGACCCGCGGCCGGCCCGAGGAGCACGCCGTCCACTACGCCGTGCTCCGCAGCCTGTCGCGGGCGGCCTACGGGCCGCAGGAGGATGGCCACTTCGCGCTGGCCAGCGACTGCTACTGCCATTTCACCTCTCCGATCCGCCGCTATCCCGATCTCACGATTCATCGGGCGCTCGACGCCCTGGCCCGGGGACGGCGGGCTCCTTTCGATGGCCTGCAGCAGCTCGGCGACCAGTGCTCCCAGCTGGAACGCCGGGCGGAGTCGGCCGAGCGGGAACTCGTCAAACTCAAACTGCTGCACTATCTGAGTTCACGGATCGGCACCGAGATGGATGCCGTGGTCACGGGGGTCGAGGCGTTTGGACTGTTTGTCCAAGGGCTCGAAATTCCTGCCGAGGGCCTGCTCTCGCTGGAGTCGTTGCCGCAGGACAGCTATCGCTACGACCGGGCCAGCCACAGCCTCACGGGCCGGCGACCGGGGAGCTCGTTCCGGCTCGGCGACAGGATCAGGGTGGTGGTCGCCAGGGTCGATCTCGAACGTCGCACGCTCGATTTTCGCTGCCTTGAGGGGCGTGGCCGGCCGGTCGTCGCCCGGCCGCCGAAACCGGCCGGCCGGCCTCGCAGCGGCGGCCGTGACGCTGCCGGAAAGGGTCGCCATGAGCCGCGGAAGCGAGCCAGCGGCAAGCCTCGTGCCACCAAGCCGGCTGCAGGCAGACCCGCTGCCGGCCGCTCGAAACGCAAGCGGAAAAACAGGCCCTCGTCCTCCCGTCGGGGAGAGGCTGGCAGCATCGTCACCGGCACCTACAATCCGGGCTCCTTTCAACGGCCGAAACGCTGATCGGCGAATCGTCCCCTGTTTTTTTCCTGCGGGATGAGATCGCCGGGCAGGCCTTGGATGCACTTCTCGTGACACAAACCCTCTCCGAAACTCCGCTGGTTCGTTGGCATCAGTCCCATGGGGGGCGGATGGTCGATTTTGCCGGCTGGCGGATGCCCGTGCAGTATGCGTCGATCGTCGACGAGCACATGGCGACCCGGACGGCCGTGGGAATCTTTGACGTTTCCCACATGGGGCGGCTCTCGGTCACGGGCTCCGGGAGCCAGGCCTGGCTCGAAACCATGCTCAGCAGACGGGTTGCCGACATGGAACCGGGACGGGTCCGCTACACCCTCATTGCCAGCGGTCCGACAGACTCGGTGCAGGGCATCTCGATCCTCGACGACGCGCTCGTGGCCCGCGATGCCGATGCGATGGATGGAACGCCCCGGATGGCGCTCGTGGTCAATGCCAGCAATCGTCCACGGGTCGTGGAGTGGCTCCGCTCGAGGCTTCCGGCGACGGGCGTGGATTTGATCGACACGACCGCCGAGACCGCCATGATCGCCGTTCAGGGGCCGCGGGCGATCGAACTCGTTACCGGACTTGCCGCCGCCGACGCCCCCCGGATCAGCGGGCTCAAGAACTACCGGTCGGCACCGGCGACGGTGGCAGGACGGTCGGTGATGGTGAGCCGCACCGGATACACGGGGGAGGACGGCGTCGAATTGGTCGTGGAAGCCGCCGAGGCCGAATCGCTCTGGGAGACTCTCCACGAGGCCGGCGGACCGCTCGGTCTGCGGGCCTGTGGCCTTGGTGCCCGCGACACGCTCCGACTCGAGGCCGGGATGCCGCTCTACGGACACGAACTGGTGGAGGACAGCGATCCCTTCGCGATCGGCCTCGGGCTGGCGATCGATCTGGATGGCCGTTCATTTCCGGGCGCTGCGGCGTTTTCCGGCCACCGGGTCGGGACTGCCGGCCGCATCAGGGTCGGCATCGTCTTCGACACCAGGCGTTCGGCCCGTCAGGGGGATGTCGTGCGACTTGACGACCGCGACGTGGGATTCGTCACGAGCGGCAGTTATGTGCCCACGATCGGGGCCGCCGTGGCGATGGCGCTGGTCGATCGCGACGTCTCGCAGCCTGGAACGATGCTCGACGTGAAGGTTCGCGACAGCCTGCAACCCGGCCGCGTCGTGCAATTGCCGTTGTATCGGCGCACGCCGGCGGCGCGACAGCCCGTGCCGGGCTGAAGAGAGCCGAAACGCGGCGAGAACGACAGGAAACAAGACGGATTTCTCATCGGTTTGATCGGGAACGGGTGCTGGACTCAGAGAGTTCGAAGGAGGACAACGAGATGGCGGCAGAGATACGGTTTGCAAAGACCCACGAGTGGATCCGGCCGGAAGCGGGCGGTCTGGCGACGGTGGGCGTTTCGGCCTACGCCGTCGAGGCGCTCACCGACCTGGTCTTCATGCAATTGCCGACGGTCGGCCGGAAGCTGAAGGCGGGCGAATCGTTCGGTGAGATCGAGAGCGTGAAGGCCGTCAGTGATCTCTACGCTCCTGTGTCGGGCGAGGTCGTGGAGGTCAACGCGGCATTGCCAAACGCCCTCGAGACGCTCGGCAAGGATCCCTACGAGTCGGGCTGGATCATCCGCATCCGCCCCGACGATCCGGCGGAGATCGAGGCCCTGCTCGATCGATCTGCCTATGACGCCATGATCGGGAGCCAGCCCCACTGACCGCCCCGCTGCACGTCTGGTGGGATCCGCCTGCGGACGGTCCCACCAACATGGCTGCCGACTCGCTGCTCGCCGAGCAGGCGGTCGAACGCGGCACGCTGCTTTTGCGCATCTACGGCTGGCAGTCATCGACCCTTTCCCTCGGGGCGTTCCAGCCTCTCGAGGAGGCAGTGGCCTCGATCGCAGTTGGCAGCCTGCCGCGGGTGCGTCGTCCGAGCGGTGGAGGAGCGATCGTCCATGGGACCGATCTGACATATGCCGCCGCGGTTCCCAAAACACACCCCTGGGGGACGACTCCCCAGCAACTCTACGACGCCCTGCACGGCGCGATGGTCGAGGTGCTCCGGGAGCGGGGCGTTGATTGCCGGCTCTGGCGGCCGGGGGGCAGTCCGTCCGCGGATGACTCGGAGGAGTCCCTGCTCTGCTTCGACAGGCGGTCCTCCGGCGATGTCGTGATCGGTCAGGCTGCCGAAGGGCGGGGGCAGAAACTGATGGGCAGCGCCCAGCGGCGGCTGCAGGCGGCCGTCCTGCAGCACGGGAGCCTGCTCTTGCGGCGGAATCCTGACCTGGCGCTGGCAGGCAGCCATCCGGGCCTGGCCGATCTCTCTGGATCGGCCGTTGGCCTGAAGCCGGCCGAGATCATCGAACGCTGGCTGGAAAAGCTGGCCGCCCGCCTCGGTGCGAGTCTGAAGAGCGAGCCAGCCCGCGATCCTGCCCTGCTGCGAAAGGCCTGCGGGGATTTGACCGAACGCTTCCTCGACCCGCGTTGGACTGCCCGGCGTTGAATGTCGCTGGCATTCGACCGCAGGCTCTTGATACGATTACTTTCGTGGTA
>CAMDFJ010000121.1 GCA_945897435.1 Candidatus Kuenenia stuttgartensis | reverse complement strand
CAGGCCTGTCTGGGCCTGACGCGGGCCGCGCTCGCGAACTCTCCGGTGGCGGACCCAGGCTCTTCTGCAACTGCAAGCCTCCCGGATCACTGGTGGGCCTGTGTCGCCAACGATCCCGCCTCGACTGTCTGGCTGGCGGCCGTTGAGCTGGATCATGCGGTACCAGTCGGCGCTGTTGGCTCCGCAGTGATCGCCCCGCGTTCGGATCCGCGATTCGGATCGGGCCGGCTGGAACTTGGGGCGGCAGCCGCCAGGGTGGGCGAAGCATCGCTGTTGGCAAGTCTTTCCCGGGATCTGCTGACGGACGAGGCCGCCGTTCGTGGCCCCGTCGATGGTCCGGTCTGCATCGACCCCGATGCCTGGGATTCGCTTGTGGCGGATGTCCGTCGATTCGAACCTTGGGAGACGGGGAATGGTCGAAGGTTTGGTCAGGCTCTATTGAGGGGGCTTTCGCGGGCTCCGGCGGCCGGCCGGCCGACACTCGAATCGCCCTCGCTGGAGGCGATCATTCTCCTCGAGGCGGTCGCCCGGGGCCGTGAGCTCGAACGGTTGCAGGAGGGCTTCGGTGCGGCGGTGATCGAGGCCCGGCTGGAGTCGATCCGTGAACTCGCCTACGGAGCCGGCCACGAGATCAACAACCCGCTGGCCAACATCGCGACCCGTGCCCAGGCCCTGCTGCTCGAGGAAAGGGATGTCGAGCGGCGTCGTCGATTGGCGACGATCGTCGATCAGGCATTTCGTGCTCGCGACATGATCGGCGGACTGATGCTGTTTGCCCGTCCGCCGAAACCGCAGCCGACGGCGACCGATGTCCATGTCGTCGTCACCGCGGTGATCGAGTCGCTCCGCGGCCAGGCGACCGGCCGCGGCGTCCGGTTGGAATACAGTCCGCCGCCGGTTCCCGTATTTGTCTGGGTCGATCGGAGCCAGATCGAGGAGGCGTTGCGGGCAATCGGCGTCAATGCCATCGACGCCGTCTCGGATGGCGGTCGCGTCCGATTTGCTGCGAGCCTGGCAGTGCAGGCAGGCCGGTCGTGGTGTGAGATCGTCGTCGAGGACGATGGAAGGGGGATGGATCGAACCACCCTGCGTCGGGCCTTCGACCCGTTTTTCTGTGGTCGTGAGGCAGGCCGGGGTGCCGGGCTCGGGCTCTCGAAGGCCTGGAGATTCGTCGATGCCTGTGGCGGTGGAGTGGTGGTCGAGTCGCGGCCCGAAGAGGGGGCCAGGGTATCGATGCTGTTGCCGTTGTCGGAAGAGACGTTCCCGGCGCGATAAACTTTGCGCAAACTGCCTGCTCGCCTGCCCTGGCCCCCCTTTCTGGCGATTCTGCGCTGCCTGCTCGGCCTCGCGGGACATCCCGAACTCCGTCCGGGCTTGTCGGTATCCCCGGCGTTCTCTATTCTCCGCCAGCGTTGAATGCGGTCCCAAGGTGGGGACCGCCGGCTCAAAGCATGGATGCGTCAATGAGTTCTTCTGGAATGTCGGAAGCAGCGGCGGCATCGGTTGGAACGCCGCCCGATCGCGACCTGACCGATTCGCTCGGCCTGGCAGCCGGCGAACTTCGCGGGATCACGGCCCAGTCCGCAGTGCAGTCAGTCGTCGGCCGCCGCGGAGAGCGGCACAGGATCGTGCGGGAATTGGTCGGCGGACTCAGCCGGCAGCAGGTCGAATCCCACGCCGAGATCAACCAATCCGGCCGCGAGTTCGGGGCGATTGATCTGACTGCCAGATGGCTTCTCGATCAGCAGGCCGAGGATGGGCATTGGCGGGGGCCGCTCGAGGGTGACACGATCCTCGAAAGCGAATACCTCCTGATCCTCGCCTGGGCGGGCAGGCTCGATGATGCAACTGCCAATGCCGCCTGCAGGCGGATTCTTCAGCAGCAGCTCGACTCTGGCGGGTGGGCGATCCATCCCGATGGACCCGTCGATGTCAGTGCCAGCGTGAAGGCCTATCTGGCCCTGAAGATCGCCGGCCATGATCGAAACTCAGAACCGTTGCGTCGGGCCCGACTGGCGATCCGCGACCACGGCGGACCCTGGGCGGTCAACAGTTTCACCAGGTTTTATCTCGCGCTGCTCGGTCAGATCCCCTACTCGGCCTGTCCGGCCGTGCCGCCGGAAATGGTGCTTCTGCCGACCTGGTTTCCAATCAACCTCGACCGTGTCTCGGCCTGGTCGCGGACGATGATCGTTCCGCTCTCACTGATGTGGGCCTTCAAGCCGGTCCGTCAGATTCCGGACTCGCATGGGATCGGCGAACTCTTCTCGCTCGTCGATCGGTCGGGGCCACCGCCCGCCGGCGGCAGTGATGTCTGGTCGCGGTTTTTTCGGGTTCTCGATCGTTTCATCAAGGCCTGCGATGCCATCGGATTCCGTCCGCTCCGCAGCCGCGCAGTTGCGGCCTGCCGGGCCTGGATGCTGGAACGATTCGACGGCAGCGACGGCCTGGGAGCGATCTTCCCGCCGATCGTCTGGAGCATTGTCGGCCTGCGGGCGATGGGCTGCGAGGACGACTCGCCGGAAGTGCAGGAGTGCTGGGCCCAGCTCGAAAGGCTGATCGAGCCGCAGCCCGACGGTTCGCTGCGTGTGGAGCCCTGCCGCTCTCCGGTCTGGGATACGGCCATCACGCTCCGCGGAATCTGCGACGGGATCGCCGCCGGGGCCGATCGCGGGGGCGTCGATCGGGCATCGCTCGATGCCGCCGTCGACTGGCTGCTCGAACGCGAGGTGCGGTCGCCCGCCGATTCGGCTGGATCGACCCGGGTTGAGCCCTCCGGCTGGTGTTTTCAATACGCCAATCGCTTTTACCCCGATGTCGACGACACGGTCATGGTGATGATCGCCCTGGCGGTCTGGCGGGATGCGGTTGCCGGCCCGGAGGGTTCTGGAAGGGCCGCGTCCACAAGCCAGTCGGCCGCCAGCCGACGTCTGGCCCGAGTTGGGGCAGCCCTTTGCCGGGCGGAACGCTGGGTTCTGGCGATGCAAAACTCCGACGGCGGCTGGGCGGCGTTTGACCGCGACAACAACCTCGAACTGCTCTGCAAGGTGCCGTTCGCCGACCACAACGCGATGATCGATCCGAGTACTCCGGACCTCGCCGGCCGTGCCCTCGAGGCCCTCGGGGCTGTCGGCCTGCGGGTCGGCCATCCCGCGATCGACCGCGGGATCGCCTACCTTCGCGAGAGTCAGGAGGCGGATGGCGGCTGGTTTGGCCGCTGGGGCGTGAACTATGTCTATGGCACGTGGCAGGCTGTCGTCGGCCTTCGGGCCGTCGGGGTTCCGGCGGATGATCCGGCTGTTCGGGCCGGTGCCGACTGGCTCGTGCAGCATCAGCAGCCTGATGGTGGTTGGGGCGAGACGCCCGCCAGTTATGCCGACCGCGGTCTGGCCGGCCAGGGATGCTCGACCCCTTCGCAGACTGCCTGGGCCGTGTTTGGACTCGTGGCGGCCGGCCGGACCCATTCGAGGGCGGCCCAACGGGGCGTGCAGTGGCTCGTCGAGAATCAGGACTTCGACGGCACCTGGCTGGAACGCGAGTTCACCGGCACGGGATTCCCGAAGGTCTTCTACCTGCGATATCACTACTACCCGATCTACTTCCCGCTGATCGCGCTGGCGAAGCACTCGGCCGCCGTCCGCGCCGACGCCGGCTCTTCAGCGGGCACCCAGGAGATGGTTGCATGAGCGTTCCCGTTGGACAGATGCTCTCGGTGCTCCGCCACGTCACCGTGCAGAGGCTGAGGGGCAACGCCCGTTATCCGCTCGTCCTCATGCTCGAGCCACTGTTTCGCTGTAATCTCGCCTGCGGCGGCTGCGGCAAGATCCAGCACCCGACCGAGGTGCTCCGTTCGCACCTCACCCCCGAGCAATGCTTTCGGGCAGTCGACGAGTGCGGGGCCCCGATCGTCGCCATTCCAGGTGGCGAGCCCTTGCTCCATCCGCAGATCGAGCAGATCGTGGCCGGAATCGTGGCCCGCAAGAAGTATCTCTACCTCTGCACCAACGCGCTGAAGCTCGTGGAGATGCTGCCGCACTTCACGCCATCGCCATATCTGGCGTTCTCGGTGCACCTCGACGGACTGAGGGAGGAGCACGATCGGGCCGTCGACAGGGAGGGCGTTTTTGACATCGCCGTCGACGCGATCCGAAAGGCCCTCGCGGCCGGCTTTCGAGTGACCACGAATTCAACCCTCTTCTCCGATGCCGATCCGGCCCGCTGCCGCAGGTTTTTCGACGAGGTCATGGCCCTCGGGGTCGAGGGCATGATGATCTCCCCCGGCTACTCCTACAGCAAGGCGCCGGATCAGGAGCACTTTCTCCCGCGTGAGCGGAGCCAGTCGCTCTTTCGACGGATCCTCGACAAGCCCTCCCGCGGCTGGAAGTTCAATCAGTCGCCGGTGTTCCTCGAGTTTCTGAAAGGCGCCTGGGATCTTGAATGCCGTCCCTGGGGAACCCCCGCCTACAACCTCTTCGGCTGGCAGCGGCCCTGCTACCTCCTCGACGAGGGATATGCAGGCTCGTTTCGCGAACTCATGGAAGAGACCGATTGGGATGCCTATGGCCGGTCGAGCGGCAATCCGAAGTGCCAGGACTGCATGGCCCACTGCGGGTACGAACCCGCGGCCGTCGAGGCGACGTTCAGTTCCCTCGGCGGCCTGCTGGCAACGGCCCGACTGACCCTTTTCGGTCCCCCGAAAACCAAGCCTGCCCTCGAGCCGCCGCTCGCGGCCCCCGCCTCGCCGGGCATGAGGCTGCAGCCCAACGGCCTCCCAGCGCTGCCGATCCTCGACCGGGTCGCCTGACGGGAGCGTTCCCTCGAAAGGCTACAGTCCGCGGTCTTGGACGAGGTGCACCGCCTCCAGGGCGGCCCCACGGGCGCCTGCCGTGTCGCCGTTGGGGATCACATGGATCGGAATGCCGGCCTGCTCTTCCCGCTGTGGCGGCATGCCCTGCCTGATCTCGTCGATGAACCAGGTGCGGAAATCGGGTCCCGTTTCGACCGCGCCGCCGCCCACCACGAGCACGTCCGGGTCGAAGACGTTGATCATCTTGTCGAAGAACAGGCCCAATGCCCGGGCCTGAACCCGGAAGATGTCGCGGGCCAGAGGGTCGCCCCGCTCGGCGAGGCCGCGGACCAGTTTTGCAGCCTGGCCGATGTCTTCGCAGCGGGAGAGTTCATGGCCCGGAGCGTGCGCCAGAAAGTACGGCAGCAGGGTTCGACGGATCGCGGTCAGCGAGCAGAGCGATTCGAGGTCGCCGACACGGCCACAATTGCATTCCGGAATGAGACCCTCGATGCCCGGGATCGTCTGGTAGGGAATCAGCACGTGTCCGAGTTCACCGCCGAAGCCATTGCGGCCGACGATCACGCGGCCTCCCGTGATCACGCCCCCGCCAAGGCCCGTGCCGATGATCGCCGAAATGCTCGTGGCCTGATTGCCTGAGCCGAAGATCGAGACGTGTCCCCAGAGGGCCGCTGCATTGCCGTCGTTGAGGTAGCAGACGGGCAGGCCGAGGCTGGTCTCGAGTCCGGCCCGGATGTCGTAGCCAGCCCACTCCGGATGGACGAAGTTTGTCGATCCCCGGTGGCTCAGAACGCCGGTCGCGCTGGCCGGTCCCGGCGTATCGAGGCCCACGGCGATGATCGAGTCGCGTTGAATGCCGGCCACTCTGGCGGCCATCTCGAGGCCATCGACGATCTGCTGGAGGCAGACCTGCGGACCTTCGACACTCCGGGCCGGATGCTCGCAGAGGCCCTCGATGAGAAACTGCCCGCGCTCGTCGAGAAACGTGTAGTTGACGGCGGTTCCGCCGAGATCGATTCCTGCGACGATGCGTGCGGTCATGGTTCTTACCCCCTCACCCGGTTGCTATCCGTATTTTACTGCCGAATACCGCTCAGGCGGAGGCCGCGGTCTTGGCCGCGATCCCCCGTTTGACGTGCCCCACGATCGCCCGCAGCCCACGGGAACGGAGCATCCCGAGGACATCGGCCAGCCCCATTCGTTCCAGGAGATCGTCGGGAATGCATGCCGCATCAACGGCAGGATGGCCGTTGATCGCCTCGGCGAGAATCGCCACGAAGCCCTTCACAGTGGGGGCCTCAGGGGCCACCTCGGCGACCAGTCTCGCCCGGCCCGACTCCACGTCAGGCCAGAGGAATACGGCCGTCTGGCACTCGTGCACCCGGCGGTCTTCCGCGGCCTTGCGGGCCTCATACTCCGCCGACAACGGCGGCAACCCGTTGGCGAAATCGACGAGAAGTTCGAGTTTTTCCCGGCTGTCGAGGTCGGCGAACTCGCCGATGATCGCTTCGATCCGTTCCTGCACGCTGGTCATGAATGCAACGCCGGGTACTGCTTCAGCCACTCGTCGTGGTGGCGGACGGGCCGGCCGCGCCGCCCGGTTCGCCGCCCTTCGCGATCGGAACCCGGACGCAGTTGCCCCACTCGAGCCACGATCCGTCGTAGTTCTTCACGTTGCCGAAGCCGAGCAGATACTTGAGCACGAACCAGGTCAGGCTCGACCGCTCGCCGATCCGGCAGTATGCGATCGTCGGTGACCTTCGCTTCATCCGAAGTTCGCGGACGTAGAGTTTCTCGAGATCCCTGGCCGACTTGAAGGTGCCGTCCTCCTTGCAGTTCATCGGCCAGGGCACATTCACGGCACCCGGGATGTGGCCACCACGGACGGCGCCCTCGTTGGGATAGTCGGGCATGTGGGTCCTCTCGCCCCGGTATTCCTCCGGCGAGCGGACGTCGAGCAGTTGTTTCCCGGCCTTCTGGTGCTTCAGGACCTCGTCACGAAGGGCCCGGATCGACCCATCCTGCTCGGTCGCCGTGTAGTGGCCGCGGGCGGGGTTCACCCGGTCCGAAGACCAGCCCCGGCCATCGAGATCCCAACGCTTGCGGCCACCGTCCATGATCCGGCAATCGCCGTGGCCGTAGAGTTTGAACACCCAGAAGGCGTAGCAGGCCCACCAGTTGTTTTTGTCGCCGTAGAAAACGACTGTCGAGTCGTTGGAGATGCCCCGCTCGATGCAGAGCTTCTCAAAGGCTGCCTTGTCGATGTAATCCCGCCAGTTTTGATCCTGAAGGTCGACCATCCAGTCGATCTCGACGGCCCCGGGGATGTGGCCCTGCGTGTAGAGCGCTCGATCCTCGTTGGATTCCACGATCCGCACCTTCGGGTCGTGAAGATGGCCGGCGACCCATTCGGTCGAGACGAGCACATCGGGATTCGCGTAGTTGGGCACTGGGCGGGCTCCTGTCCGGACATCAACGAAACCATCGATCGACCAAACCACAGAATCGCAGACCGACAGAATCGTAGTCCATCGGTTTGCCACCTGCAACGAGCCCTGTGATTGGTTGCCCGAACAGGTAGAATCGTTTCCAGACTCATCTCGACATCAGGCATGCACTTCGCGGAGCGACGGATCGTCCATGGGCCCGGCCTTCATCTTTCAGATCACCGAACTCACCAAGAAGTTCGGCCAGCGCGAACTCCTCAAAAACATCAATCTCGCCTTTTACCCGGGGGCCAAGATCG
>CAMDFJ010000120.1 GCA_945897435.1 Candidatus Kuenenia stuttgartensis | reverse complement strand
TGCGACACGTGTCGCAAACACGACACGCTGCTGTTTCCGATCGATGCCCACGAGGCCTCCGGTCAGCGGATCGGCGGCGAACCCCTGCCCTGGAAAGGGACAGAAGAGCGCCTCGACGAATCGCAGGTCGGTTCCCGACTCCGGCAAGGCCAACCTGTAGAGCACCCGGGAGTGGTGGTGCGAGACGAGTAGCGTGTCGCCCTCCCAGATGCCGCCCGAACCGCTCATGCCGTCCCAATCGGCGACCACCCGGGCCGGAAACCTGAATCGGCGGAGTTCCCGGTCGAGGCCGCCGTCGGCGTATTCGACGAGCAGGGTGCTGCCATTCTCGGCGCCATAGTGGGCGAAGCAGCACCACCATCTCCCCTCCCTGCGGACGCACCAGACGAGGCTCCCCGGGGGATTGCTGAACCTGTGAAACAGGTCGAGCCGGCCGGTCGCCGGATCGAAGACGCGGATCTCCGATTCGTGCGGCGTGGCAGGATAGTTGGAGTGGGCACAGTAGAGCCGGCCCTGATCGAGAAAGCCGCTGTTGAGGTGCTGGGTTCCTGGCGCGGTCGCGGCGGCGAGCAGCCTGCCGCTACGGCGGTCGTAGCGGGCCACGGTCGTGCTGGAGATGGCGTAGACGTTGGCCGCGTCGGCTGCAGCCGCCTGCACCGCATGGGGCGAGGCGAGCAGCGAGGAGGTGGTCCAGCCCGGCTGCCGCGGGAGCGACGATGTCGTCTCGACCCCATCCAGGAGCAGCAGCGAGATGAGCAGCAGCGGAATCAGGATCATGCTTTTTCCTCCCCGGGAACCGACGCCGGCCGGATCAGCTCGCTGCGGACGGCGGTCAGGCATGCCATCAGGGCCACGCCCGCCAGGCCGACCACGACGCCGGCCAGGAGATCGAAGATTTTTCCACCGACCGTGGCGGCGATCTGGGGCAGTCCTGCCCTGTCGGCGAGCGAGGCGATCCAGTCGTGGACCGCATGGTGCACCGTCGGCAGATTGTGGATCACGATCCCGCCGCCGACCAGAAACATCGCCAGCGTGCCGGCGACTGCTAGGGCCCGCATCAGCCAGGGGGCGGCGGCGAGGATCGCCCGTCCCAGGAGCCGCGATCCCGCGTAAGGCCGCAGGGCCAACATCGCCCCCAGATCATCGAGCTTCACGATCGCGGCCACGAGGCCGTAGACCCCGATGGTCATCGCCACCGAGATCGCGACGAGCACGCCAAACTGGGTCAGCAACGGCCTCCCCGCCACGAGTCCGAGCGTGATCACGATGATCTCCGCGGAGAGGATGAAGTCGGTGCAGACGGCCCCGGCGATCTTGCGTCGCTCATAGGCCCGCAGGTCGGCCGGCTCCACGAGGGGAGGTCGCGGCTGGGCGGCGGTTCGATGCCGCAGCGAGTGCAGCAGTTTCTCGACCCCTTCGTAGCAGAGATACGCCCCGCCGATCATCAGCACCGGAACCACGGCCCAGGGTGCCAGCCAGCTCAGCAGCAGGGCCAGAGGCACGAGGATCGCCTTGTTGAGGGCCGACCCGCGGGCCACGGCGAAGACCACGGGCAGTTCCCGGACCGGCGAGACGCCGGTCACCTGCTTGGCATTCAGGGCGAGGTCGTCACCGACGACGGCGGCCGTCTTCTTCATCGCCACCTTGGTCATCACCGAGACGTCGTCGAGGACGCTGGCGATGTCGTCGAGCAGGAGCAGCAGGCTGGTGGCCATGATCGTTTCCAGCCGCTGGCAGACGAGGCCCGATCCCGAGGAACCGAAGGGGGGCGGACAAGATACCGCCACCAAGAACATTCACCAAGATACTGCCGACCATCTGGGGCCGCCATCGGCCGGAGTCAGGCAGGATCGAGGGCGGCGATGATCCGATTCACGATCTCGGGCGGCGGGGCCGCAACATCGACCACGATCGGCCGCTCCTCTTCCGATGGCCGCTCGAGGAGGGCGAACTGGCTTTCCAGAAGCGACGGATTCATGAAGTGTCCGCGTCTGCCGGCCAGCCGGGCGGCGATCAATTCGCGGTCGCCATCGAGATGGACGAGCCGGACCCCCGGTCGGCCGATTCCCAGCCGGTCGCGATACCGCCGGGCGAGCGCCGAACAGGCGAGCACGAGGCCGCGGCCCTCGGCCAGCCGGTCGCCGATCTCCGCAGCCAGCCGGTCGAGCCAGGGCCAGCGGTCGGCGTCGACGAGCGGAATGCCCTGTCGCATCCGTTCGACGTTGGCCGGCGGATGAAAGGCATCGGCGTCGAGAAACTCAAAGCCGAGCCGGTCGGCCAGAAGCCGACCGATTTCCGTCTTGCCGCTGCCGGCCACTCCCATCAGCAGAATGCAGGTCGCCATCGGGGCGAGTCTATCATGGCCCCCAATGGCCCTCCCAGAGACCGCCGACCCGCTTGGGTCATCTGCGGTATGATCCCCGGATCGCCGATCAGCTTTTTTCGCAAACCGGAACGCCTCGCCATGATCGACTCGAAAGCCTACGCCGCCTTCGCCCCCGACAAGCCGCTCAAGCCGCACACGATCCGTCGCCGCGATCCGCGGCCGAACGACATCCTGATCGAGATCGCCTACTGCGGCATCTGCCACTCCGACATCCACACCGCCCGCGGCGACTGGGGGCCGACCGCCTATCCCTGCGTGCCGGGGCACGAGATCGTGGGCACCGTCGTGGCCGTCGGCCGCAAGGTCGAACGCTTCAAGGTGGGCGATCTGGCCGGCGTCGGCTGCCTGGTCGACTCCTGCGGCAAGTGCCGCTCCTGCAAGTCCGACGAGGAGCAGTTCTGCGAGAAGCACATTGCCTTCACCTACAACAGCACCGAAATGGACGGCACGACGCCCACCCAGGGCGGCTATGCCTCGCACATCGTGGTCAAGGAAGACTACGCGTTGAAGATCAAGAAGGGGGCGCCCTTGGAGCGGGTCGCCCCTCTGCTCTGCGCCGGCATCACCACCTATTCGCCGCTCAGGCGTTACAACGTCGGCAAGGGCTCGAAGGTGGGCGTGGTGGGGCTCGGCGGGCTCGGCCACATGGCCGTCAAGCTCGCCGCCTCGATGGGGGCCGAGGTCACCGTCTTCAGCACGTCTCCCGGCAAGCAGCGGGACGCAAAGAAGCTCGGGGCCAGACATTTCGTCGTCAGCACGAAGCCCGCCGCCCTCGAGGCGGTCGCCGGCACGTTCGATCTGATCATCGACACGGTCTCCGCCAAGCACGACTTCACCCCCTACCTCAACGCCCTCCGCAACGACTCCACGATGGTGCTCGTCGGGGCGGCCGCGGAGCCCAGCGAGATCCTCGCCTTCTCCCTGATCATGGGCCGCAAGCGGCTCGCCGGCTCGCTCATCGGCGGCATCCGCGAGACCCAGGAGATGCTCGACTACTGCCTCAAGAAGAAGGTCTTCTGCGACATCGAACTGATTCCGGCGAGCCGGATCAACGAGGCCTACGAGCGGACGATCCGGGGCGACGTGAAGTATCGGTTCGTGATCGATTCCAAGACGCTCTGATGCATCCGGGACCGGAAGGGCTCGCCGATCAGCCCGTCGCAGAACCGGCCTCCAGCGACTCCCAGCGGGCGAATGCCTCGGCGAGCCGCCGCTCCTCTTCCTGCAGGCGGGCGGTTTCGCGGGCCAGCACGTCACCCGGCTGCCGATAAAAATCCGCTGCCGCCATGGCCGCGTGCAGCCGGGCGATCTCCCGTTCGAGCCCGTCGATGAGCCCCGGCAGCGAAGCCAGCTCCTGCTGCTCCTTGAAGGAGAGTTTTTTCTTTCGCGGCGGGGCGGCGGCCTCGGGGCCCGTCCGAACAGGCTCGGGCCGCGGCCCGTCCGACGATCGTGGCTCCCGGGCCGGGGTCTTCGCCTGCCGCGGCTCGCCCGCAGGCTCAGGCCGCTGACGCTGCCGCAGCCAGTCGCTGTAGCCGCCCACCATTTCCCGGATCGCAAACCGGCCGGCGGACTGCGGCTCGAAGACCAGCAGGCTCGTGACCACGTTGTCGAGAAAGGCACGGTCGTGGCTCACCACGAGCACCGTGCCTGAAAACTCCATCAATCGCTCCTCGAGCAGTTCGAGGGTTTCGGCGTCGAGATCGTTGGTCGGCTCGTCGAGCACGATCACGTTGGCCGGCTTGGCGAACAGCCGGGCGAGGAGCACCCGATTCCGCTCCCCGCCTGAGAGAAACCGCACCAGTGTTCGGGCCCGCTCGGGCTCGAACAGAAAATCCTGCAGGTAGCCGATGATGTGCCGCGGCCGTCCGCCGATGCTCACCGTCTCGTAGCCGTCGCTGACATTGTCGGCCACGGTCTTCTCGTCGTCGAGCTGGTCACGGAGCTGGTCGAAGTAGGCGACCTGAAGATTCGTTCCCAGCCGCACGCTTCCGGCCGTGGGGGCAAGCTGGCCGAGCAGCACCCGCAGGAGCGTCGTCTTGCCGGCGCCGTTGGGGCCGATGATCCCGATCCGGTCGCCCCGCATCACGGTCGTCGTCAGATCGCTGAGAATCGGCCGCGATTCCCGCAGGAAGGAGACCCCCTCGAGGCTGGCGACGAGCGCGCCGCTGCGCTGCGCCTCCTGGATCTGGAGGCTGGCCCTGCCGACGGCGGTCCGCCGCTCGCCACGCTCCCGGCGCATCTGCTCCAGCGCCCGGACGCGGCCCTCGTTCCGCGTTCGGCGGGCCTTGATGCCGGTCCGGATCCAGACCTCCTCCTCGGCCAGCCGCTTGTCGAAGAGGGCGTTCTGCTTCTCCTCGGCGGCGAGGGCGGCCTCCTTGCGGACGAGAAACGTGTCGTAGTCGCACGACCAGTCGAAGATCCTTCCCCGATCGATCTCCAGGATCCGGTCGGCCATCCGGCGGAGAAACGCCCGGTCATGGGTCACGAACATCAGCGTGCCGGGCCATCGTTCGAGAAACGTCTCCAGCCACTCGACCGCGTCGATGTCGAGGTGATTGGTGGGCTCGTCGAGCAGGAGCAGGTCGGGGGCCGCGACGAGCGCCCGGGCCAGCAGCACCCGTCGCTTGAGCCCCGAGGAGAGCGTCTCGAAGGCGGTCTCACCGTCGAGTTGCATCCGCGAGAGGATCTGCTCGACCGCATGCTCCCGCTGCCAGGCGGCGTCGTGGGCATCGTCGCCGTGGGTCGCCACGGCGGACGAGAGGCCAGTGGAGACGATCTCTCGAACACTCCCCCGCAGATCCTGCGGCACGTCCTGCTGCAGGATCGCCACCGTCGCCCCGGGGGCCGCGACGATGGCGCCGCCGTCGGGCCGGATCGCCCCGCAGATGAGTTTCATCAGCGACGACTTCCCCGCGCCGTTGCGGCCCAGGAGCCCGATCCGCTGCCCCGACTCGATGTGGCAGGTCACGCCGTCGAGCAGCGGCGGCCCGCGAAACCGCAGATGAACATCCTGGAGCGTGATCAGTGGCATGGAGTCGACATGCTACCATTCGCATCGCCACCGAGAGGCTCGCGGGTACCTGTTTCCGCCCCCGATTCGACTCGCAACCCGAGCCCGGGTAGTATTCCCGCGTGCACGGAGACTTTCGTCGCGGCCGCCTGGACCCACAGACCAACGGCAGCCGTGCGTCTCGCACGACGTTGCCGGCCGGTGTCTCAACGAGCCCCGCCCCGTCGACGGGTTCTTGGCATGCATGCCCCAGGCCATGCCGAGAGCCCCCATGCACACTCCAGCACTCAACCGCATCGCCTTCATCGGCAACTACGCGCCCCGACGTTGCGGCATCGCAACCTACACCCGCGATCTCCGCTGCGCCGTCGCCCGGCACGCTGCCCAGAGCGACTGCCTCGTCGTGGCGATGAACGAAAGCGGTGCCGCCCACGCCTACCCGGAGGAGGTCCGGTTCGAGTGCCCCGACGACGACCCGCAGGCCTATCGAAGGGCGGCCGATTTTCTCAACCTGCTGAACACGGACGTGGTGTCGCTGCAGCACGAATATGGCATTTTCGGCGGCGAGTCCGGCTCGCATGTCCTCTCCCTGCTGCACGACCTGCGTTCCCCCGTCCACACGACGCTGCACACCGTGCTGGCCCGGCCGAGCGAATCCCAGAAGCGGGTCATGGACGAGGTCATCCGCCTTTCGGCCCGACTCGCGGTGATGACCGACCGCGGCCGGGCGCTTCTCGAGGAGGTGTATGGCGTGGCCGCCGACCGAATCGACGTGATTCCGCACGGCATCCCCGAGATGGAGTTCATCGATCCCCACTTCCACAAGGACCGCTTCGGCCTTGCCGGCAAGGAGGTGCTGCTGACGTTCGGCCTGCTCTCGCCGAACAAGGGGATCGAAACCGTCATCGCCGCCCTGCCGCGGATCCTTTCTGAGCATCCGCAGGTGATCTACGTGGTCCTGGGCGCCACACATCCGCAGCTGCTCCGCAGCGACGGCGACCGCTACCGCGAGAGCCTCGTCAGAATGGCGACCGATCTCGGCGTGATGGATCGGGTCGTGTTTCACGACCGCTACGTCGACACGCCCGATCTGCTGGCCTTCATCGGGGCCGCGGACGTGTATGTCACGCCCTACCACAACGAGGACCAGATCACCTCGGGCACGCTGGCCTATGCCTTTGGCTGCGGCAAGGCGGTGGTCTCGACGCCCTATTGGCACGCCCGTGAACTGCTGGCCGATGGGCGTGGGGTGCTCGTGCCGTTCCGTCAGCCGGACCTGCTTGCCGACGAGATGAACTCGCTGCTCGGCGACCACTCCCGCCGGCACGCCATGCGAAAGCGGGCCTATCTGCTCGGCCGTGAGATGGTCTGGGACCGCGTCGCGGGGCGCTATGCCGAAGCCTTCGAGAGAACCCGCCAGCCGGCGGCTGCGAAGACGCTGGCCGGTGCCCACCGCAGCCCCTCGCGGCCCCCGCGGACCAGGCTGCCCGCCATCGCCCTCGATCACCTCTGGACACTGACCGACTCGACGGGACTCTTCCAGCATGCGACCTACACGATCCCCAACGCCGCCGAGGGCTATTGCACCGACGACAATGCCCGGGCCCTCGTGCTGATGGTGCTGCTCGAGGGACTCGGGCTGGCAACGCCGCAGACCCGTCAGGCCACGTCGGTCTTCGCGACCTTTCTCGACCACGCAGCCGTCCGGCAGACTGGCCGGTTCAGAAACTTCCTCGGATTCGACCGCCGCTGGCTCGACGCATCCGGCACCGACGACTGCCTCGGCCGCTCCCTGCTGGCACTCGGCGTCTGCATCGGACGTTCCCGGCAGCCGCACCTGCAGCGTTGGGCGATGGGCCTGTTCGGACCGGCGCTCGAGGCCCTCTGCACCACCACGAGCCCACGGGCATGGGCGCTGGGCATCCTCGGGATCCACGAGTATCTCCGGCGGCTCGACGGGGATCGCCGCACGGCCGCGATCAGGCGGCAGTTGACCTCGCGACTGCTCGCACTGCATGCCGCAACCGCCACTCCCGAGTGGCCCTGGCTCGAGGATCGCCTCGCCTACGACAACGCCCGCATCTGCCAGGCGCTCGTCCTCAGCGGCCGCTGGGCGGGAGACGAGGCCGCATTCAAGGCCGGCCTGGCGATGCTCGACTGGTTGTCCGGCATCCAGACCTCTGCGGGCGGCCG
>CAMDFJ010000119.1 GCA_945897435.1 Candidatus Kuenenia stuttgartensis | reverse complement strand
CCTCAACGGTCTCCGAGCCCGGCTGCCGCCGCAGATAGACGGCACCGATCGGTTCGGCCGCGAAGCCGGTCCAGGCATCGACCCGATCCGCCAGCACGGGAAACTGCCGCGGCAGTCCGTCGTCGGGAAGACTCGCGAGATCGGTGACCGGAAGGAAGGCGGCCGCGGCCCCGCGACGACGCAGCGGGTCGAGCAGCATCCAGAGGCCGGCAAGCACCGGTGTCAGCGTTGCCAGACCGCCACAGGCGAGTGCGAGCATCCTGGTGAGAAAGTCTCTGCGACCTGCCGGCGGCAGGGTGGCTGAATGCTGGCTCGTCGTCTGCGTGCCCATCATGCCTCCGTCTTCATCCTAGTCATCCACTTCAGGCGGTCCGCCAGACCTCGTCCACGGCCGTGGCAACCCGTTCCTGGGCCGCCTCGAACGGCCCCGGCAGGATCGCTCCGGCTGCGGCCTTGTGTCCGCCCCCGCCGAATCGGGCGGCAAGGGCGTTGCAGTCGACGTGGCAGCGGCTGCGAAAACTCGTCTTGATCCGGCCGTCGGGCTGCTCGATGAGGATCACGGCCAGTTCGGTCCCCTTCACCGCCAGCGTCAGGTTGATCAGGTCCTCGGTGTCGGATGGCAACGCCTGAACCTCCTTGATGTCGGCCTGCCGGACCGTCGAGGTGATGATCCTGCCGTCGTGGGAGACGCGGGCCCCGGCGAGCGTGCGACCGACGAGATGCAGCCGGGCGATCGAGTCCTGCTCGAACAGTTCCCGATAGATCGTCGGCGGGCTGGCATGGGCATCGACGAGCCGGGCCGCCACGCGAAACGTCTCCCCGGTCGTGGAGGGAAAGCGAAAGCCGCCGGTGTCGGTGGAGAGACCTGCGTAGAGCGGCGTGGCGATCCGCTCGCTGAGCGGCACCTTCAACCGGAGGCCGATCTCGTAGACGATCCGGGCCGTCGCCTCGGCGGAGGTGTCCTTGAACCAGCGATCGGAGATGTCGTCCTCGCTGACGTGGTGGTCGATGACGAGCACCTTCTCCCGCATCGCCTTGGCGACGTCGCCCATCGCGCCCAGCTGGGCCCAGGCGCTCGTGTCGACGACCAGAAACAGGTCGCGGTCGAGCAGGTCCTCCTTCCTGACCCCCTCGGCCAACGACTCGATCCTCCGGTCCGGGTCGATCCAGGCCAGTCCGGCGGGCGTCGCCTGGGCGTTGACGATCCGCACGTCCTTGCCGATCGCCTCGAGGATGCCGAGCATCCCCAGTTCGCTGCCGAGCGCGTCGCAATCGGGGCGGACGTGGCTCGTGAGCACCACGCGGCCGCAGCCGCGGAGCAGGTCGAGCAGGCTGGCCCAGTCAAGTCGCATGCATCCACCGCCCTTTCACGTGTCCGTATCGTTCAGGTCGCCGTTGCGATCGAGGAGGCCAGGGCCACGTCGAGCGTGAGCTGCGCCTTCACCTCGTCGACCGACGCGAAGCGACGAGTCTCGCGCAGCCTGTCGAGGAAGTCAACGTCGAGCGCGGAGCCATAGAGGTTCCCCGACCAGCCAATGATGTGGACCTCGACGCTCGTCGCCGTCTCGCCGAACGAGACGTTGGGACCGATGTGGACGGCGGCGGGAAGCGGGTTCTGTCCTGCGATCAGAGCCCGGGCGGCGTAGACGCCGTCGGCCGGCAGCAGCGTTGCGATGCCCGCCAGGTTGGCGGTTGGAAATCCGATCGTGCGGCCGCGGCGGGCCCCCTCGATGACGGTGCCTCGAATCCGGTAGTCGGCCGTCAGCATCGATGCCGCTTCCCGGATCCTGCCCGCGGCGACCAGCGAACGGAGCCGCGAACTCGAGACGCTCTCGCCGTCCCGTGCCACCGGTTCCACGATCTCGAGCGGGATGCCGTCGGCAGCGCAGAGCCGCGACAGGAGGGCGACGTCCCCCCGCCTGCTGGCCCCGAAATGAAAGTCGCCCCCCTCGACCAGGCCGGCGGCCTGGAGACGACCGCGGAGCACGCCGTCGTAAAAAGCCTCGGCCTCGAGGGCGACGAGGGCTGCATCCACCGGCTGGACGAGGACTTCATCGACGCCGAGCGCGGCGAGCAATTCGGCCCGCCGGCCGGGGGTCGTGAGCGGGATCGGAGCCGACTCTGGCCGCAGGATCCGGGCCGGATGCGGATCGAACGTGAGCACCCCCGTCGGCACGCCGAGCCGGCCGGCCAGTTCCACGAGCCTGCCGACGATGGCGGCGTGTCCGAGGTGCACGCCGTCGAAGTTGCCAACCGCGATCGCGGCCGGTCCGCCGGACGGCCGACTGCCCGCGGAGAAGACGACGGAGGGTGGCTGGATGGACGGCACTGATGGGGGAGGCATCATGGCGGAGGGCGGGCGGAAAAAAGTGTACCGCATCGGCCTCCCCGAAGCCGCCGAAAACGCAGGGTATGATTGGGCGGCCCCCACGGAGGCGCACCCAGCACCGCATGGCCGTTGAACCGACCGAAGACAAACAGATCTATCTTTCGGCCGAGATGACGAGTCGCCTCGGGGCGATCGACATCGGCTCCAACAGCGTCCGACTGATGGTGGTCGAGGTGCTGCGCGGTGGCACATACCGGATCCTCGACGAGGAGCGGGAGCCGACCCGCCTCGGCCGGAGCGTCTCGAGCGAGGGCCGCCTCGACGACGAATCGATGGACCGCACGATCCAGGCGCTCCGCAGCTTCCGGGAGATCGCGGCCGGCTATCAGGTGACCGCCCTGCGGACGATCGCCACCTGCGCCGTCCGCGAAGCCCGCAACGGCCCCGAGTTCTGCCGCCGCGTCCGCGAGGAGATCGGGCTCGAAGTGGAGGTGATCCCGGGCGATCGCGAGGCGCGGCTGGCCTTTTCGAGCGTCCAGCATGCCTTTGACCTGACCGGAAAGAACGTCATCGTCGCCGACATCGGCGGCGGCAGCACCGAGATCATCTTTGCCACCGGCAACCTGATCGAATCGATTTTTTCGACGCCGCTCGGGGCGGTCCGGCTGACGGAGCAGTTCGGGCTGGGCGACGCGGCCACACCATCCGACTTCCTCCGGCTGGAGGAGGAGGTGGCGGCAAGCCTCAAGAAGCGGACCAGCCGGCCGCTGTTCGCCCCGCACTTCCTCGTCGGCTCGGGCGGCACCTTCACCACGCTGGCCGAGCTTGTGATGGCCTCGAAACGGGAATTCGACATCCCCGTCGCCGGCTACAAGGTGTCGCAGGCCGAGGTTCATCACCTGCTCGACAGGCTGCGAAAACTGCCACTTCGCACCCGCCGCAGCCTCGCCGGAATGGCACCCGACCGGGCCGACATCATCGTCGCCGGTCTGACGATCGTCGATGCGTTGATGAAGCGGTTCCGGGTCAACACTCTCGTGATCCACACCCGTGGCGTCCGCGATGGGCTGGTTCGGGAGATGATCGACGACCTGCTCGGTGCCTCGGCGGCGGCGGCGATCGACACGCCCCGGCTGCGGGAAGACGCGATCGAGCGGCTGGCGGCCGCCTGCTCGGGAGAACTCGAGCACGGACGCACGGTGGCGGCCCTGGCCGGACGGCTCTATCAGCAGCTGACGGCGCCGCTCTCGCTGCGGGCGGAAGACCAGTTGCTGCTTGAATGCGCGGCCCGGCTGCAGGACGTGGGCTACGTGATCAACTACGACCAGCACCACAAGCACAGTTATCATCTGATTCGCAACAGTCGGCTGCCCGGCATCCGCGGCCATGATCTCGAGATCATCGCCAACGTCGCCCGCTACCATCGCGGTGCCTACCCGAAGCGGAAACACGAAAACCTGGCCCGTCTCTCGGCCGAGGACCAGCAGCGGGTGCATCGCATGGCGGCCATCCTCCGCCTTGCCGGCGGCCTCGACAGGAGCCGATCGCAGATGGTTCGCGACGTGTCCGTCAGCATCGACGACGGCGGCCTGACGCTCGACGTGGTCGCCGACCAGGAGCCGCAGGTCGACATCTGGGGGGCCGAGCGACGCACCGAGCTGTTCGAGAAGGTGTTCGGGATGCCCGTCCATATCCGCTGGGCGGCGGCCGAGAAGGAATGAGCCGGCAGACTCCCGGCGGCGATACAACCGCTGCCACTGGAGCAGCCCGCCCGATCCGCTTTTTCCCAAGATCACCGCGGACGATGGTCGATTTTGGAGAGAGCACTCCACGATCGATGCGTTCGCCTCCCTGGAACCTGCAATCCGTGATTCATCTCAATGGCAGGATTGGCCGAAACGGCCTCTGGTTATGGCTCGCGCTGGCCTGTGTTATTCCGGCCAGAGGCGAGGACATCAGCCGGGTCGGCGAGCCGAAGCCGCTCTCCCATGGCACGCCGCAGCGTCAGGCTCCCTATCAGCCCGGCCGGTCGCCCTACGTGACGGGGCACGGCACCCGGCCGAAATACTTCGTGCCCCCGACCAACCCGCGAACGCCGACCTGGCGGATGTATGGAACACCACCGGGCCTGCGGCCGGGCGACTGGCCCACCTACGCCCCGCTCGGATTCGGCGGCTACCGCTTCCCGGCCGTCGGCAGCCAGGCCTATCGCTAGCCGTTTTCGCTGATTGCATTCTCGACGTCGCTGCCGCGGCTAGGCTTTGGGAATGCGCGACCTGCTCGAACTCACGCCCGAGGGGCTGTACTGCCCGCAGGGTGACTTCCACGTCGATCCCTGGCGGCGGGTGCCGCGGGCTGTCATCACGCACGCCCATGCCGATCATGCCCGGGCGGGGTGCGACCGCTATCTCTGTTCGTCGGCTGGGAAACTCGTCCTCCGCTCCCGGATCGGTGCCGGCTCGCCGATCGACACGCTCCGCTTTCGGGAGTCGGTCTCGTTCAACGGAGTCCGGGTGTCGCTCCACCCCGCCGGCCACCTGCTCGGATCGGCGCAGGTGCGGATCGAACACGGCGGCCTGACCTGGGTCGTCAGCGGCGACTACAAACTCCAGGCCGATCCGACCTGCGAGCCCTTCGAGCATGTCGAGTGCGACGTCTTCGTGAGCGAGTCGACGTTCGGCCTGCCGGTCTACCGCTGGCAGGAACCGGAGGGGATCGCCGCCGAGATCAACGCCTGGTGGCGGGCCAACCGCGACGCCGGCCGGACGAGCGTGCTTTTGGCCTACTCGCTCGGCAAGGCCCAGCGACTGGCCGCGATGGTCGATCCCTCGATCGGGCCGATCATGGCCCACGGCGCCGTCATGAAACTGGTCGAGGCCTATCGGTCGAGCGGCGTCCGGCTGCCGCCGATCGACCGGGTTCCGCCGCGGGCCCGACGGGTCGGCGACGGCCGCGGGCTCGTGATCGCCCCGCCGAGCGTTCTCGGTGGCAGCTGGCTGAGGCTGTTCGGCGAGTCGAGCGTGGCACTGGCCTCGGGCTGGATGATGCTCCGGGGGGTTCGCCGTCGCCGCGGCTTCGAGAAGGGGTTTGCCGTCTCGGATCATGCCGACTTTCCCGGCCTGCTGACTGCCATCGATGCCTCGCGGGCCGGGCGGGTGCTGGTCACGCACGGGTTCAGCGAGCCGCTGGCCAGATTTTTGCGGGAGACCCGCGGCCTCGATGCAACGGTCCTGCCGACCCGGTTCACGGGCGAATCCTCCCCCGATGCCGCCGAGAAAGCGGAGGGGGAAGCGGTTGACGACGATCCGGAAACGCTCACGGAGGCGGTCGAGGCCGATGCCGATTTCGGCATCGGCGAGCCGTCATGAGGTCGCAGGCATGAAGCGATTCACCGATCTCTACTGGCGGCTCGATGCCACCACGAGCACGAACGAAAAGGTCGCGGCGCTCCGCGACTACTTCGCCACGGCCCCCCACGCCGACGCCGCCTGCGCACTTGCCGTGCTCTCCGGTGGCCGGCAGATGCGGAGCGTTTCCAGCGGACTGCTGCGGGAGTGGGCCGCCGCGGCAACCGGGCTTCCGGCCTGGATGGTCGAGGAATGCTACGCCCATGTCGGCGACCTCGCCGAGACGCTGGCGCTGCTCCTGCCCGATCCATCCGCCGCAGGGGAAGGAGACGGTGCCAGCCTCGCAGATGTCATGCAGACGACGATTCACGACCTGAGGGGGGCGTCGGAGGAACGGAAGCGGGAGGTCGTGGCCGGGGTCTGGGGCCGGCTCGCGCCGCGGGAGCGGATCGTCTGGCACAAACTCCTCACCGGCGGCTGCCGGGTCGGCGTTTCGAAAACGCTCGTGGCCCGGGCGCTGGCCGAGGTGGCGGGCGTCGATCAGGCGGTGATGGCCCATCGCCTGATGGGCGACGCCGTGGCCGACGGCGCGGCGTTCGCCCGGCTTCTCGATCCCGCTCCGACCGATGCCGACAGTCGGCGGCCATATCCATTCTTTCTCGCATCGGCCCTCGAACGCAGCACCGTGGGAGAGGTGGCCGAGGACCTCGGCCCGCTGGCAGAGTGGCAGGCCGAATGGAAGTGGGACGGCATGCGGGCCCAGATCGTCCGCCGCGGCGGCGATGCCACCGTCTGGAGCCGGGGAGAGGAACTGGTCAGCGACGCCTTTCCCGAGATCGCCGCGGCAGCCGCCAGACTGCCCCCGGGCACGGTTCTCGACGGCGAACTGCTCGCCGTCCGCGAGGGAACGCTGCTCGGGTTCGGCAGCCTCTCAAAACGCGCCGGCCGCGTGCGGGTCACGAAGAAGATCCTCGAGGAGATCCCCTGCCTGTTCGTGGCCTACGACCAGTTGGAGGCGGGCGGCGAGGACCTCCGGGACAGGCCGCTGGCCGAACGCCGCGAAATGCTCGAACGACTCGTGACGACACCCTTCGACGCCACGCCCGCGGGATTCCCGGCCGAGGCGGGCCGGCTCTTCCTCTCCCCGCTCGTGATCGCCGACTCATGGGACGGCCTCGCCGGATTGCGGGCCGGGTCGCGGGCCCGCGGTGTCGAGGGCCTGATGCTCAAGCGCAGGAACAGCCCCTACGGCGTCGGCCGCACGCGGGGCGACTGGTGGAAGTGGAAGATCGAGCCGCTCGAAATCGACGCCGTCCTCCTCTATGCGCAGGCGGGCCACGGCCGTCGGGCGGGGCTCCACAGCGACTACACGCTCGGCCTCTGGCAGGATGGCCGGCTCGTGACCGTCGCCAAGGCCTACTCGGGGCTCTCCGACGACGAGATCGTCGAGATCGACCGGATCGTCCGGGCGACGACACTGGAAAAGCACGGGCCGGTGCGAATCTGCCAGCCGACGCTCGTGATGCAATTGGCCTTCGAGGGTGTCGCCCGCTCAACGCGGCACAAGTCGGGGCTGGCCGTCCGCTTTCCGCGAATCGTCCGCTGGCGAAGGGACAAGGAGCCTGCCGAGGCCGGCACGCTCGCCGACCTCGAACGCATGATCGACGCAGGCAGGTAGACCCGTGCCAAAACCTTCCCGGTCACCCGGCCAGCCGATGGCAGCGACCGCAAAAAGACAGCCGCTGAAGCAGCCCGGAGGAGCCGTCGCGGCGTTTCGCGACTGGTTCGAAACCCGGGGCTGGGAGCCGTTTCCATTTCAGGAGCAGGTCTGGCAGGCGATGGCCGAAGGCGCCAGCGGCCTCGTCCATGCGCCGACCGGCACAGGCAAGACGCTCGCTGCCTGGCTGGGGGCGCTGGGACGTGCGACTGGTGCGTCGCGGGGATCGTCCGAACAAGCAGGCGGCATCCGGGTGGTCTGGATCACCCCACTGCGGGCCCTTGCGGCCGATACG
>CAMDFJ010000118.1 GCA_945897435.1 Candidatus Kuenenia stuttgartensis | reverse complement strand
CAGTGGGGGTGAAAGCCGGCTGAGACGACGCGGATCCCCGAGCGGACCAATATCGCGACGAGCGGTGCGGCATCGACCTGGGCAGGATCGACACGGCAGTCGACGGTGTTCGCATCGACCAGGCGGACCTCCTCCGCGACCGCCCGCAGCGTGTCGGCGGCGGCATCGGCCTGTCCCGGGCAGATGATCCGCTGCCGCCAACGGCGCAACGGTCGAATCGCATCCGGTGAGGCGGGACCGCTGTAGGTGATCCTGCCCGACTCGAGCACGGCCAGCCGCTGGAAGCATTCCGGGACGGCCGCATCGGCGATGGCAGCGATCACCGTGCGGCCCATGATCGCCGTGTCGGCGATGAGCTGCTCGAGATCCGTCCGGCCTGCGGGATCGAGACCGGCGAAGGGGTCGTCGAGCACGAGCACCCGTGGATCGTGGAGCAGTCCGCGGGCGACAAGCAGTCGCTTCATCCCGCCCTCGGAGAGCGAGTCGACCCGTTTCGTTCCCGCGGCGGCCAATCCCGCGAAGGTGATTGCCCGCTCCACGGCGAGTCTGCGGGGGCGGCCCGAGAGCCCGGACGCGGCGGCGAACAGGTCGAGAAACTCGTCGATCCGGGCCGAAGGCCAGGCCGGCAGGCTCGCCGGAACATAGCCGATCAGCCGGCGAACAGCGGCCGGATCCCGGCTGACCGGATGGCCATCGACGCTGATCTCACCGCCGGCCAGCGGGATGGCCGTCGCCAGTGCCGCGAGCAGCGTCGACTTGCCCGATCCCGTCCGTCCGATCAGGGCCAGTGGTTCGCCGGCGGTGACGTCGAGCGTGAGTGACTCGACGACCTTGACGTTCCCCAGCCTGATCGTCGTCCGGTCGAACTGGATCATGATGGCTGCGGCAAATGGCCTGTTCAGGCGCTGGGCGGGCCGTCGCGCCGCAGTCGGTCGACCGTCATCTCGATCGATACGAGCAGTCCCCGGGCCTTGTTGAGCGTCTCCTCAAACTCGCTCGCAGGAAGGCTGTCGGCGACGATTCCGGCACCCGACTGGACGTAGGCTTTTCCACCCGTCAGCACCACGGTCCGCAGGGCGATGCAGGTGTCCATCGAGCCGCCGAAGTCGATGTAGCCGACCGCCCCGGCATAGGGACCGCGACGGACCGGCTCGAGCTCGTCGATGATCTCCATCGCCCGAATCTTCGGAGCCCCGGAGACGGTTCCAGCTGGAAGGCATGCCCGCAGGGCGTCGAAGGCCGTCGTCCCCTCGGCGAGCCTTCCGCAGACATTGCTCGTCAGGTGCATGACGTGGCTGTACCGCTCGATCGACATCACGTCACTGAGCACCACCGAGCCGACTCGCGAGACGCGGCCGACGTCATTGCGTCCGAGGTCGATGAGCATCACATGCTCGGCACGCTCCTTGGGATCTGCGAGGAGCCCATCGGCGAGGGCCCTGTCCTCCTCGGCCGTCTTCCCCCGCGGTCGGGTTCCGGCCAACGGCCGCACGGTGACGTCCCCGTCGACCACCCGGACCATGATCTCCGGCGAACTGCCGACGAGCGTCGCCCCGGGGGTCCGCAGAAAGAACATGAACGGACTCGGATTGACCACCCTCAGGGTACGGTAGAGTTCCAGCGGCGGCAGGTCGAAGGGCAGTTCCAGCCTCCGGCTGAGAACCACCTGGAACACGTCGCCTGCCCGGATGTATTCAATCGCCCGCTCCACGGCGGCGGTGTACTCCTCCCGCGTCGATGTCGCGCGGAGGCTGCCGTCGGTCAGGCAGCGCGGCTCGTGACGCGGCCCGAGGTCGGCCGCAGGCGGCCAGTCGCTCGGACCCGAGAGCTGTCCGATCGTGGCGTCGATCCGTCGGCAGGCCTCCTCGCGGGCGGCCTCGACCGCCTCCGGACCCTCGCCATCGATGTGGGCCAGCACGACGACGTCGAGCGATTTGGTCGCGTTGTCGAAGACGAGCAGTCGGTCGTAGAAGGCGAAACTGAGGTCGGGAAGCCCGAGGTCGTCGGGAGGTGCGTCGGGCAGATGCTCTGAATAGCGAACCGAGTCGTAGGCCGCGTATCCGACGCAGCCGCTCGTGAACGGCGGCAGTTCCGGAATCCTGGCTGGCTGGAACGGCGCCATGCGACGGCGAAGCTCCTCCAGCGGGTCGTCGCATTCGAGCGTCTCGGTCGTTCCGCCCCGCGTGACGACGACCCGCCGGCCGCGGGCCTCGATCTGCATGAACGGATCGGCGCCGAGGAAACTGTAGCGGCCGACCTTCTCGCCTCCCACCACGCTCTCGAACAGGCAGCCGCAGGCGCCGCCGTCGATTCTGGCGAACGCCGACAGCGGCGTCAGGGCATCGGCGAACAGCCGCCGGAAGACGGGCACGAGCCGGTGCGTTGTCGCGAGCTGCTCGAAGCGTTGCCGGTCGGGCAGATGAGGCATGGCCGGGATCGGTCCACCGGAATGGGGAGTTTGGGTCACCCGCACGAGTCCGCGAGACTATCCGCTCTCCGCACCGCCCACAAGAATGTCACCCCGGAACCGCGACTTCGCCGCCGCCGATTGAAAACCGCTATAGTTGCCAGGAGATACGAGTTCTGTGTCGGTCGCGTCCGTCAGGGTGTGTTCATGAAGTGCCAGCAGTGTGACAAGCAAGCCGTGTTTCACATCACGGAGTTGGAGAGCGGTGCCGTCCGCGAACTCCATCTCTGCGAGGACCATGCCCGGGCCTATCTCAACCAGTCTGGTGGCGAGCCATCCCAGGGCGGACCTGAGGATGCAGAGGAGGCGACGCCCGCGGCTGGGGCACTCGGCGTCGGTCAGACCGCCGATGAACTGGCAATCCTCGACCAGCGGGCCTGCGAGATGTGCGGCATCACGTTCTTCGAATTCCGAAATCAGGGCCGGCTGGGCTGCCCCCACGACTACGTTCAGTTCGAAAAGGAGCTGGAACCCCTGATTGCGAACATCCACGGCGCAACCGAGCATACTGGCCGGCGGCCGACGCGAGCCAATTCCCTGCCCGAGGGCACGGAGGATTTGACCCGCGTCATCGGCCTGCGACGCGAGATGAAGGAGGCGATCGCCCTCGAGGAATATGAGAAGGCGAAGGAACATCGCGACGCCATCCGCGGCATCGAGGATCGCTGGGTGGTTCCGTCAGAGCCGCCTCCGTCGGTGGCGGATGATCGTGGAGCAGAGGGAGGCCCGGCATGAAACTCGAATCGCTGACCCAGTCGATTGGCGAATGGCTGCGGGGCACCGGGCCGGAATCCGACATCGTGATGAGCAGCCGGGTTCGGCTGGCCCGCAATGTGGCCCATTATCCGTTTGTGAGTCGGGCTTCGGAGCAGGAGCGGGCCGACATCGAGCGGTTCCTGCGGGAGCGGATCGCGTCGGTGCCGGTGGGCCGGGGCCTCGAATACATCGACGTCGGCCACCTCGAGGAGATCGATCGGCAGTTTCTCGTCGAGCGGCAGCTGATCAGTCGTGAACATGCCGATGCCCAGGGGGCCCGAAGCGTGGCCATCGACCGAATGGAGCAGGTCAGCCTGATGATCAACGAGGAGGACCACCTCAGGATCCAGTGCATGCACAGCGGCCTCGATCTGCGGGGTGCCTGGGAGCAGATCAAGGTGGTCGACGACCAGATCGAGAAGCTCGTGCCCTACGCCTTCCATCCCCGGTTCGGCTATCTGACGGCCTGTCCAACCAATGTCGGCACCGGTATCCGCGTCAGCGTCATGCTCCATCTTCCGGCGCTGGTGATCACCCGGCAGATCGACAAGGTCTTTCGCAGCCTCCACAAGATCTCGCTCGCCGTTCGCGGACTCTACGGTGAGGGATCGCAGGCGATGGGCGACTTCTACCAGATCTCCAACCAGACCACGCTCGGCCGTACCGAGGAGGAGCTGGTCGAACAGGTTGGAGACGTGGTGCCGGTGCTGATCGACTACGAGCGACGGGCGCGGGAGTTTCTGGTTCGCGAGACCCAGCAAAACGTCCACGATCAGGTGAGTCGGGCATTTGGGATCCTGCGGACCGCCCAGACGATCAGTGCCGAAGAAACGATGCAGCTGCTCTCGCGGGTAAGGATGGGTGTGATGCTCGGCCTGATCGGCGACGTGAAGATCGCCGATATCAACTCGCTGCTCGTGCGGACCCAGCCCGCCCACCTGCAGAAGCTTCGCGGGATGGAACTGGACGTCAACGACCGCAACATCGAGCGTGCCCGCTACCTGCGGCAGCACTTCGAGGGGGGCGACTCAGGGCGGGCCAGCGTCAACTGAACGGTCCGGGCCGGCTGATCAGGACGAGATCTGGAGCGTGCGGCGGAGCGCCTCGACGACCGGCGGAGGGACGAACTTCCGCAGGGCCTCGTCGGTGGCGAGCGGCGTGATCTGCTTGAGCAGCGACGAAGAGATGTGGGAGTATTCGGCGTCGGCCATCAGAAAGACCGTCTCCACGCCCGGGTCGAGTTTGCGGTTCGCAAGCGTCATCGTGAACTCCGCCTCGATGTCGGTGAGCGAGCGAACACCCCGCAGCAGCAGGTGGGCCCCCTGCTCCCGCACGAACGCCACCGACAGGCCGCTGTACCGCTCCACCCGAACGTTCGCCAGATGGGCGGTGGATGCCCGTACCAATCCGACACGCTCCTCGAGGGAGAACATCGGCTGCTTGTCGGGGTTGATCCCGACGCCGACGATGAGAGCCTCGAAGAGCCTGCTGGCACGGTCGATCACATCGAGATGCCCCAGGGTGATCGGATCGAAGGAGCCTGTGTAGACGGCGATGCGTGCGGATGAGGCGTGGGGCACGGGTAACTCGGCGGGTTCGGGGGGAATTGCGGACGGCCTCGGACCTTTGGCAAAATCTCGTTGCATGGCACGGCCCGAAAGACCGATTATCGTATCGTGCACGGCGGCCGGCGAGCCGGTCGGCGTTCCGACCCGGATTCCAGCCCCCGCAAACCAAGCTTCCCCAATCCAGAAAGACAGCCGTTCGTGTCCAAGGCGATGCCCCTCCTAGGAATGATCGTCGCCGGGCTGATCGGGATTCTGTTCCTGGCCGACCTTGCTGCCGGCTTTCCCTTCCGCCGCGTCAGCGTCGCCCTCGACCTGGGGTTCGTGGTCGCCAGTCTGATCCTCGCCTACCTCAGCTGGACGCTCGTCCGCCGCACCGCTCCCTGACCCGAATCACGGCGGTTTGGCCCGGTCTCTTCCGCCACGAGTGCGGCGGTCGCCGTCATGCCGCAGTGAGCACCGATCCTGTCCGGCTGCGTCCGCCACCGCTGAGCAGATCGGGCAGGTCGGAGAGCCGTGCCGCCTGCAGCTGCCCGCGGACGCACCGCTGCTGGACGAGGGCCAGCAGCTGGTCGAGCCGACTGCGGGGAGAATGGTTGCCGCGATCGACGCCGCGACCGATCTCGATGACCCTGAGGCTTCCCCGAGGGCCGATCGGCGAGGCTGACCAGGGCAGCATCCGCCCCGTCGTGGGCCACGGCGAGACGGTCACTTCCCAGAGTCCCCAGAGCATGCTGCGGCAGTGCCAGCCTTGCGGCGCCGGACGGCGGCTGCCCCGACCGAGGTCGTCGAATCGGCGAAGGCAGGCCGTTGCCACGCCCTCGGCGACCAGCAGGCTGCGGTGATCCATGGTCAGGTCGGCAGCCGCGACGACTGCGGTCAGGTCTGGCCGGGTTTTTCGAGCGGTGGTCAGGGCCTTGCGGAGCGACGGCCGCGATCCGAGCGACGCTTCGTCGAGGGCCAGAACGGCCTCATCGCTCGTTCCAGCGCTCCCTGCGATCTGCCCGCATATCCCGTCGAATTCGGCAGTCTCGGCGACCCAGCTGACCGGCACGCCCGCCCGATTTGCGGAATGTCGAAGACCCGCCGTTTCGGCCGCGGTCGTGCCCCTCGGCAGATGGCACAAGATCACGATCGTCGTCGGGGCATCCTGCCTGCCCATACCGTCACCTCCGCCGGCTCCGCCGGACTCGAGGGGTATCGACCCGGAGCCTGCCCCGACTCCACTTCAGCAGACGCCGCACGCACGATCGTCAGACTCGCGGACGTTCGCCTCATGGTCGGCGATGGCCTCGACGAGGGCCGCGGCCGTCGGCTCGCGGGCCTCCACGGTCGGGGAATGGCTGGCTGCCCGGAGCGTGGCCGACGTGACCGGGCTGATACTGGCGATCTTCCAGGACCTCAGGCGGTCTCCAAACAGTCTTCCAGCGGCCTCGGCGATGGCCGAACTGGTGATCGTGATCCAATCGAGTCCCTCCCGGTCGAGGGTCGCCAGCAGGGTTGGATCGATCGTTTCGATGGAGCGGCTGGAATAGGCCTGAATTTCGCAGACCTCGTGACCTTTTGCCTCGAGTTCTCGCCGCAGCAGATCGCGGCCCCGATCTGCCCGCAGCAGCATCAGACGACTGCCGGCCGGCAGTTCGTCGCCGCGATCTCCGACGAGGGCCTCGAGCAGGCCCTCAGACTGGAACTGCGAAGGCATGCAGTCGCAGGCATACCCCGCCGTTTCCAGGGCCCGTTTCGTGGCCGGGCCGATGGCGGCGAAGCGGACGCTGCCCAGATGCCGACCGTCGCGTCGAGCCAGCCGCATTCGCTCGACAAACGCCCGTACGCCATTGGCGCTGGCGAAGACGATCCAGTCGTGACGGTCCGCTTCGAGGATCGCCCTGTCGAGCGGCTCCCATGAGATGGGCGGCCCGATGGCGATCACGGGCAGGTGGAGGCATGTGCCCCCCTGGGCCGCGATCAGTGCGGCAAGTTCGCTCCCCTGCCCCTCCGGCCGGGTGATCAGCACCCGGCGGCCCGTCAACGCCGCCCCGGCCTGAGACGCTTCCGCGACCGCGCCCACGATGACCACCGCCGGAGCCGGCCAGCGACAACGCTCGAAGGCCGCTGCGCACTCACCGAGCGTGGTTTGGGCGATCGTCTGGTCGGCACGTGAACAGCAACTGACCACGGTGACGGGCGTGCTCGCCGGCTTGCCTGCCGCGACGAGGGCCCGCGACCATTTGTCGGCCTGCTCGACGCCCATGTAGATCGCCAGCGTTCCCGGGATTTCGGCGAGCCTGGAGAAGTCGAGTGATTCAGCCTTTTCGTCGGCCTCGTGGCCGGTCACGATCGTCAGGCTCGACGCCGCCGCGCGGCTGGTGAGCGGCATGCCTGCAGCCGCCGCCGCAGCCATCGCCGCCGTGACCCCGGGCACGATCTCGAATTGGAAGCCGGCTTCCCGAAGCGGACGAATTTCTTCGGCAAGCCGGCCAAACACGGAAGGATCGCCCCCCTTGAGCCGGATGACCGTTCGTCCTTCGCCGGCCAGTCTGGCAAGCAACCGACCGGTTGCCTCGCCCGGGTCGTCGCCCGTCTCCTGCGTCCTGGGAACGGGGATCCGTTCGGCATGGCATGCGACGGCATCGAGCAGCGCAGCGGGCACGAGTCCGTCGTGGACGACCACCTCTGCATCCCGAAGCAGGGCCGCCGCTCGCAGCGTGAGCAGATCAGCCGCTCCGGGGCCCGCACCGACGAAAAACACCCGGCCAGCCACCAACCCTGCGGGCTGCCCGGCAGCGACGACCGGATCGCGAACATCCCCCGGGATGGCCGGGACCGGCTCTGCGGGGATCGATCGACGGCGGGATGGTGGCGACGGCACGGTGTTTGAGGGCTTGGGCTCGGACAACTACACTGCTGCGGTCGAAGGGGCCGACTGCAAGCATACCGCATTTGACGGCCCGGCCCGGGGCGGTTGCCCATCGGCAGCGACGCCGCCCAGCATTCCCACGCGATCCACCCAATGCCCAACG
>CAMDFJ010000117.1 GCA_945897435.1 Candidatus Kuenenia stuttgartensis | reverse complement strand
CAGATCGCGAATGAAACCGACGGTGTCGCTGACGAGCACCGGCCCCCATCCCGGCAGCCGCCAGCGCCGCGTTCGGGTGTCGAGGGTGGCGAAGAGCCGATCCTCGGCCAGCACGTCGGAGCCGGTCAGGGCGTTGAGGAGCGTGCTCTTGCCGGCGTTTGTGTATCCGACGAGCGAGACGGTCATGTGCTCGTGGCGGGCCGCCACCTGACGCTCCTTGCGGCCGTGAATCGCGAGGAGCTCTGCGGAGAGATCGTGGATTCGCTTCTCGACCAGACGGCGATCGACCTCGAGCTGCTTCTCGCCGGGACCGCGCATGCCGATGCCCATCTTGAGTCGCGAAAGGTGGGTCCACATCCGCTTCAGTCTTGGAAGCGAGTATTCGAGCTGGGCCAGTTCGACGGCCAGCCGGGCCTCGTAGGTGCGGGCCCGGGCCGCGAAGATGTCGAGGATAACCTCTGACCGGTCGAGCACCTTTGTCTCCAGCGCCCGTTCGAGGTTGCGGGTCTGGGCTGGAGAGAGATCGTTGTCGAAGATCACGACGTCGGCATCGTGCAGTGCGACGAGGCCGGCGAGTTCGTCGACCTTTCCCTTGCCCAGATAGGTCGTCTGGTCGGGTCGCTCCCGACGCTGTGTGAGTTCGGCCACGACCTCGGCACCGGCTGTGGCCGCCAGTCCGGCCAGTTCTCCGAGAGGATGCTCTGGATCGGCTGGTGTGTCGAGCAGCACCCCGACGAGCACGGCCCGTTCGCTCGCCACCCCGCCCGTCCGGCCATGTTCGCTCAATCCTCTTCCTCCTGTTGTGGACGGTCGGACGCAGCCAGATGGCAGCAGCTCTCCCAGCGTCTGGTGTCGAGCAGCCCGTCGGCGACGGCGTGCTTGACGGCGCAGTCAGCCTCGTGGGTATGGGTGCAGTCGGGAAAGCGGCAGTGGTTTGCCAGCGGCCGCAGGTCGCGGAATGCCGATGGCACCTCGGCCGGAAGGATTTCCCAGAGCTGAAACTGCCGCACGCCGGGAGTGTCGACGAAGGTGCCGCCTCTGGAATGCGGAATCAGGCGGGCCGTCGTGGTCGTATGGCGTCCCTTGTCGTTGTCGCGGCTGACGTCGCCGACCGGCAGGGCCAGTTCCGGTGCGATCGCATTGAGGATCGAAGACTTGCCGACACCGCTCTGGCCGACCACGGCGGTGACCGTGCCCCGCAGGGCCTGTTGCAGACGGGTGATCCCGCGGCCGGTCACGGTCGAGCAGAGGATCACCGGATATCCCATCCGCGCGTAGACGCCGGCCAGCGGCACCAGGGACGCGGCCGAGACGAGATCGACCTTGTTGATGCAGACGATCGGACGGATACCAGCCGCCTCGGCCCCGACGATCAGCCGATCGATCAGTCCGGCTTTGAGGTTGGGCATTGCGGCACTGCCGACGATCAGGGCCTGATCGACATTGGCGACGATCACATGGCGACGGCCGCGGCTCGACCGGCAGAGGGAGTTTCGCCTCGGCTCGATCGCCTGGATCATGGCCTCTGTGCCGGCGCCGCGAACCTGCACCCAGTCTCCGGCGGCAAGCGGGTGTCGCTGTTCGGTCGAGAGCGTTCGCAGCAGCCGGCTGGTCGTGCAGCGGGTGAGGTTTCCGTCGGCCGCCTGCACGACGCTTTCGAGTCCGTGCACGTGAAGCACCTGGCCCCGCCAGGTGTCGCGGGTCATCGGGGCAACCGCGAATCCGTCGGGACGGCGGAGCGAATGGCCAGCCTCGTCGGCGACGATCACGGTCCGCTTGCGTGTCAGATCGCCCTTCCCGGAGATCCGCTCGCTCGAGGCCAGATCTGCCGCCAGGTCGGCGGTGTGCTCGAGCCCCTGGGAGAGGGCCCGAGTCATGTCCCCAGTGCGGCGGCGAGTCCCGCGGTTCTTCCGCAGTTCAACCCGCTGTTTTCGCGATCGTGCCATGCCGAAAGTCTATCAGCGCGGCAGGTGGCCGATCAGCGTCGCGGACGACGGGCCGTATCGCCCGCCCCCTTGCCGCGGCGGTATTCCAGCCCCGCCGCCTCGAGCAGGCTGCTCGTGAACAGGTCGCGGCCCCCGACCTGCTCCGCGGGCGGCGCCGAGGCACCGAGGCTGGCCGGTTCGTAGGAGAGTTCGTACTCGTGCTTCGCGATCGAGATCGTGTCGCCCGGATCGAGCCTCTGCTCGCTGACCCGGGAGCCGTTGACCTTGGTGCCGTTGCTGCTGCCCATGTCCTTCACGAACCAATACCCATCGACCAGGGAAAGTTCGCAATGGGTGCCCGAAACGTTCGGAAACCTGAGAACGATGTCAGCACTCTCCCTCCTGCCGACGACGAGTGTCGTCTTGAGCAGGGGGATGGGATCGCCGCCACCGAGGGGTTGCAGTTCGCCGTAGGTCATCCAATGTCCGATCGTGAGGGGCGGTTCAGGCAGCCGGCATGGCTGGGCAGGCAGGTCCAGATCCGAATGCACAACCGACTGCCGTTTGTTACTACGAATCGAGCCTAGGTCGTGGTTCGCAAACGGTCAAACATTCGGTTCCCTGTCGTCCGGCCCAAGTTCTGCCTTCCCGTCTGCTAGAATAGGTTCGGAACTGGAGTGGACCGGGTGGCCGCCGGCTGCCCCTGTTTCTGGCCGGATCGGCCGGGCTCAGGGTGTGGCGGGAGGAAAGTCCGGGCTCCGTCGGGCGCGATGGTGGGTAACTCCCACCGGCCGTGAGGTCAGGGAAAGTGCCACAGAGAACAGACCGCCGCCGGGTTCACGCTCGGCGGTAAGGGTGAAACGGTGAGGTAAGAGCTCACCAGCAGGCCGGGTGACCGGTCTGGCTCGGCAAACCCCATCGGGAGCAAGGTCAAGCAGGAAGAAGTCCGGCCCTCGGGCCGGCGCGATGCTGCCCGCAACGCACCATCTTCCGGGTCGACTGCTGGAGGTGTCGGGTAACCGCCGCCCTAGAGAAATGGTCACCGCACCGCGGTCCCCCAGGGGGTCGCGGAGAACAGAACCCGGCTTACAGGTCCGCTCCAGTCCCTTCTTTTGGTCCAATCGTCAAATCCCTGCGATCCCCTTCATCGAGCATTCGTAGCAGTTTCGAGATGCAGAGCGTGTTGATGCTCACCCGCATCTCCTCGGCTTCGGCCTTGAGCGTTTCATGGAGGGAGCGGGGCATCCGAACGGTGACGACACGCTGGGTCTCGCGTTCCGCCGGCCTGACGTTCTGGCGGGTCCGGAGATCGTCGAGCAGTTCCCGGATCCGGGCATATTCGGGCGTGCATTCAAATCGGGTGAGGGCAGCCGGGTCTCGAAACGTCCGTCGGACGATCCCGTCGACGCCGAGCACTTCGCGGAAGAACACGACCCACTCCGGCTCCATGCCGTGCAGCCGCTCGGCCACCTCCAGCACCGCTTTCGAACCCAGTGCCGCCGTGTCTGAAGCCACCGCCGTCCCGTCGCGTTCGTCCCGAAGTCGTGTCGCCATGTCCCTCACACTCCCTGATGTCAGTTGCCGTCTGGCTCTGGCCTGCCGGATTGCCGGCACGCCAACCTCACGCCTGCATGCTCTGCCAGCGGTCAAGTGACAGCACGAAGTGCTTGCCAGGAATCAACTTGCGTCGAATGAGGGGAGGCAGACTTATTTTCGGGCAGCGGTGCCCGGTCTGTTGGCAGTGGACTGCCTGCTTAGAAATGAGGCAGGTCGGTCGAGTCGCAGATACCAGATGTCCGGGTTGTAGCGGCCGGGAAACAGGGCTCAGTTACGCCCGTTCTGGCGACCATCCGGGGGCGGACTCCTCGATCCAGGCGACCATCGTCCCCGCGATGTCCGCCTCGGAGACCGACTGCAGTCCCCGCCACCCGGGAACCGCGTTGATCTCGACGATCAAGAGCCTCCCATCGGTCGCCGGGAGCAGGTCGACGCCCGCGATCGTCGCCCCGACAGCGGCCGCCGCCCGTCTTGCCAGGTCTGCCCAGTCGGCAGGTGGGGCAAAGTCCTCGACCAGGGCACCCCGGGAGACGTTCAGCCGCCAGTCGCTGTCGGATCGCCGCCGCATCGCGAAGGTCTGGTTGCCGACGACGAGGATTCGGGCGTCCCAGCCCGCGTGAGGAACAAACTCTTGCAGGTACGAGACACCGCCGCCGGCGTCCGCTCCGACGAGTCGATCGAGATCCTCGCGGCAGCGGATCCGCTCGATGCCGCGTCCGCGGGAACCGAAGAGTGGCTTGATCACGGCGTCGCCACCGAGCGACCTCCAGGCGGCTTCGACCGCTTCCGGCGTCTGGGCCACGATCGTCCGCGGCACCTCGATCCCCGCATCGGTGAGCAGTGAGAGGGAGAGGTACTTGTCGATCGCAACCTCGAGGGACCGGGGGCTGTTGAGGACCGGAACGCCAGCCGCTGCCAGCCTGGCAAGTGCGTCCATCCGAAAGATCACCTCCTCGAGTCCTCCGGCCGGCATGCCACGAACGACGACCCGATCGGCAGTCGCAAGTTCATCGGGGGCGAACCGGTCGCCAGCGGAAGTCACCTCGACGCCGATCTGCGGCCAGCGAACGACAGCCGCAGCATGGCCTCGGCGGCGAATCGCCTCCACCAGCATGCCCACGTGCCAGCCGGTCGGTTCGCCGAGCACGGCAATCGTCAGAGGCCGCACCATCACCGGGCAATCGCGGCGCCGGCCGGGATGAACGAGGCCGTCACCAGATCCGGGGCGAGGGCTCCGAACCGGTGCCGCATGCCGGTGTCGACGTTCACGAGTTCCACGCTGGCGGGGGCGAAGAGGGCGGGATCGAGCGCGTAGAAGTCGCGGCCCGCCCGCTCGAAGAGCTGCAGGAACGAGCTGCCGTAGTCGGCAGACGCCCCGCTGACCATTCGCGGTCCGATCTCTGCGAGGCTGGCGTCGTCGCCACAGACTTCGAGTTCGACCTGGCCGCCATAGAGAATCGCGTCGTTCGTCCGGCCGATCGCGGTCAGGTCGTCGGCCGGGACCGGTGCCAGCGGCGCCCGGCCCAGTCCGGCACGAATTCGGCGCAGGTCGAATCCGAGATCGTGCAGTTTGTGGAGCGCCGTCTCGAGTGATCTGGCGATCACCTGCACCGTGCCGGCCGTGCTTGCGGTCCGGGCGACGAGCAGGATCAGGCCCTCCGGAGGAACGCCCGCATTCTCAGCCAGCGAGAGGCAGACGTCCGCGGGCGGCAGCCGGGAGGCCTCGAGCAGCCCCACGGCGACGCCGGACGTTTCACGCCCCTCGATCGAGTCGAACAGATCCTCGCGTCCGATCGCCGCCCGGATTGGCCCGCTCGTCATCGCAAAGTAGTTTTTCGTCGCCACTTTCCAGCCGGCGTACTGCGACGCAAGGCAGGCGCTGACCGGTTCGCGACTGCCCACTGCCACGACGGGCCAGGGGCATCCCGGCCAGAGGGATGCAAAGCGGTCGCCATGGTTTCCGACCGGCTCGATCCAGACTTCTCCAAGTCCGGCCAGCGCAACGCGGGCCATCATCAGCCCGGCATCGAGGCAGCCGGCCGCCTCGACCCCGCAGTCGATGACGCGGACGCCTGCCACCTGATGGATCGCGATCTGCAACGCCGACAGGTTTTCGATCGCAATCAGGGCGATCTGGGAGGCCCGTTCGTTGAGCGTCATCAGCCACCAGCCTCGTGAGCGAAAAGGGGCGGTCGAACCGCCCCAGGAGCGATGCCATAATGTTGCCGATGCGCCGCGGCGGCAATCCCGTGCGGTTTTTGGCCTGTCCCACGCCCGAGAGTCGACCGTGCCAAGTCTGACGGTGGAAAACTACGTCAAGACGATCTACCAGATCGTTTCTGCGCAGGATGGTCGGCCGGCCACAACCGGGCAACTGTCCGCGGCGCTCGCCGTCTCACCGGGCACGGTGACGAGCATGCTCAAGACGCTCGATGCGGCCAAACTGGCCACCCATCGCCCCTACGAGGGCGTGGCGCTGACCCGATCGGGAAGGGTGCTGGCGCTGCGGATACTCAGGCGGCACAGGCTGCTCGAGCTGTTCCTGCTGCGAACGCTCGACATGAGCTGGGACGAGGTGCACGACGAGGCCGAGCACATGGAGCATGCGGTGAGCGACCTGCTCGTCGATCGGATCGACGCCTTCCTCGGCCATCCCGACGTCGATCCGCACGGCGATCCGATTCCGCGGGGCGAAGGGGAGAGCCTGCAACCTCCCGACGAAGGCCCATCGACGCCATTGGCGGAATGCGCAGCAGGTGCGACCTTCAGGGTCACCCGCGTGATCGACCAGTCGGCCGGGTTTCTCCGCTACCTGACCGACTCGGGACTCGTTCTCGGAGCCAACGGCGCCGTGGAACGGAATCCCGACGGGGCCGGACTGATGCGTGTTCGGCTCGGTCGAAGGACGCTCTCACTTGCGCTCGACGCCGCCGGCAAGGTGATGGTTTCGACCGCCTGAGCCATCGGCTGCATGCAGGTCGCCGGGGCAGATCAGTTCGGCCGTCGCTCCCAGACGGCGGACTGCCCGAGGCATTCGTCCACCTCGACCCGCAGCCTGCCGGTGATCGGACTGCCCGACGCCGCCATCGCCCGGAGGAGTTCGAGGCCGATCCAGCGGGCGATCCATTCCGCCGACGTGTTCCCCACCGGCATCAGGAGGCACTCCTCGGCCGGAAAGACCCAGCGGCGTTCGCCGAACCGCACCATCACCTCCGACCTGCCGGCCGCCACCTCGACGGTGGTCACAGAGAGGAGGGGATTCTCCGTCGCCAGCAGCATCCGGTGGTCGAGGCGGCCGACGATGGCCGACAGTTCATCCCGCAGCGTGATGAAGTTGACCACCATGCCGTGGGCGTCCGGCGGGCCCGAGACATCGACCCCCACCGTCCAGTTGTGGCCATGGACGGCTTCGCAGATCTCGTCCGTGAGCGTGATGAAGTGGCCGGCGCTGAACACGTGCACCGCCTTCCGCAATCGGACCTCGTATCGTTCCTCCATCGCTCCCTCCGATCTGCCTCGCACGGCCTGCATCAACAGAATGTACAGCGCCGCCGCGACGAGGTCGGCCGTCGTGCCCGGATTGAGCCGGCGTGGGGCCCGCAGAGTCCGGTCGAAGTCGGCCTGGGCCCGCTCCCTGCAATCGGCCGGCAGCGCGAGCACCGCACCGGCACCGGCCGAGACTTCGGCGGCAGTCGCGGCGCCGTGCCGGCGGGCGATGAGCGTGTCGGGTTCACGGGCGAGTTGCAGCAGAAATCCCTCGACGACGGCCTCGCGCCAGTCGAGGCCGGCGTCGAGCGCCGCCGCGATGTCGCGGACCGGGCCCTCGAAGAGGGATTCGTAGCCCGCAGTCCAGAGCCGTGCGATCTGGTCGCGCGGAGCTGCGAACCGCATCGCGGCGAGGATCTCCTGGGGCGGGGGGCCGGCGACATCGAATCGCTGCGTCGTCCCCATGCCGCCAGGGCCGGCGATGGCGATCGCCCTGTAGATGTCGGCCGCGTCGGCCGCGGTGAGCGCTGCAAGACGATCCCTCACGGCGGACGTGATCCGGGCCGGATCGAAACAGTCCCATGCCGCCGCCGGCACGGCAGCCAGCGGGGCGATCGCCAGAATCATTCCCAGGTTGGCATTCGAACGCGTGACCCTCCGGGACGCGCCGACTGCCTCGAGAATCACCCGTCCGAGCCGCTCGTGAGGCGAGCGATCGATTGCCGCGGCGATGGCGGCCGCGGCCGCCATCAGATCGTCGTGCGAGAGATCGGGAAAGTCGGCCCCGGGATGGACGTTTCCGGGCTTCGGTGCCGTGGCCTCGAGCATGCATGCGGCCGCGGCGCACCAGCCCGGCCCGCCTGCGGCGCCGCAGC
>CAMDFJ010000116.1 GCA_945897435.1 Candidatus Kuenenia stuttgartensis | reverse complement strand
ACTGCCGCTGGTCTATCCAGCACTCCAGGCCGCCCCGGCACCGGCCGAACTTGCCCTCGCGGCCGGACCGTCACACCGCTGATGAGCCAGATCTGTCAACGAAAGGAATCGGGCCGATGACGAAGGATGCGACCATGAACGAGGTGGTCCTGTTTACCGACGGTGCCTGCAGTGGCAATCCCGGGCCCGGCGGCTGGGCCTACATCCTCCGGCACCCGGAGAGCGGTCGGGAGGCCGTCGCCTCCGGCTCGGAGCCCGACACGACCAACAACCGGATGGAACTGACCGCCGCGGTGCAGGGGCTGACGCAGCTCAAGCGGCCGACCCGCGTCGAGCTGGTCACCGACAGCGTCTACGTCGGCACGGGCCTTTCCGAGTGGCTGCCCAAGTGGAAGCAGCAGGGCTGGAAGCGGAAGGAGAAGGGCCGGCTCGTGCCGGTGAAAAACGAGGACCTCTGGCGGGAACTCGACCGTCTTGCCTGCCTGCACGAGATCGTGTTTACGCACGTCGCCGGCCATGCGGGCCATCCCGAAAATGAGCGGTGCGACGAACTCGCGGTCGCCGCCTACCAGCCGTATCTGAAGAAGAACAAATCACAGCCCACGTAGCGCATGACAGGCTCCGCCTGTCGTGGCCTCGACTCGCCCAACCCGCTCGGGGTTGCCCACGCCCTCTCGCTGGACGTTCGCCTCGGCCCTCCGGGGCCTCGGCTCTCTGCATGTCCGCTTCGCTTTGCCATCCTGGCTGCGCTCGCTCCCATAGCCCGCTCGAGGGCATGGGCAGCCCCAGGCCCGGAGGGCCGGGTTAGCACCAGCCGGCGGAGCCGGCCAAGGAAAATTCGGCACGATGCCGAGATTTTCCGTGAAGCATCCACGACAGGCTGAAGCCTGTCCCACATCGGGCAGCGGGGGGTGCGACCCTGACTCCCGCCGGCCCGCTACACTGCCTTCATGAGTGACCTCGCGCCCAGCCTGTCGACGCCGCTCGAGCGGCTGCCGGGCGTGGGGACGTCGCGGGCCCAGCGGTTGCGGCCGCTCGAACTCGTGACGGTCCGCGACGCCCTCGTTCACTTTCCGCGGGACTACAAGGACTTCAGCGGGGCCCACGCGTTCGCCGATCTGCTCGAGGGCGAGCATGCCTCGCTCGCAGGTGAGGTCGTCGACATCCGCTCCCGGCCGACGGCGGGCGGGCGAAACATGCTGACGGTGCTCGTGCAGGGGGAAGGCGGCAGCCTACGGGCGGTCTGGTTCAACATGCCGTTCATGGCGAAGAAGTTCGCCGTCGGCATGCGGCTCGTGCTGGCCGGGGTGCCGCGACGTTCCGGGGCGGCCTGGGAGATGATGCATCCCGAGGTGCGGTTCTGCGTCGCCGGAGAGGAGAGCAGGGGAGAGTGGCTGGCGGTCTATCCGCTCGCAGATGGAGTTCGCCAGTCGGATGTGCGACTGGCCGTGCAGGCGGCGCTCGATCATGCCGCCAACATCGCCCCCGAGGCCTTTCCGGAGGAATGGCTGGCGGCGAAGCAGCTGCTGCCGATCGGCGAGGCGCTCCGCGAGATCCACCTGCCCACGAGCCTCGAACGGATGGAGGCGGCCCGGCGCCGGTTCATCTACCAGGAATTATTCATGCTCCAGCTCGCCCTGCGGCTCCACCGCAGCCAGCAGCAGGATCGCCGGGCGGCACCGGTGATGACCGTCGATGCAAGAATCGACGGTCGCATCAGGGCCCGGTTTCCCTTCGAATTCACGGCCTCCCAGCGGGCCGTCAGCGCCGAGATCGTCGCCGATCTCGGCAAGTCAGAGCCGATGAACCGGCTTTTGCAGGGAGACGTCGGCAGTGGAAAGACGGCCGTCGCGATCTACGCGATGCTCGCCGCGGCCGCCTGCGGACACCAGGCGGCCATCATGGCGCCGACCGAACTGCTCGCCCGCCAGCACCATGCGACCCTCGGGCGGCTGCTCGCCGGTTCCAGGCTGCAGATCGAGCTGCTCGTCGGCGGACAGCCCGCCGCGAAGCGTCGCAAGGCACTCGAGCGGATCGCGACGGGCGAGTCGCAGATCGTCGTCGGCACGCAGGCGCTCGTCAGCGGAGGAACCGCGTTCAAGAGCCTCGGCCTCGTCGTGATCGACGAGCAGCATCGATTCGGCGTGATCCAGCGGGCGGTGCTGCAGAAGGGCGAGTCGGAGCCGCACACGCTGGTGATGACCGCGACTCCGATTCCGCGGACGATCGCCCATGCCATCTACGGAGATCTCGATCAGTCGACGCTTCAGGGGGAGCCGCCGGGGCGGCAGCCCGTGCTCACCTACAGGGTTGCCGCGGCCCAGATCGATTCCTGGTGGGATCACGTCCGCAAGAAGCTCCGCGAAGGCCGGCAGGCCTACGTGGTCGTGCCGTCCGTGGAGGAGTCGGCCCGCGGGCTGGCCAGCGTCAGATCGGCCTACGAGGAACTCGCCAACGGCAGGCTCGAGGCGTTTCGTCTGGGGCTCGTCCATGGCAGGCTCTCGTCGGCCGAGAAGCAGGGGGTGATGGAGGCGTTTCGCAAACGCGAGATCGACGCGCTTGTCTGCACGAGCGTCATCGAGGTCGGCATCGACGTGCCCAACGCCACCCTGATGACGATCCTCGATGCCGAGAGCTTTGGCCTTTCGCAGCTGCACCAGCTCCGCGGCCGCGTGGCCCGCGGCCCGGTGCAGGGGATCTGCGGCGCGATCACCGAGTCGGCGGAAGGAGCCCATCCGCGGGTCGATGCATTCGTGGCGACGACCGACGGCTTCGCCCTGGCCAACGAGGATCTGAGGCTGCGGGGTCCGGGAGAACTCGTCGGCACCCGCCAGAGCGGCAGGCTCGACCTCTATCTGGCCGACCTCGGGAAGCATCCGGAGGTCGTGGCCGAGGCACGCCGCGACGCCCTCGACCTGTTCCACCGGGATCCGACGCTCGCCGACGCCACGCTCTCGCGGCTGAAGAAGCTCGTCGTCGACCGCTGGGGCGAGACACTCGGCCTCGGCGACGTCGGCTGAAGCGGCCTGACCCGTCGGCTATACTATCGCTCCGCATTTCCTCGAGGATCGTTTCATGTATTACTACGCCTACGCCGTCGCCAAGCCGGTTGCTTCGCAGGTGGCGTTGCAGATCGCCCAGCAGACGCTCATCAATGCCGGCTTTCAGATCTTCGATCCGCTGCAGCCGGGAAAGCTTGCGATCGCCGGCACCCACCCCGGCGCCGGTGTGATGGTGACGGTCGTCGCGATCGACAATCCGGGCGGCTGCTCCGTGGCGGTCAACGGATTCTGCACCTGCGAGTCGGCCTATCCAGACGCGCAGTCGATGGCCGAGACCGTCGGCGGCGCCATTCAGTACGCCTGAAAGCGTTGCTCGTGCTTCACGTTACCTGGGCAAGAAGGCCTCGAGCGGGGTAGAATTCATCTCCGGGGCCTCTGGTGAGCGGTCGAGAGGGAGGGCCACGATGATGAGACGTTTCCGAAGCATGGTCGTGATGCCCTTGCTCGCGGTTTTCTGCCCGGGTCTGGCGGGTGGGTGGGCCACCGCAGAGGAGCCGGCGGTCGCGGAGCAGGGGACGGTGGCACGAGACCGGGCCCTCTATGCCGGCAGGTGGAAAATCGTGGCCATCGAGTCGGATGGCGAGGCGAAGCCGGGAAACGGCCGCGATGTCGTCGTGATCAACCGGCCCGATGGGAGCTGGACGATGTCGGTGGACGGCCTCGAGGTCAACCGCGGCGAGAGCCGGATGGATCCGCTCGCCAGCCCGCCGGAGATCGACGTCGAGATCACCTCCGGCGACGGCAAGGGGAAGGTGCTCCAGGGAATCTACGAGGTCACGGAGACGCGCCGGCGGCTCTGCTTCCGGGGCGAGCAGGGCTGGCGTCCGCGCGAGTTCCAGACTCAGCCGGGGGACGGCGCCGTGCTCGTGACGTTCGAGAAGCAGCCGGATGAGTGACGGCAGCACTTCCGAAAAACCCTCGCTCGCCGAAAAGGTCGCGTATGGGCTCGGAGACACGGCCTGCAATCTCGTCTGGGCGTTGGGGTTCAACTTCGCGCTCTACTTCTACACCGACGTGTTCCGGATTCCGGCCGCGGCGGCAGGGGCGATTCTGCTGGCGGCGCGGGCGGTCGATGGCGGGTTCGACCTGGTGATCGGCTGGCTGGCAGATCGCACCGTGTCGCGCTGGGGGAAATTCAGGCCCTACCTGCTCTTTGGCAGCATCCCTTTGGGTCTGGCCTTCGTGCTGGCGTTCACGACCCCGCCCGGGGAGGCTCCGCTGCGGATCGCCTATGCCTGCATCACCCACTGCCTGCTCATGCTCATGTACTCCGTCGTCAACATTCCCTACGGAGCGCTCTCCGCCGCGATGTCGGACGATCCCGACGCGAGGCTCGGGCTCAATGCCTCACGGATGCTCGGCGGCCAGGTTGGGGCGGTGATCATCGGAAGCAGCTTTCTGCCGCTGGTCTCCCGGCTGGGTGGAGGCGATGCGGCGGCTGGCGCCACCCGCGCGGTGATCGTCTACGCCATTGCCGCGGTGGTTCTCCTGCTGACGACGTTCCTCCTCGTCCGCGAGAGGGTCAGCCCGCCGGGCGGCGGTGTCGCACCGGCACGATGGTCGTCATTCGCGTCTGGCAACCCGCACTGGCTGCTCCTGCTCGGAACGGGGGTCGGCTCGATCGCGCTGTTGGTGCTGCGTGGCTCGACGGCGGTCTATTACCTCAGGCATCTGCTCCTCTGGGGGGATGAACGCATCTCGTGGTGGTTTCTCATCGCCGGGCTTGCGACGATCGCCGGTGCGCTCCTGACGGCGCGGGTCGTCGGCAGCCTTGGCCGCAGGTGGGCGATGGTCGCGAGCCTGGCCGCCATGGGGCTGACCGCAGCCCCTCTCTTCTGGGTGCCCGCCGAACGCGTGACTTTCGTGCTCTTGCTCCATGCACTGGCGATGGTCGCAAACGGCGTCCACTGCACGCTCTATTGGACGCTGCTCGCCGACACGGTGGACTTTTCCGAATGGTCGTGCGGAGCCCGCCCGACGGGAGTCATGTTCTCAGCCGGCACATGTGCGCAGAAACTGGGCGTCGGAATTGGTGCCGCGATCGCAGGGGCGGCTCTTTCGATCAGCGGATACGTCGCCGACGCGCCCCCGTCGCCGCGGGCGACGGCCTGCATCCTGCTGCTCATGAGCCTCGTTCCGGCGGCAGGCTACACGCTGCTGGCCGCAGGCTTCAGTCGCTATTCGCTCGACGATCGACGTTGCCGCCTGATGCGAGAAGAATTGGCAGCCCGCCGCTGCCGCGGCTGATCGGACCGGGGCGGGGCTGTCGATCGACGCTGCACGAGTTCGGCATCGACGCGGACATCGTGCCGGCTGCTTCCGGCGATCGAGCCGTCGAGCCGGCCGAGAATCAGCGACGCCGCCTGACGCCCGAGTTCCGATGCCCGCTGACGGACCGTTGTCAGCGGCGGAATCATGCCAGCCGCGAAATCGAGGTCGGCGAAACCAACCACGGAGACGTCGTCCGGGATCTTCATGCCGAGGGCGGCAGCAGCCTGGTAGATGAGTACCGCTTCGTGGTCGGTGGCGGCCACGACCGCCGTGGGGGCTGACCCGCCCTGCAGCAGCCTGGTTGCCACATCCAGGCCATTGCTCCCCCGTCTGTTGAGCTTGCAGCGGCGGTAGCTCACGCCCGGCACCCCATCAAGCGCGATCTCGAATCCCCGGCGACGCTCCAGGGCCCAGGTCTGGGCGGAGGTTTCCCGGCAGCCGATGTAGCCGAACCGCCGATGGCCGAGGGCGAGCAGGTGCTCGGCCACGGTCCGCATCGCCTGCGTCTCGTTCGTGGCCACCGTGTCGGATCGCAGGGCGTCGGCGTGATAGTCGATCACGACGACCGGCACCGTCTGGTCGTGCAGTTCCGCGACGTGCTTCGCGTAGGCCAGTGCAAACGGCGGCCAGAGGATCAGGCCATCGACGCGTCGGTCGAGGAGCCGGTTCATCAGCCGCACGCCCTCCTCCTCGTCGGACTCGAAGTAGGGCATGTTGTCGGTGTCCCCCGGCCAGACGTTGATCGGCAGATAGTCGGCCCGGGCAAGCCCCGAATTGACGCCTGAAAGCAGGCCCACCCAGAACGAATCGTACGGCGGAACGACAACACCGATCGTCTGCGTGCGTCCCGTCTGGACTCCGCGCACGAGGAGGTTGCGCCGCCAGCCGAGGCTGCTGGCGGCGGCCAGCACGCGGTCGCACGTGGCCACGCTGAACTCATTCGTGTCGCCCCGCAAAATTCGCGAGGCGGCGGCCATCGAGACCTCCGCCAGTTCCGCAACGTCATGCAGTCGGGGCCTGCCTTGTGCCATGGCTCAAAAATCCCACGCGGCGGGGGGTGGGTCAATCCGGCGTCGATCCGGGAGGTGGGGCGGGGCAGGCCGTTCGCAAAAGCAGCGGTCGGAGCAGGTCGAACTTGTCCTTCTCCGGGGTGAGCCAGTCGTCTTTTACGAGTCCGCCGGTGTCACCGCTGTTGGGATTCCAGGTCCAGTAACAGAAACCGAGATCGTTTTCGGCGATGAACGAGACGAATGCCCGCTGCCAGATTCCCTCGGGCGTGTCGGGGGCCGTGTCGCGGCCACCAAACTCGCCGATCAGGACCGGGGCGATTTCCTCGCGGGCGATGTAGTGAAAACCGGCGTCCCACCGCGCGGGCAGATTGGCGGGAAACCCCGGGCCCTGCAGCCAGGAGGCCGGCCGCACGCCATGGCCATATTCATGGGGAGAGTAGACGACGCGGTTCGGAATGCGAAGCCTGACCGGAGCCCGGCGGACGCCTTCCAGATTGCCGCCCCACCAGTGACCCGAGAGCCGCTGACCGGGCACGTTTTTCTCGACGCCCTCGACCAGGATCAGCCAGTGCGGAGCGATCGCGTGGATCGCGTCACCGCACCGCTCCGCCGCGAGTCGAAAGTCGGTCTTCTCATCGCCGGTGCCCCAACTCGCGACACCGTGCGGTTCGTTCTTGACGTCGGCGCCGATGACGCACGGAGCGTCGCCATACCGCCGGGCGAGCATGGCCCAGATCCCGAGCCAGTCTTCCTCGGAGTATCCATCGCCATACCAGAGTTCGGGGATTCGATCGTCGTTGAGTCGGTGCGAGTCGAGCAAAACGAGCATGCCCCGTTTTTCAGCCTCGGCGATGATGCGATCGAGCACGGCTAGTGGGCCGAGCGAATGCAGGTCTGCGTTCATTCCTTCTGCGAACGAGATTCCAGTAACGGCCTCGGACTTCAGCGATTGCACCGAGTATGGAATCCGGATCAGATTGAATCCCGCGGCCTGAATCTGGGCGAGGATGTCGCGGTAGTCGCGTGCCCAAAGGCCGTGTGGGACATGGGCGGCGGTCTCCGCTCCGAACCACGAAACGCCCCGCAGGCACACGGGTTCACCGGCCGCGTCGACGATCCGCCGGCCGCTCGTGGAGAGCGGTGTACGAATGATGTCGGCAGGGCACGCGAACTTGCCCCACAGCACCGCTGCGGCGGCAATGAAGATCACTCGCGGGAGAACGATTCGCCGAAGCGTCCGCGGCTGGTCGGAAGAAAGAAATCGATCCCGCATTGGCGAAGCCCTCTCGGGCCCGGAGCCCTCTGTGCGGACCCCACAACCCCCGACGATCATTTTACCGAAAATGCTGGAACGAACTTAAATCATTGTATGCCAAAGCTTTGCGAGTTCTTCAGTCACGGCGGCCAGGGGCTGAAAAAAGCTTTCAAAACCGGAAAAAAAGTTTGACGTGTTGGTGGGCGCGCGATATCCTCCGGTTGAACTAAACCACTTTAGTGGTGGGGTTGA
>CAMDFJ010000115.1 GCA_945897435.1 Candidatus Kuenenia stuttgartensis | reverse complement strand
CGAGATCGACACCCAGGAGAAGTGTTTCCGCTGCCCCTGTCACAACAGCCGGTTCGGGATCGACGGATCGATCATGCCCCCGAGTCCGAGTCCGAGGGCGATGGATTCGCTCGAGTGCCAGGTCGGCAAGCAGGGCGTGGCGGTGAAGTGGCAAAACTTCTACACAGGCGTGGCCGGAAAGGTGGCCCGGCCATGAATCCGTCGCAGGCCAGCAGGTCGGACGGCCGGCCGAACCCTGGGCTCCTCGGCCAGCTGGCCGACTTCTTCGATGATCGGACAGGCTACCGGGCCCTCGTCCGCGAGGCCCTCTACGAACGGGTTCCGGGGGGCGCCCGCTGGCGGTATGTCTGGGGCAGCACGCTCGTCTTCGCCTTCATGACACAGGTGATCACGGGGCTCGTGCTCTGGTCGAGCTATTCGGCCGGTGCCCAGACCGCCTGGGAGAGCGTCTACTACATCCAGCACGAGATGACGGGGGGCTGGCTCGTCCGCGGCATCCACCACGTGATGGCCCAGATGATGGTGGTGCTCCTGGCGCTGCACCTGATGCAGGTGGTGATCGACGGCGCCTACAGGGCGCCCCGCGAGGTGAACTTCTGGCTCGGGCTCGTGCTGATGATGCTCGTGCTCGGCATGGCGCTGACCGGCTACCTGCTCCCCTGGGACCAGAAGGGCTACTGGGCGACCCGGGTGGCCACGAACCTCGCCGGCCTCGTGCCGCTGGTCGGGCCGGCGCTCCAGCAACTCGTCGTCGGTGGCCCCGACTACGGCCACCACACGCTGACCCGTTTCTTCGCCCTGCATGCTGGCTTTCTGCCGGCGACGCTCGTTCTGATGCTCGTCGTCCACCTCTCGCTCTTCCGCAAGCACGGCCTGCATGCCAAACAGCCGATCCGAAAACCAGACGCCATGTTCTGGCCCGATCAGGTGCTCAAGGACGCGGTCGCGATGCTGGCCGTAATGGCGGTCGTGCTGGGCGTGATCCTGATGCCGGCCCTGCGGGCCATGCTCGAGGGCCGACCGGTCGATCCGGGTGAACTCGGCGCCGAACTGGGTGCCCCGGCCGATCCTTCCCAGCCCTACGCCGCCGCCCGTCCGGAATGGTACTTCCTCTTCCTGTTCCAGTTTCTCAAGGTCTTCGAGGGCTGGGGCGCGAGCGGCGAATTCTTCGGCGCCATCGTCGTGCCGGGGCTGCTGATGGGAGTCATGTTCCTGATGCCGATCGTCGGTCGCTGGAATCTCGGCCATCGGTTCAACGTCGCCTTCACGGCCGCCCTGATGGCCGGTATCGGCCTGCTCACTGCGCTGGCGCTCAACGAGGATTACTGTTCACTCTGGATCGACAAGGCCGCGCTCGCCGATGTCCGCGACCTGATCGAGACGACCGGTGGCGACGAGGCCAAGATCGCTGCGGCCCTCGGCAACGATCCCGCCAAGATCGCCGCCTTCGCCGGGCGGCGGAAGCGTTGGGATGCCTACCGCCACTCGCGGGACTTTCTCGCTGCCGCAGCCCAGGCCAGGGTCGACGCCGAGCGGGCCGTCGAATTGGCCGGCCGCCCGGAGCGGATTCCACCCGCTGGTGCCCTGGAACTCGTCCGCACCGATCCCGCCAGTCAGGGGCCGAGGCTCTTCGCCCAGCACTGCGCAAGCTGCCACGCCCACGTCGACCCGGCCGATCCCGCCGCAGCCGGCCTGCTCGCCAAGGCGTCGGCGGCAAACCTGTTCGAGTTTGGCCGCGGCTCCTGGGTGCGCGGGCTGCTCGACCCGAAGCAGGTCGCGGGCCCCGCCTACTTCGGCAACACCGCCCACAAGGACGGCGACATGGTCTCCTTCGTGACCGGCGACCTGACCGACCGGGATACCTGGAAGCCGGACGACATCGAGGCGGTGATCGCCGCCCTCTCAGCCGGGGCCGGTCTGGCCGAGGCCGGTGTCACGGCGGCCGTCATCGAGAAGGGCCGGGGACTGATCGCCGACGGCGAACGCTGCGGAGGCTGCCATCGCTTCGGCGAAAACGAGACCGCACTCGGCTCGGCCCCCGATCTGGTCGGCTGGGGCTCGCGGGAATGGCTGGTCGGGATCATCACCGACCCGACCCACGAACGCTTCTATGGCGATTCCAACGACCGCATGCCGAGCTTCGGCAAATCTGCCGAGGGATCACTGCCGATCCTCACGCCCCAGCAGGTCGGCATGCTCGCCGACTGGCTCCGCGGCGAATGGTACCGGCCGGCCGGACACCGGCACTGAGTCGACGTCGCAGTTCCGCCGGGGGCCGGATCAGGCCACGCCACTGAGCACCGTGGCCCGCGCCACCCGGCCGACGCCGAGCATGTAGGCAGCGGTACGGAGCGACACCTTGCGCGATGCGGCGAGCTGCCAGACCTGCTCGAAGGCCTCGCCGAGCACCCGGTCGAGTTCCTGCCGCACCCGGTTGAGACCCCACTGATACTGCTGCAGGTTCTGCACCCACTCGAAGTAGCTCGCCGTCACGCCTCCGGCGTTGACGAGGATGTCGGGAACGACCGTGATGCCGCGGTCATCGAAGATGCTGTCGGCATCGGGCTCGATCGGCGCGTTGGCCGCCTCGATGATGATCTGGGCCCGCACCGCCCCGGCATTCTCGCGGCTGAGCACACCCCCGAGCGCCGCAGGAATCAGCAGGTCGCAGTCGAGGGCGAGGAGTTCGGCGTTGCTGATCGAGTCGCCGCCGGCGAAGCCATCGAGCCTGCCACCCTGGTTCTGGGCGTGCTTGAGCAGAGCGTTGACGTCGAGTCCATCCTGGCGAAAGAAGCCCCCGCCCGCGTCGCTGACCGCCACGATCCGGCATTCGGCGTCACGCAGGAAGCGGGCGGTATGGGTGCCGACGTTGCCGAAGCCCTGGATGGCCACCCGCGTGCCGGGGATCCGGCGGCCGAGACGGCTGAGGAGTTTGAGCGTGATCGCGCCGACACCGCGGCCGGTGGCCTCGTCCCGGCCGGGCAGGCCGTGGTAGTCGACCGGCTTGCCCGTCACGCAGGCCGGGGAGAAGCCGTGGTACTTGTCGTATTGATGCATGATCCAGGCCATCACCTCTGCCGTGGTGCCCATATCGGGCGCCGGAATGTCGACGTGCGGTCCGATCAGTTCGTGGATCGCGTCGACAAAGCAGCGGGTGACCCGTTCCAGTTCGCGGTTCGAGAGTTTTGAGGGGTCGATCGCGATGCCCCCCTTGGCGCCGCCGTAGGGGAGGTCCACGACCGCCGTCTTCCAGGTCATCAGCGCCGCCAGTCCGCGGACCTCGTCGAGATCGACCTTCGGGTGATAGCGAAGACCCCCCTTCATCGGGCCGCGGGCGTCGTTGTGCTGCACCCGGTAGCCGATGTAGGTGGCGAGTTCGCCGGAGTCGAGTTCGACCGGAATATGGACCTGCACCTCCCGCTTTGCGGTCAGCAGCAGCCGCCTGATGCTCTCCGAGAGATCGAGCTGATCGGCCGCGCGATCGAAATAGATCCGGGTTGCCTCGCTGGGTCGCATCCTGCCCACGCCTCCTGCCGAAGGAATTTTCGAACACCGTGGCGGCGATCTTATCGGCGTCGGCGCGCGGCTCACAAGCCTGAGCCGTTCCCTCTGGCCATCGATTCTCTCGGCCGCTGCCTGCTTTCCGGCAGGAGTGCTACGATTCGTGCTGCTGCGATTGTCGCTTTCGAGGAATTCGGTCGATGCCGATCTCCACGCCCGCCGAACTCTGGAGCCTGCTCGTCTCCACCGGGCTCGCCGACGATGACCAGGCGCTGCGGCTGCGGCGCGAGTTCGAGCGGGAGAGCATCCCCTCGGGCACCGCCGGCGACGCCGTCACGGAACTGCTCGCGAAGTGGCTCGTCCGGCGCAGGGCGATCACCGTCTGGCAGGCCCGCCGGCTCGTCCGCGGCGACCGGGGGCCGTTTCTGATCGGCGACTACCGGCTGCAGGAACGTCTCGAGCATCCGGCGGCCGATTGCCGGCTGTTTCGGGCCCGACACGAGCCGTCGGCCCGAAACGTCTGCCTGCTGCTGCTCGATTCGAAACGCTGCGGCCAGCTCGAAGTCTGGACCGACATCGTTCGACGGACGGCGGTTGCCCACGAGGCGGCCGATCCGACGACGAGCCGCACCTTCGCGCTCGAGCAGATCGGCCCGTACCGGCTGATCGTCTGCGAGGATGTCGTTGGCCGCTCGCTCGCAGAGGAGATCTCCCAAAGGGGTGCCTTCCCGCTCGAGGAGGCCTGCGGCATCGGGCTCACGCTGGCCCGGGCCGTCGCCGAACTCCACCGCCTTGGAACGGTGCACGGCGGAATCTCGCTCGACACCATCCGGCGCGATTCAGCCGACAGCGGGAACGCCCAATCCGGGGGCCAGATCCGTCTGCTGCAGTATCCGCTCGTCGGCGACCCGCATCTGGTTCCCCAGCGGCCGGCGGTCGATTCGCCCGGGGCGATCGAACGGCTCGGCATGCGGGCCTGCTTTCTGGCCCCGGAACTGCTGCTTCCGAATGCGGTCTGCGATCCGCGGAGCGATGTCTATGCGATCGGCTGCGTCTTTCATGCGCTTCTGGCGGGCGCCGCGCCATGCTGGCAGGGGAATGCGGAGCGATCGCTCGCAGAGGTGGCTTTCGTGGGGCCACCCCCGCTCGGACCGCCCGCGGTGCCGCCGGAGGTCGCGACACTTGTTTCCTACCTCGTGGCCCGCGATCCGACTGCCCGGTATGGTTCCGCAGTCGAGGCCGCCGATGCGATCGCGATCTGCCTGCGGCTGCCTCCGGTGTCGTCGACGCTTCCCCTGCAACGGCCGCCACTGATGGCGGCAGAGCGGCCCAGCGCCGCAGTTGCGGAAGTCGGGGCGATGGCGGGCCATCGGGATCGTTCTGCTGTTTCAGGACGGTCCTCGGGCGTTGCAGTCGGGGAATCGGATCTGCCGGAACTCAAGGCCCCCGCCCGGTTGCCGCGTCGGAAATCAAAACTGCTCCCGATTCTGGGCATTGCCTGCTGCTGTGCCGCGGCGGCGGTCGCCGGCCTCGCATGGTGGCGTGGTCGTGCCACCGCTCCGGCGGCGGTCGCCGTGAAGAAGCCTCTGAAGCAGGAGCCAGCCGAGCAGCCGGCCGAGCCCATCGGCAATGCGGCCGAGGCAGTGCCGGACGCCCCGCCGAAAGGTCGGATCATCGACTCGGCCGACCTGCCCTGGGCATCGCCCACCGAAGGTCGCCCGCCAACCCTCGCCTATCTTCCGCCCGGATCACAGCTTGTGCTGCTGGCCCGACCGCAGGAGATGCTTGCCAGCGAAGAGGGACGGCAGTTTCTCAAGGCGCTCGGTCCGCGTGCCGAGTCGGCGCTCAAGGCTGCCGCAGAAGCCGCCGGCTCTCCGATCGACGAGATCGAGTCGCTCCAGGCGGGCTGGCAGGTTGGAGCCGATGCCTCGAACCCCGACGCGGTCATCGGAGGCTACGTGGTTCGGGGGGTCGGGCCGTTGCCGGTTGCCAGTGACGAGGTGGTGCGGAGCCGGGCCTGGGGCCCGACCTCGACCCGGGAAGTCGACGGCGAAACGCTGCACGTCAGCAATGGACTCGGGTATTGGCTGCCGAAGGCCGCAGCCGATCAGACGCTCGTCGTCGGCCCTGAACGACAGCTTGTCGAGATGCTGACACTGGAGGGTGGCATGGCAGCTCGTCGGACGGATTCCGAGGATGCCTCGGACTGGCGCGGGCGGATCGAGGCCAACCTGCCGCCCGAACTCGAGGATCTCGTCGGCATGCTCGACGACACCCGCCACCTCACCCTCTTCGGCTCGCCGAACTATCTGTTCAACGATGGCCGGGCTGCCTTCGCCGGCGGATTGGCAAAACTCATCGACCCGGTCGCCCAGTTCCTCGGGAGCGACCTGCATGCCGCGGCCATCTCGCTTCACTTCGGCCGCCAGTTCTATCTTGAACTCGACTGCGTTCCTCCACCCGGTGTGTCTCCCCGGAAGCTCGCGGCCCGGCTCGCCACCGAGGCCGCGTCGATGCCGGATGCCGTCGAGGAGTATTGCACGGCTCTCGATCCCCATCCCTATGGCAGAAGACTGGTGATGCGACTGCCGCGGATGCTGGCCGCGGTCGCCGGCAGCCTGCGGTCGGGAGTCGAAGGGAAGGGGACGGTGGTCAATTGCCTCCTGCCGGAGCACGCCGCCCACAACCTGGTGCTGGCCACGGATCTGGCGATCGAGCAGTCGCCCGGTACCCTGAGCGGCCCGCCGGCCACACCAGCCGCCGCCACGACCGCGGCTGCCGCACTCGGCAGGATGATGTCGCTCACCTTCCCCCGCGACACTCTCGAAAAATCGATCCAGATGGTATCGGAGGAGATCGGCCTGCCGATCGAGATCCTGGGCAAGGATCTGGAACTCGAGGGGATCACCAAGAACCAGTCGTTCGGACTCGAGGAACGGAATCAGACCGCGGACGCCGTCCTGCGGGCAATCCTTGCGAAGAGCAATCCAGACGGCAAACTGATTTACGTCATCCGCAGCCGGGATGGAATCGAATCGATCGAGATCACCACCCGGGCGGCGGCGGCGAAGCGGAATGACCCGCTGCCCGCGGTCTTTGCCGACCAGCCCGCGACCGACGACATGAAGACGGACGACAAGAAGACGCCAGCCATAAACAAGGACGCCGAATGATCATCGTGATGCAGGCCGGGGCGGCCCAGAAAGACCTCGATGGCGTGGTCGCCAGGGTGGAGCAGCTGCGGCTCAAGCCCCACGTGATCGTGGGCACGGAGCGGACCGTGGTGGCCGTCGTCGGCGACGAGCGGGACGCAGCAGGGAGCGGGTTCGAGAGCCTGCCGGGGGTCGCGGCGGTGATGCCGATCCTCGCCCCCTACAAGGTCGCCAGCCGAGAGGTGCAGTCCGAGCCGACCGTCGTCAGGGTGGGTTCGCTGGCGGTCGGCGGGCCGTCGATCGGCGTGATCGCCGGCCCCTGCTCGGTGGAGAGCGAGGAGCAGATCGTGGCCACGGCCCGGGCCGTGAAGGCGGCCGGTGCCACTGGCCTCCGCGGCGGCGCCTTCAAGCCGCGGACGAGTCCCTACAGTTTTCAGGGGATGAAGGAACGCGGCCTCGAGCTGCTCGCCGCCGCCCGGCAGGAGACGGGGCTGGCCGTGGTCACCGAAGTCGTCTCGCCGGAGGACGTTCCGCTGATCGTCCGCTACGCAGACGTGCTCCAGGTCGGGGCCCGCAACATGCAGAACTACCGGCTGCTCGAGGCGGTCGGCCGCACCCAGACCCCGGTGCTCCTCAAGCGCGGTCCGGCGGCGACGGTCGAGGAGCTGCTGCTCGCCGCCGAGTATGTCCTCGATGGCGGCAATCGACAGGTGATGCTCTGCGAGCGGGGCATCCGCACCTTCGAGACCCACACCCGCTTCACCCTGCCGCTGGCGACCGTTCCCTGGCTCCATGCCCGGACCCACCTTCCGGTGGTCGTCGATCCAAGCCACGGAACCGGCCAGGCCAATCTCGTCGAGAGCATGTCGGCCGCAAGCGTGGCCGCCGGAGCCGACGGCCTGATCATCGAGGTCCATCCCGACCCCAAGGCCGCCTCGAGCGATGGCGGACAGACGCTCGACTTCAACGCCTTCGAGCGGACGATGCGGATCTGCCGCAGGGTCGCCGAGGCGGTCGGCAGAACGATCTAGCTGCCCCCGATAAAAGCCATCCACGCCAATCCTGTTCGGCACGGCACGTGCCGCCCGATGTGGGACAGGCTTCAGCCTGTGATGCCCTGCCGGACTGGGACAGGCTTCAGCCTGTCATACTTTTGAGTAACAGTGTCTTGCGAGGTCGGGGTTGCCCGCATCCTCTCGCCGGACGTTCACGTCGGCCTTCCGGGCCTCCGTTCACTGCATGTCCGCTGCGCTTCGCCATCCTGGCTGCGCTTGCTCCCATAGCCCGCTCGAGGA
>CAMDFJ010000114.1 GCA_945897435.1 Candidatus Kuenenia stuttgartensis | reverse complement strand
ATTGGGACTACGCCACGCAGAGCGACACGCCTCCGACGGCGGTAACGGCGGATACTACCGGGAATGGCTCTGCTGGCAGCACAGGTAACTTTGCGAATTGGAACACTGCGGCTGACTGGAACAACCAAGATGGCAACGTGACGACAGTCGGCACGAATGGTCGCCCAAGCGACTATGGTGCGTTTGATATGGCAGGAAACGTGTCGGAGTGGAACGATCTGGCTAACGCTGCCGGCCTGTATCGTGGTTTTCGGGGCGGCGATTGGGGCTACTGGTTTCCTTTCCCGCTATCGTCCTCCAACAACGACTCCTCCCGCGCACCGTCTTTCGAGGACAACTCCGTCGGTTTTCGTCTCGCAAGTCCGGTTGCCGTGCCCGAGCCCTCGACGTGGGTGATGGGACTGGTGGGAATTGCTTGTGGAGGTTGGCAGATGGTTCGGCGTCGGCGGGCACGGAAGCACGTCAGCCGGTCGTGCGTCTTTGCCGCCTCGCTTCCCCTCGTGGCAGTGGTAATGGCCAGCACCATTCTGATTGAGGGAACCGCCTGCGAAGCGGCTGGCGCGCCGATGGTGTTGGTGAATAACCATTCCCAGATTCTGCGGTTCGACGCCACCACCGGGGCTTCGCTCGGGAATGTCCTCGTCGATTACGGCGGCGGTTCCATCGGCGGCTATACGTTCGGCCCCGACCGCAACATCTACGTAAGTGCTTTCAGCGGCTCTCGAATCGACCGTTTCAACGGATCGACGGGTGCCTTCATGAATACATTCGCGACGGTCACGTATTCGTCGCCACACCAGCCGCTGTTCGGCCCGGATGGAAATCTGTACCTCGGCCAATCATCGGGAATCGTTACGAAGTACAGCGGGTCGACGGGTCAATACCTGGGCATATTTGTCTCTCCGCCAGTCGGTGCATTCGACTTCGGTGGCATGACTTTCCGAGGAAACAGTCTCTACGTGAGCTACATCGGCCAAAGTGGCAGCCTGTACCGCTACGATGCTGCCACCGGGGGCAATGCCCAACTCGTATACGGCGGTTTCTTTTCGAATGGCCCGCGTGCACCGGTGTTCGACAACGCCGGAACCATGTACGTGCCCGACTGGCAGACGAACAAGGTCTTCAAGTTCAGCGAAACGACGCTCGCGCTCACCGGCACGATCACGACGGCCTTCGGCATCGTGCCGATGTCGCTCGCCTTCGACGAGTCTGGCGCCTTGCTTGTGTTGAGTGATAACGGCAACCTGTCGCAGATCAATCGCTACAACCCAGCAACAGGTGCATTCATAGACACGCTCGTCGCTCCCGGCACGGGTGGAATGGGTCGCGCCAACAGCATGATGTTCGTCGCCCCAGTCCCCGAACCCTCCACCTACGCCATGGCCCTCGCAGGCCTGGCCTGCGGCGGGTTCTCGATCTGGCGGCGGCGCCGGGCAGGCTGATCTGAGCCTTTTTTCCGGCACTGGTGATCTCACGCCCGGCAGGACATCGCAAGGTGCTCTGCCCGGTGGTGTTTTATGTACAGGGGCACGTTGCCGACTCCCACTCACTGCGGGTTATGTGGCAGGTTTGGGCGACATGCTGACCAAGCAGTCCACCCGCCCGGAGGCGGAGGCTCGGCGGGCTACAAGCACCTGCGGGCGAGCGAAATCCGCCGGCTCCGATATACACAAAAATGTACACGGAGAGTCGGCTCAGGAGGGCTCCGCTTGGCACTCTGGGGCATCTGTGCGGCTTGCTGCCGACACAGAAACACGCGCCGCCGAAAACGCAAAAACCCCTGAAAACCCCGGCAATTCCGAGGATTTTCAGGGGTCTTCAGGCGAGAGGCTCCGGTCGGAGTCGAACCGACGATGGCGGATTTGCAATCCGCTGCCTTAGCCACTTGGCTACGGAGCCGTGAACCGACCTCTGGGGAAGAACGCTACGGAACCCTGGGCAGATTGGTCAAGGTCTGCGTTTTGCCGCGAGATTGACGATCGCCCGGAAGATCCAGCTTCTTCCCACCGTGCCTAGAAATCGGCGGATGCGGCCCGGTTCCTTCACTCTGTTCCGTTGGTGGCGGAAAAAAGGCCTGTTTGGAGCGGGCTGGGATCGGCCGATATAGTCTCCGTCTCCCCGACATTGCCGTCGGGGCAAATCCTACCAGCAGGAGCCTCCGAAGGATGAGCCAGCAGGGATCGTGCGACATCGGTTTGATCGGCCTGGCCGTGATGGGCGAGAACCTCGCCCTCAACATCGCCAGCCGTGGGTATTCGATCGCCGTGTTCAATCGCACCACGAGCGTGACCGACGCCTTCACGGCCGGCCGCGGCAGGCAGCCCAACGTGGTCGGATGCCATTCACTCGCCGATCTTGTCGCCTCCCTCAAGGCCCCGCGGAAGGTGATGATGATGGTCAAGGCCGGCCCGGCCGTCGATGAGCTGATCAAGACCCTCACCCCCCTGCTCTCCAAGGGCGATGTGATCATCGACGGCGGCAACACGCTCCCCTCCGACACCGACCGTCGCACCCGCGAGGTCGAGGCCGCCGGCCTGCTCTACGTCGGCACCGGCGTCTCCGGCGGCGAGGAGGGTGCCCTCAAGGGTCCGAGCATGATGCCGGGCGGCTCCGCCGCCGCCTGGCCGCTGGTGAAGCCGATCTTCCAGGCGATCGCCGCCAAGGTCGGCCCCAAGGGCGACATCCCCTGCTGCGACTGGGTCGGCCCCCGCGGTGCCGGCAACTACGTGAAGATGGTGCACAACGGGATCGAATACGGCGACATGCAGCTGATCTGCGAGGCCTACTGGCTGCTCAAGCAAGGGGCCGGCCTCTCGAACGACGAACTCGCCGCCGTGTTCGACGAATGGAACCGGGGCGAACTCGACAGCTATCTGATCGAGATCACGCGGGACATCTTCACGGTCAGGGATCCCGAGACGGGCGGCTTCATGGTCGACCTGATCCTCGACAAGGCTGGAGCGAAGGGGACGGGCAAGTGGATGAGCCAGCTGGCCCTCGACATGGGCGTGCCGAGCACGCTGGTCACAGAGGCCGTCTATGCCCGCTGCCTCTCCGCCCTCAAGGACGCACGGGTACGGGCGAGCAGCGTGCTCAAGGGGCCCGACATGTTCAACCGCGGCGACAAGGCCGCCTTCATCGGCCAGGTTCGGCAGGCGCTCTACGCGTCGAAGATCGCCAGCTACGCCCAGGGCTTCGTCCAGCTCGCCGCCGCCGCGAAGGAGCAGGACTGGAAGCTCGACTACCACTCGATCGCCATGATGTGGCGGGGTGGCTGCATCATCCGGGCCCAGTTCCTGGAGCGGATCGCCGAGGCCTACAAGGCCCACCCCGATCTGGAAAACCTGATGCTCGCCCCGTATTTCACGGCGGCGCTCGCCGACGCCCAGACAGCCTGGAGGCATGTCGTGGCGACGGCCGCCACGATCGGCATTCCCGTGCCGGCCTTCATGACGGCCCTGGCCTACTACGACGGCTACCGTCATGCCAACCTGCCGGCCAATCTGCTCCAGGCCCAGCGCGACTATTTCGGCGCCCACACCTACGAGCGGACCGACAAGCCGGGCACGTTCCACACCGAGTGGCTCGACCTCCGCAAGCCTGTCGCCTCGAGCGGAGGGAAGGCCTGATGAGCAACGCGTTTCTCGAAAAACAGTTCGGTCTCGCGGGCAGAACGGCCGTCGTCGTCGGCGGCACGGGCGTGCTCGGCGGGGCGTTGGCCGACGGGCTCGCCGGGGCCGGGGCCTTCGTGGTCGTCGCCGGCCGGGGTGCCGACCGCGGCCAGGCCCGGGTCGATGCCATCAAGGCGGCCGGCGGCGAGGCGATTTTCGTGTCGGTCGACGCGGTCGACCGCACCAGCGTGCGGGCCCTGCTCGAGGCCACGATTCATGCCCGCGGCAAGGCCGACATCCTCGTCAACTGCGCCGGCGTCAACTCGTCGCTGCCCTACTTCGAGATTCCCGACGACGACTACGACCGGGTCCTCGACACCAACCTCAAGAGCACCCATATCGGCTGCCAGGTGTTTGGCGGCCACATGGCCGGCCTGGGCGGCGGCGCGATCCTGAACATCGGCAGCGTCTCGGCAGACAAGCCGCTGTCGAAGGTCTTCATCTACTCTGCCTCGAAGGCCGCGGTGGTCAACTACACCCAGAACGTGGCCCGCGAACTCGCCCCCAAGGGCGTTCGGGTCAACGTGCTCTGCCCCGGCTTCTTTCCCGCCGAGCAGAACCGCAAGATCCTCTCGCCCGAACGCACGGCATCGATCATGGGGCAGACCCCGATGAACCGCTTCGGCAATCCGGAGGAACTCGTCGGCGCGGCGATCCTGCTCTGCGCGCCTGTGGCCGGCAGTTTCATCACCGGCACGAGCCTCTACGTGGATGGCGGATTCACCGGCATGAGGCTGTGACTCGATGGATCACACGATCGTCATCTTCGGCGCCTCGGGCGATCTCACCAGCCGCAAACTGATCCCGGCGCTCTACAACCTGATGCGGTCGGGATCGCTCCCGGGACTGACGCGAATCATCGGATATTCGCGGACGCCGATGAGCGACGACGCCTGGCGGGCGAGCCTCCGGGAAACGACCGCGAAGCATGCCGGTGGGTTCGACGAGGCCGCCTGGAAAACCTTCGCCGAAACGGTCCACTACCAGCCGGGGGACATCGGCAGCGCCGAGGACTTCGCGGGCCTCAAGCAACGGCTCGATTCGCTCGAGGGAGGCGTCGAGTCATCCCGCGTCTACTACCTCGCCACGGCGCCGCAGTTCTACCCGCCGGTGGTCGCGGCCCTGGGATCGCTCGGGATGGCCGACGAGACCGCCGGGCCACGCCGAATCGTGGTCGAGAAGCCGTTCGGCACCGACCTCGCCACGGCCGAGGCTCTCAACGCCCAGATCCACACCGTGTTTCGCGAGAGTCAGGTCTATCGCATCGACCACTATCTCGGGAAGGAGTCGGTGCAGAACATCCTCGCCCTGCGGTTCGCGAACACGATCTTCGAGCCGGTCTGGAACCGCCGTTACATCGATCATGTCCAGATCACGGTGGCCGAGGAGGTGCCGGTCGGTCGGCGAGCGGCCTACTACGAAACGTCCGGCGTGCTCCGCGACATGTTTCAGAATCATCTCCTCCAACTGCTGATGGTCAGCGCCATGGAGGCGCCCTCCCGGTTCAACGCCCGGGCCGTCCGCAACGAGAAGGTGAAGGTGCTCGAGGCGATCCGTCCGCTCAACCCCGGCGACGTGGCGACGGCCGGTGTCCGCGGGCAATATCGCGGCTATCTGGCCGAGCCGGGAGTGGCGCCGCAGAGCCGGACCGCGACCTTCGGGGCGATCCGGCTGGAGATCGACAACTGGCGTTGGCAGGGTGTTCCGTTCTATCTCCGCAGCGGCAAGGCGATGAGCTGCCGGACGACGCAGATCGTGATCGGCTTCCGGCAGCCGCCGCTCGAGCTGTTTTCCAACGGGATGCGGCCCGGCAATCGCGAGGCCAACCGGCTCGTGATCCAGATCCAGCCGGCAGAGGGCATCCAGCTCCACTTTCATACGAAGGTGCCGGGTGCCGGGATGCGGCTGCGGATGACCGATCTGGAGTTCAGCTACTCGCGGGAGTTCCACGGCCGGCTGCCCGAGGCCTACGAACCTCTGCTGCTCGACGTCATGAATGGCGATGCCAGCCTCTTCGCCCGCTCCGACGAGGTGGAGAAATCCTGGGAGATCATCGATCCCTTCGTCCGCGCCTGGAGTTCGGCCGAGATGCCGCCCGTCGATCTCTATGAACCGGGCGACTGGGGGCCGCGGTCGAGCTTCGATTGGATGGCTTCGCAGGGACGCTCCTGGTTTGACGCCTGTCCGGTCCTGACGTGATCGCGGAAAAGCGGCTCTCGATCGGTGGCGTCCAGCTCGGCTCGCCGGTCGTGCAGGCGGCCCTGTCGGGCTACAGCGACCTGCCGATGCGGGTGCTCGCCCGGCGCCACGGCGCGGCCTACGCGGTCTGCGAGGTGCTGCTCGACACGTTTGTGACCGTGGTCGGCACGAACCGCCGCAACCTCGCCAGGATCGCGGTCGCCGACGAGGAGCATCCCGTCGGCGGACAGTTGATGGGGGCCAACCCCGACGACTTCGCACCGGCGGCGCGACGGCTCGTCGAGGCGGGCTTCGACGTGATCGACATCAATTTCGGCTGCCCCGTGAAGAAGGTGCTCGGCCGCTGCCGGGGCGGCTACCTTCTGGGCGTGCCGGAGACGGCGCTCGAGATCGTGTCGCGGGTTCGCGATGCGGTTCCAGCGGGCGTGCCTGTGAGCCTGAAGATGCGGCGGGGGATCGACGATTCGGCCGAGAGCGCCGACAAGTTCTGGACGATCTTCGACGGGGCGTTTGAGCGGGGAGTGGCGGCGATCACCGTCCACGGCCGCAGCGTTCGGCAGAAGTATGTCGGGCCGAGCAGTTGGGAGTTTCTCGCCGCCGTGAAGAGACATGCCGGAGAGCGGACGGTGCTCGGTTCGGGCGACCTGTTCTCGGCAGAGGCCTGCGTGTCGATGCTCGAAAGAACCGGCGTCGATGGCGTGAGTGTGGCCCGGGGGGCGATCGGCAATCCCTGGATCTTCGGACAGACCCTGGAACTGCTCGCCGGCCGGCCGCTGCCTCCGCCGCCTTCGATCCATGGGCAGCGGGACGTGCTCCGGGAACACTTCGGCCTCTCGGCCGCCCTGCACGGCGAGGACCTCGCCGGCCGGATGATGCGGAAGTTTGCCATCAAGTATTCCCGCCTCCATCCCGAGCCGATCGCCGTGCGGGATGCGTTCGTGGCGGTCACGGTGAATGCCGAATGGGAGGCCGTGCTGGAGCGGTTCTACAAGATCGACGGACCGGGCCGCGACGCCTCGGCTGAAGTCGATGAGACGGCGGAGTGCGAGTAGATCGCGGCTGCGAGTTCCTCACGGACGGCGGCGTCGGGCTCGACATCGAACCGGGCGGCGAGCGCCGTCCGGGCCCGCGAGGCCAGCGGCTCCGGTGCCCGTCGCCACTCACCGAGCGCCCAGGCGGCGGCCGAGCGGATCCCGGCATCGGGATCGTCGAGGGCGGCGATCAGGCCGCCTGAGGACGCCGGATCGGGGTGGTTGCCGAGAACGATGGCCGCCGACCGCAACAGCCCGGACCGCTTGGCCCGCAGGAGCGGAGTGCCCCGAAAACGGGTCCTGAAATCCTCCTCACCGAGATTGAGAACGTCCGCCAGCGGCAGCGTCGCCTCGCCAGCCCGAGGCTGAAATCCGGACTCCGTCGAGCCGGGTGCGCGGCGATTCCAGGGACAGACCTCCTGACAGATGTCGCAGCCGAAGGCCCGGTCGCCGATGGCGGCCCTGAGCCCCGTATCGACCGGCCCCTTCTGCTCGATGGTGAGGCTGCTGATGCACCTTGTCGCGTCGAGCAGCCGAGGTTCGATGAAGGCCTGCGTGGGACAGGCATCGAGGCAGGCCGTGCAGGATCCGCAGTGGTCGACGAGCACCGGTTCGCTCGTGGGTAGCAGGGCGTCGGTGAGCAGCACGGTGAGCAGAAAGTAGCTCCCCGCCCCGGGATCGATCAGCATCGTGTTCTTCCCAAACCAGCCAAGCCCCGCCAGCCAGGCATATTCCCGCTCCGGGAACGGCACTGAATCGCAGAACCCCCGCGAACGGCAGCCGGGCAGTCGCGACTCGAGCCAGTTGCCAAGCTGATTCACCCGCTTCCGAAGCATGTCGTGGTAGTCGTCTCCCCAGGCGTATCGGGCCACCCGCCCCCGTCCCGGCGGACAGGGCTCGTCGGTCTGAAACGATCCGCTGGCATGGTCGGTGGCCAGCATGATCACACTGCGGGCCCCGGGAAGGAGAACCCGTGGATCACGGCGAAAGGGCTCATGCCGGGAGAGCCAATCGGCCATCGGCCCCGCCCTGCCCTCTGCGAGCCACTGCCGAAACCGCTCGTGCGGCCGGGGATCCCGTCGGTCTGGGTCGAGCGAGGCGACCCCGTGACGCGAGAAGCCGATTGCCGTCGCCGTCGCGGCGAGGTCGCGTAGAAAGCCGGGCACGTCGTCCGGGGGGATGGAAGTGGGTGCCATGGGCGGACTGGATGTGCGGGCGAAA
>CAMDFJ010000113.1 GCA_945897435.1 Candidatus Kuenenia stuttgartensis | reverse complement strand
CAGCACTCCCGGCGCGGTCGTGCCGGCGATCGGCGTCTCCCAGGAACTCGACGGTCTGTCGGTCCCCACCACGGTCGGTCTCGCCGTCCTCGGGGCGGCCGGTGGCGGATCCAGTTACGTGCAGGACCCCGCCAGCAATGGCTCGTCGTCGTACCTTCTTTTTTTGGAGTTCGCGCCGTCATTGGCGGTGCAACTGACCGAGCGGCTCTCTGTCGGGGCGACGATGTTCATCGGCGATGGGTTTGCCTCCGGACCATTCGTGGGCACGAGCACCATGACCAATGCCTATGCGCTGCGCGGCGGTGTTGGGATCGACTATCTCATGGGCGATGCAACTCGTCTGGGCGCCTACTACCAGTCGACGCAGGCGTTTCGCTTCCAGAACGAGGCCATTCTCTTCAACCAGAGCAGGCCAATCACCGTCGACATGGGACTGCCGCAGACCGTGGGACTGGGAATCTCGAACGAGGCTTTGCTGGATCGGCGTCTGCTGTTGGCGGCCGATGCACTTTTTCTGGACTGGGACAGCGCTGCCCTGTTCAAGAGCATTTATCGGCCGCAGTGGGTGATGCAGCTGGGCGGGCAGTACCGGGCAACCGACCGGCTGAAAATCCGGGCCGGCTATGCACTTGCTGAAAACCCAATTGACGGGAGTTTCGGCGACACGATCGGTCCGGTGGTCGTTCCAGGCGGCGTCAAATCTGTGAAGTATCTGCAATCCCAGTTCGCGATCGTCAACCAGCATCGCATCTCCGCCGGCTTCGGGTACTCAGATTTGATGCCGGGCCTCGATTTCGACGCTTTCGCCGGTGGCATGTTTCCAGCGACCCAACTTCTCGGCGATGCCACCCGAGTGGACATCTCGAGCTACTGGATCGGCATCGGATTCACCTGGCACTTCGATCGCCGGCAGGCGAGTCTCAGTGCTCCGGGCTGATACGTCTCAAGTCCTGCTCCGATATCGGTCGAGTCTCCAGGCCGCCACAGGCTTGTCTGGTCAATCAATCGCGGTAGCCATTCAGGGCGAGTGCCCTGCGGGAGGGCGTTCGTTGGGCGGGGTTTCGGTGCAATGCTCCGCTGGGTAAACTTGCCCGTTCAGACGCCGTCTTTCGATGCGTCCCCCGTTGTCCAAAACCGAAATCGGTGGGGTCAGCGGTGGGGTACGACGAGAAAACCCGCGTTTGGAGGGTAAGCGAATGGCTAGCGGCGACACTGGAAATGTCGTGCCGGGTAACCGGTTGTGGGTTCGAGTCCCATGCCCTCCGTTTTTTCAACCCCGCAGCACCATCCTGGCCGTTGCGGGCTGACTTCACGAGCCCGCCATCCGGGCGGCCGGACGGCGGTGGTGCATGGCGGTTCTGCTCGATATCAAAAATGCCTCGAAGCGGTATGGCGATCAGGTCCTCCTCGATGCCGCCTCGGCCACGATCACCGATGACGGCAAGATCGGATTCGTCGGCCGCAACGGGGCCGGCAAGAGCACGCTCCTGCGGGTGATCCTCGGCGAGGAGGAACTCGATTCGGGCGAGATCGTCCGCCACCCACGGCTTCGCCTCGGGTATCTCAGGCAGCACGATCCATTTCTGCCGGGCGAGACGGCGCTCGAGTTTCTGATCCGGGACAGCGGCCAGCCCGACTGGAAGTGCGGCGAGGTGGCCGGCCAGTTCGAACTCAAGACTCCCCACCTCTCAGGCCCCGTCGCCAAACTCTCCGGCGGCTGGCAGACCAGGGTCAAGCTCGCCGCCCTGCTCCTCCACGAGCCGACACTGCTGCTCCTCGACGAGCCGACCAACTTCCTCGACCTGCGAACCCAGATCCTGCTCGAGCACTTCCTGCGGGGCTACAAGGAGGCCTGCCTGATCGTGTCGCACGACCGGGCCTTCCTCGCCGCCACCTGCGACCAGACGCTCGACCTTTCCCGCGGCAAGCTGACGGTCTTCCCCGGCAAGATCGACGCCTATCTGCAATATCAGCAGGAGCAGCTCGAGCACCTCGAACGGACGAACGCCGCGGTCCTCGCCAAACGCCGCCAGCTCGAGGACTTCATCGCCCGCAACAAGGCCCGGGCCTCGACCGCATCGCGGGCCAAGTCGAAGAGCAAACAGCTGGAGAAGCTCGAGGTCGAGGAGATCGCCGCCGAAGCGCCGACCGCCGCCATCCGCTGCCCGCTCGTCTCCCCCCGCAAGGGGCCGGCTGTCCGCTGCGTCGACTTGGCCATCGGCTATCCGCCGAACACCGTCGCCAAGGGGATCGAGGTCGAGGTGGTTCACGGCTCCCGGGCCGCGATCGTCGGCGACAACGGCCAGGGCAAGACGACGTTTCTGCGAACGCTCGTCGAGTCGCTGCCCCCGGTCGGCGGCGAATTGAAGTGGGGCTACGGCTGTGAGATCGGCGTCTACGCCCAGCACGTCTATACGAGCCTGCCGGCCGACGACACCGTCCTCGCCTATCTGGAGCGGGCGGCGAAGATCGGCACGAAGCAGCAGCAGATCCTCGATCTGGCCGGTGCGATGCTGTTTCGCGGCCGCGCTGTCGAGAAGCGGGTTCGGGTGCTCTCGGGCGGAGAGCGGGCCCGGCTCTGCATGGCCGGCCTGCTGCTCGGTCCGTTCAACGTGCTCGTGCTCGACGAGCCGGGAAACCACCTCGATGTCGAGACCGTCGACGCTCTCGCCCAGGCCCTGCTGGCCTACGAGGGAACCGTCATCTTCACGAGCCACGACCGGTCGTTCATGAGCACCGTGGCCACCACGGTGATCGAGGTCAAGGACGGCCGGGTGATGAAGTACATCGGCGACTACGGCTCCTATCTGGCCGCCGTCACCCGCGAGATCGACGACGCCGAGGAGGCCGACGGCCGGCGAACCGCCAAGCCGGGAGGCCGTCCGCCGCCCGGGCCGCAGGGCGTCGCGGCGAAGCCGCCGGGCAGGTCCGACCGCGACGCCCGCAAGGAGATCTCAAACCTCGAGCGGACGATCGCCCGGCTCGATGCCGAGAAGCGGCAGCACAACGAGACCCTGCTCGAGGCGACAGACCCGGCCGAGGCGCTGCGGGTGCACACCGCCATGACCGAGGTGGCCGCCAGACTCGCGGCCGCCGAAGAACGCTGGCTCGCCCTGCAAGAGCAGATCAACGGCGGCTAGCAGGCTGGCCCGGAAGGGGGAGCAAGGGCAGCCGGACTCCGGTCAGCGGACCAGTCGAATGGGAGGCAGCGAGACTTCGAGCAATCCGATGCGGCCTTCGCCAAATTGCTCGCCGCCGATCATGATCAGTTGCTCATCGGCCGACACCGCGACGCAGGCGATCGACCAGTCCGGCCGGAATGATTCGAACCAGGTCAGCGTGTTTGCGTCGGCAAACCAGATTCTCTCGGCATCGCAGATCAGGAGCGTGCGGCCGCCCGGCGTGAATGCGATCGCGAGAGGCACCAAGGCCTTGATTCGCTTTCTCTTGGCGTTGTTCTCAAAGTTTCGCTTGAACTTGTGGATATCACCGAGCAGGTCTCCGGTGTCGGTGGAGAAGATGAGAATATCACCAGCGATCGTGCCACAGACGAGCCGGAGTCCGTCTGGCGACCAGGCCGCACTGCAGATATTGTCAGGGAGAGAAATGGTCTGCCTCGGATTGGCCGGTGGGCTCTGATCGCCGAGATCGTGGATCACGACGGTGCGCAGGTGGCCGGCGGCCACTCTCGGCAGGCCTGAGGGAGCAGCGACGACGACCTCGATCGGACCTCCGAGGCGGTCGATCTCGGAGGCATCCGAGAGCCCCGCATCCCAGGCGAGCAGCCTGCCATCCGCGCACCCGGCTACGAGCCGACCATCCACGGTCCAGGCGAGATCCCGGGCCACGATGTCGTCGCCGCCCGGCAACTGTCCGACGGCCGAAGTGCATCCAGGCAAGGGCTCGACCCGGATGCTCGACCCACCACTGGCAAGCGCGATCCGATGCCGCGGGGCGTCGACGGCGGCCTGCGACGGCGAGGGGATGGCGGTCGGGAAGCGTGTGACCCGTGCCGGGGAACCGGCTTCCACGACGGTCGCTGCCACTCCGGCCTGAATGATCAATGCACGTGGGGGGCCACCGTCGTCAGGCAGCGGTTCGAGCGACCGCACGGCCCCCCCGGCGACGGTCTGCTCCCTGAATCCGCCGCGTTCCTTTTCAGCCATGGGATCCCAGCGGCGGAGCGAACCGTCCGCGCCGGCCGAGATCACGTGGCCGGTCGTCTCGAAATCGGACGCAATCACGGGACCGACATGACCGAACAACCGGCCGATAAGGCGGTCCTTCGTCGTACTGAAGATTCGGCAGAACCCGTCGGGGCTGGCGACGGCGATCTGGGTGCCATCCGGACTGATGCCGCAGGCGGCCGGCCATGTCGCCCGGGTCGGGGTGAACTTCAGGGCCGCGCCGGTCTCGAGATCCCAGAGCCGCGGCCTCGGGTCGGTTCCAACGGCCAACAGACGTGAGCCGTCCTCCGATGCGGCGAGGCGGCTGAGTTGGCCAGCACCGCCGATCAGGGTGTGAACCAGCCTGCCGGTCGCCAGATCGACGACATGAACCTCCGCGCCCACGGCCGCCGCAACTCGCGCCGGTCCTGCGCTGCAGATCGCCTTGATCCCGATCGTCTCGTTCTGGCCAGCCGGCAGGGTCGCCAAGGCCCGGGGCGGCAGGTCCCCCGCCGCGTCCACGAGCCAGATGGTTCGATCGGCTCCGGCGCAGAGGATCGTTCGCCCCTCGCCGTCGAAGGCGACTGCCGACGGGGAGACCTTCGATGCAATCTGGAATTCCCGGATCAGCGATACATCACGGGTGTTCCACACCCGCCCCGCCCCATCGGGAAAGATCGCTGCGATCCTTTCGCCGTCGGGCGAGAAGGCCAGGCTCAGGATCGACCCTCCAGCATTCACAGCGGTCGGTGGGGCGTCATCCTGGAGGGGGAGAACATACAGCCTGTCATTGGCAGCACCCACGGCGGCCAGACGACGGTCGCTGGAAAGCGCAAGCGCCGAGATCGCCGCTGGCGGCCCTCCATCGACGGAGCTGGTCTGCAACAGAGTGGCGACCTCGCCGTGGAGGCGTCTGCCGAGCATCCGGCCGACGAACGACGACGCCAGGGCAGGACTCTTTTGCTCGCATTCCGCCAGGGCTTTCAAGGCCGTGGCGGCAAACCCGGTGCGGGCACGGGTGAACGCCTCGAGCAGATCCTCCGCCGCCGCGGACTCCTGCAACGAGTTGATCTCGAGGTCGGCCAGTTGGAGGTCTCTGCGGTTTGCCTGGGTGGACCAGAGGCCGGCCACCGCGGTCGCCGCGAGCACCGCCGAAAGCGTCGCGATCAGCGGTCTGCGTCGAACCTGCCGCAATGCCCTTGCGAGGAGTTTTTGGGGCCGGGTGAGGGTTGGGCGGCCGGCGAGGAAACGGAGCAGTTCGTCCGAAAGCTCCGCGGCGGACTGAAACCGGTCGGTTGGATGCTTCTCGATGGCCTTCAGGCAGACCGCCGCCAGGTCGCCGGGAACGTCGATCACCAGCTGATTCGCCGCCGGCGGTTCGTCGAGCAGCACCTTCTTGAGCGTTTCCGCCTCCGTTTCGCCGCTCCGCAGGCGGCGGCCGGTGAGCAGCCTGTCGAGGATCAGGCCGAGCGCATGCACGTCTGTCTGGGGGCCGATCTCGCCGAAAGAACTGTCGACCTGCTCGGGGGCCATCCAGGCAGGCGTGCCGAGTCGCATGCCGGTTCGCGTCAGTCGGGTTGGTGCCGATTCGCCACTGTCCGCGGATTCGAGCGATTTGGCGAGCCCAAAGTCGCAGAGTTTCACGGTCAGTCCCTCGTCCGGCAGGAGTGCTGACTCCCCGGCCACCGGCACGAGCATCAGGTTGGCCGGCTTGATGTCGCGATGGACGATGCCATGGGCATGGGCATGGTCGACTGCCTGCCCGATCGCCGCGACGATCCCGGCTGCGACCCTCGGGGACACCGGCCCCGGATGCCGCTCGAGCCATTGGGCAAGGCTTCCGGCGGGGCAGAACTCCTGCGCGATGTAGGGCAGACCTTCATCCTCACCGACCTCGAGAATCTTCACAAGGTGCGGATGGGTCAGCCGCACCGCCATCTCGGCCTCGCGGACGAACCGCCGTCGGATCTCGGGCGTGGAAACGGCTTCAGGCCGGGCAACCTTGATCGCCACCCGCCGACTCGAGGCCGGGTCGATCGCCTCGTACACGACTGCAAATCCCCCACTGCCCGCCTGTCGCACGACCTCGAATCGGCCAATCCGCTGCGGAAGGGATGAGTTGTCCTGAACCGGAGACGCTTCATCGGCGGCAGTCTGGCGCAGCAACAGCAACGCCTCGATCGCATCACCGTCGGCCGGCACGGTCCGATTCCGTTCGAGCTCCCGCAACGCCCGCTGGCCTCCGGCATGGCCGCCGAGGCAGTCGTCGAGCGCTGCCAGCCGGGCGATCAGGTCGTCGTCTTCCGGCTCGTCAAACGACATGGGCTCTGGGAGATTCCGCCTGCTGCACGGCGGAGGACTGGCGGTGCTGTTGGACAAGTTCGGCCTGCAGGAGCCGAACCGCACGATACCAGAGTTTGCGGACGGCCTCTCCTGTCCGGCCGATCCGTTCGCCGATCTGCTCGAAAGTCAGGCCGTCCCAATACCTGAGCCGGAGCACGATCTGATAGTCATCCGGAAGCCGGGCCAGCGCCGCGGTGATCATGGCGGCATCCTCGCGCCGGATGACCGATCCGTCGGGCGGCCGGATGTCAGCCGCAGGAGTCAGCGAGATGAGGTGGCTCATCTGGCTGTCGGTCGCGTCCAGACTCTGCTCCCGGTCGATCGACCGGGCCTTCACCACGCCATAGCGGCGGACGGCGTCGGTGAGATTGTTCCGCAGGATCGAACGCAACCAGGCGTAGAACTCGCCCGCCGACCGGCCGCTGAACCGGTGCAGATCGCGGGAGGCCTCGATGGCCGTCTCCTGGACGATGTCAGACGCCCCGACCTTGGCTCGGATGCCCGATGGCAACTCCCGACGGCAGGCGAGCAGAAGCTGCAGTCGGGCTGTCTCGAAGAGCCGGCCGAGTGCCGTTGAGGATCCCGACCTCGCATCGGCCAGCAGCCGCTCGATGGCGGGCTCGTTAGCCTTCGTGTCTGCCTCCGTGTTTGCCTTGTGGATCATGGGTGCAGGGCCTTACGTCCCGGCGCCACACAACCGTGGCCCCTCCCAAAAGGCTACCAGATGGCGGGGCGAAAGGCACTTCTACAGAAAGGCGTCGATCCGGCAGGGCCGACGAAACGCCGTCTGGCGACAGAACCGGTTTCGCGGCGAGGAGCCGGAATCGCCAGGCTCGAAGTCCTGCCGCTGCGTGACGATTGCGAGCGGGCGATGAGGAATTCCTCGCGCCGCAAGAAACTCCGCCCGGTCGAGCAGTTCCAGGGGCGAATCAAACCAGGCCGGCATGTCGTCGAAGAATTCGTGCGGATCGACTGCGGCCACACCCTTCATTCCAGGGAGTTGGTACATCAGCGAATAGCCGTAGATATCCACCGGGGCATCTGGGCAACTCGGGGCCGGTCCCGCATGCCTGGTCGCTGGGCGGATGCGATCCGCGACTGCATCGGAGGGCGTCATCAGGGCCGCCCCTATCCGGGCAGTCTTTCCGAGCGATGTGTGCAGATTCAGGATTCGCCGCAGGCCCGCTGCCCTTCGTGGCGAGTGGGGCAGGCAGTCGACGCCGTCGGCAAGATCGACGGTCCAACGGCCCCGGCTGCCAGCGGGACGATGAAGAATGGCCGTACCGATGACCAGAGCCCGGTATGTCCTGCGAACCCGTTTGGCAGGGCCGCCATCCGCAACACCAGAATCCGGCCACCAACCCTGTGGCACGATTCGAACCCTGCGGAAAATGGCGTTTCGAAATGGCTGAGGAAAGTCGCTCATGCGTGGAGTGCAGACCGGAGGAACATGAAGGCCCCTCCGGCCTCCTTTTCGTTAGGCGTTCACCCGCGGCGAAACCGGACGCGAAATCCCCCGGAATTTTCTGGCGACTGCCTCCGGGGCCGGGCGAGCCTCGATCAGGCCTGAAAAACAGCCGAGAATCCCTGGAGTGGGGGAGCCATCGTCGCCCAGGGCCGA
>CAMDFJ010000112.1 GCA_945897435.1 Candidatus Kuenenia stuttgartensis | reverse complement strand
ATCCTGGCTACGCTTGCCGCCTACGCCGGCTCTCGGGGCATGGGCAACCCCTCCTGAATGCCTTGGTGATGAAGCGGGGGGCGGCGACGCAGGAAATGCACGTTGCGCGTGAGCGCAGCCACGGCAGTCTCGGCAGATGACATTCCCTGCTTTGCTGAGTGTGCATTCAGGAGGGGTTGCCCGTGTCCTCGAGCGGGCTATGGGAGCAAGCGCAGCCAGGATGGCGAAGCGCAGCGGACATGCAGTGAACGGAGGCCTGGAGGGCCGACGTGAACGTCCGACGAGAGGACACGGGCAACCCCGACCCAGGCCGAGACACCATTACTCAAATGCATGACAGGCTGAAGCCTGTTCCACATCGGTCGGCGTCAGGCCCGGAGGGCCGGGTCAGCACCAGCGACCGGAGGTCGCCAAGCAAAACCGGACACTATGTCCGGGTTTTGCGTGAAGCAGCCATGACAGGCTGAAGCCTGTTCCATATCGGGCAGGGATCGCCGTGCCGAAAAGGAGTTTTCGAGACGATTTTTCCAGTGAACACTAAAGCAGCTGCTCGATCGCCTTGCGGGCTGCGGTCAGGGCTTCAGGCAGTTTGTCGACCAGTTTGCCGCCGGCCTGGGCGAGATCCGCCCGGCCGCCCCCCTTGCCTCCCACGATCGTGGCGGCGTCCTTGATCCAGTTGCCGGCGGACAGCCCACGCTCTTCGAGTTCCCGCGAGATGCCGGCGACCAGCGTCACCTTGTCGGCCTCGGTCGATCCGAGGAGCACGGCGATCGGGCTCGCCTTGCGACGGAGATGATCGATGCACTGCCGCATCGCTGCGGCGTCGCTTCCCCGGGCGTCGGCGACCACGATCCGCGCTCCGCCGATCTCGACTGCCCCGGCGATCAGTTCGTCGACGGAGATCGCTGCGGCCGGGGCCGGCCCCCTGCTCTTCTTGAGTTCCTTGAGTTCCTTGACGACGGTGGCAAGCCGCGTGGGCAGTTCGCCCACGGGCACCTTCAGTGCCGCGGCCGCCTCGGCCAGCACGCCCTCCGTCTGCCGTAGCCGCTCGACGGCTCGCAGGCCCGTGATCGCGGAGATTCTTCGGGTTCCGGCCGAGACGCTCTCCTCGCCGAGGATCTTCACCATCCCGATCTGGCCGGTGCTCGAAACGTGGGTGCCACCACAGAGTTCGCGGCTGACCCCGTCCATCGAGACCATCCGCACAAGGTCGGGATACTTTTCACCGAAGAGCATCATGGCTCCAGCATGACGGGCCTCCGCCAGCGGCAGCAGTGTCGCCGACACCGGCACGGCGTCGAGCGTCTGGTCGTTGACCATCGTCTCGATCTGTCGCAGCGTCTCCTGGCCGACGGCGCTCGTATGGGAGAAGTCGAAGCGGAGCTGGTCGGCATCGACCTTGGAGCCCTGCTGAACGGCATGGCTGCCGAGATAATGCTGCAGTGCTGCATGAATCAGGTGGGTTGCGGAGTGGGCCCGGCGGATCGCCGCCCGGCGGGCCGGATCGACCTTCGCAGCCACCGATTGGCCGAGGTCGAGCGAGCCCTTTCGCAGGTGACCGATGTGGAGCATGAAGCCCCCTTCCCGCTGTGTGTCGATCACCTCGAACGATCCGCCATCCCATTCGAGCGTGCCGGTGTCGCCAACCTGGCCGCCCGACTCCCCGTAGAAACTCGTCCGATCGAGAACGACGGTGACAGGAGACTCGTGGCCGACCTCGCGGAGGGTTTCGCAGAGCCTGTCCTGGGCGATGATCCCGACAACCCTGCCATCGGTCGCGAGCGTCTCATAGCCGACGAACTCGGAGCCATGCATCGCCTTCTTGAGGGCGTCGAGCGGACCCGAGGCGAACACCTCGACCCGGCTCCCGGCGCCCGACCTCTGGCCGTGGGCATCCATCGCCTCCCGGAATCCGTTCCAGTCGAAGGCGCAGTTCCGCTCCGCGGCCAGTGTCTCCAGCAATTCCGGGGGGAAGCCGTAGGTGGTGTAGAGTTCGGCCGCCTCGCCGCCGCCGACCAGACCTGCACCCGACCGTTCGATCGTGGCGAACAGCTTCTCGATCCGCTCCAATCCGCCGTCGATCGTGGCGAGAAACGACTCCTCCTCCCGCTTGATCACGCCGGCGACGCGGTCGACCGTGTCGGCCAGTTCCGGGTAGGGCCTCCGCATCAGTTCGGCGACGGTGCCGGGAAGTTGGTGCAGGAATGGATCCCGCATCCCCATCTGCCGGCCGTCGAGCACGGCCCGCCGCAGGAGTCGCTTGACGACATATTTCTCCTCGTTGTTGCCGGGGAGAACGTTTTCGTGGATCGCGAACGTGCAGGCCCGCAGGTGGTCGGCGATCCGCCGCATCCGGCGGCCGTCGTCATCCGTCGGCAGATATCTCTTTCCGCAGACCTCGGCCACCGCCTCGACGAGTGGTCGAAGAATGTCGATGTGGAAGTTGCTGTCGACCCCCTGCAGCATGGCGGCGGTCCGCTCCAGTCCCATGCCGGTGTCGATGTTTCGGCTGGGGAGCGGCCGGAGATTGTCGGGCGGCGGTCCAACCCGGTTGAACTGGGTGAAGACGAGGTTCCAGATCTCGACATCGCTCCCGTCGGGCATCCGGTAGAAGATCTCGCTGCAGGGGCCGCAGACGCCGTCCGGACCCTGGGTCGGGGCGCCGGCCGGCCAGAAGTTGTCGTCCTCGCCCATCCGCGTGATCTTTGCGTGCGGCACGCCCACCTCGTCCGACCAGATGCGGAAGGCCTCGTCGTCGTCCTGGTAGACCGTGATCGAGAGCCTCTCGGGGGCGATGCTGAGCCATTGTTTGCTGGTCAGGAATTCCCAGGCCCAGTGGATCGCCTCCCGCTTGAAGTAGTCGCCAAACGAGAAGTTTCCGAGCATCTCGAAAAACGTGTGATGGCGGGCGGTCCGCCCGACGTTGTCGATGTCGCCGGTGCGGAGGCACTTCTGGCAGGTGGTGGCCCGGGTGAACTCCAGCTTGCACTTGCCGAGGAAGTGATCTTTGAACTGGTTCATGCCCGCGGGCGTGAAGAGCACGGACGGATCCCAGCGAGGAACGAGCACGTCGCTGGGGCGGCGGACGCAGCCCTTCGACTCGAAGAAAGCGAGATAGGCTTCGCGGAGGTCATCGGCCTTCATGTGCAATCGGCTCCCGGGACCAAGGGCTCGGTTCACTGACTCGAAAGAATGGGCACTATACACGCGAATGCCGCCGCGGGGCGATGCCGGCCGCGACGCAAAACGACACCGCCCACGAGCAGCCGCTTGGGTCGGTCGCTCGTGGGCGGAAGAGCCTCAGGCTCGTGTCCGTATTCGTATTGGCTGCCGGGCAGGAGATCGGAGACTATTCGTCGCTGGACGATTCCCCGTCGCCACCACTGCCGCTGCCCTCGACGGCGATCACCGCATCCTTGCTGGCCAGAATCTTCTCCCGAAGTTCAGCGGCCACATCGGGATTGTCCTTGAGAAACTGGCGGGCCTTCTCGCGGCCCTGGCCGAGGTGGACTTCCCCGTACCGCAGCCATGTGCCCGTCTTGTCGACCATTTTGGCAAGGACGGCGAGGTCGAGCAGGTCGCCCTCGATGCTGATGCCATTGGCATGCATCATGTCGAACTCGGCCACGCGGAACGGCGGCGCAACCTTGTTTTTCACCACCTTCACCCGGACCCGCTGGCCGACGACATCTTCGCCGTCCTTGAGCGTGCCGATCCGGCGGACATCGACCCGGCAGGAGGAATAAAACTTCAGCGCCCGTCCCCCCGGCGTCGTCTCGGGGCTGCCGAACATGACCCCGATCTTCTCGCGGATCTGATTGATGAAGATCACGGTCGTCTTGCTCTTGGCAATGGCGCCCGTCAACTTCCGCATGGCCTGGCTCATGAGCCGGGCCTGAAGCCCGACGAACGAGTCGCCGATCTCCCCGTCGAGTTCCTTCTGCGGCACGAGGGCCGCCACGGAATCGACCACGATGATGTCGACCGCGTTGCTCTTGATGAGAAGTTCGGCGATCTGCATCGCCTCCTCACCGCTCGTCGGCTGGCTGACGAGCAGTTTCTCCAGCGAGATGCCGAGCTTTTTGGCCCAGCTCGGGTCGAGCGCGTGCTCGGCGTCGATGAAGGCGGCGATCCCGCCGCCCCTCTGGGCCGCTGCCACGGCATGAAGGGCGAGCGTCGTCTTGCCGCTCGACTCGGGACCGAAGACCTCGATGATCCGGCCCCGGGGAAATCCCCTGCCGCCGAGCGCGAGATCGACGGAGAGGCTGCCGCTCGAGATCCCCTCGATGGGGGCCTGGGCCTCGCTGCCCAGCGGCATGATCGAGCCCTCGCCAAACTCCTTTTCGATTTGAAGGAGGGTGTTTTTGAGGACCGGATTGTCGTCCATGAACGATGGGGTCGATTTGCCCCCGCGCCGCTTGTCGGCCGCCGATTTTGAGTCTGCCTGTTTCTTTGCCATCCGACCGTTCGCTCCTGCCGTTGCCATGACCATGGCGATGCCTCCCGCGTTTCCCGGCACGTCGTCGGGGTGGTTGCTTCGCCACCATGAATCGAGCGATTTGCCGCAAAAACGAACACTGAACACGGGTATAGTATCGGCTTCGGTCGGGCATGGCAAGAAGATTTTTCGCGGTCTGGTACCATCGCCCCCTTTCCGCCTTTTCCGTCCGTACAGCCGCGGTTTCAATACGTCATGCCCGTCCGCACACGCTTCGCACCGAGTCCAACCGGCTACCTGCACATCGGGGGCGTGAGAACGGCCCTGTTCAACTGGCTCTTTGCCCGCCGGCACGGCGGGGCGTTCATCCTGCGGATCGACGACACCGACGTGGCCCGGAACGTCGACGAGGCGCTCGAGCCGATCCTTTCGGGCCTTCGCTGGCTGGGGATCGACTGGGACGAAGGCCCCGGCGTGGGTGGGCCGCACGCCCCCTACTTCCAGTCGCAGCGGTCGGAGCGACACCGGGCCGCGGCGGCGAAACTCGTCGCCAGCGGCCATGCCTACCGCGACTTCGCCCGGCCAGAGGAGCTCGACGAGGAGCGAAAGGCCGCCCAGACCGCCGGCCTGCCCTTCCTCTACAGCCGCCGATTCGCCGCCTTCAATGAGGCCGATGCCGCCCGATTCGAGGCTGAAGGACGGCAGAGCGTCGTGCGGCTCAAGATGCCCCGCGAGGGGTCGCTCGTGATCGACGACGCAGTCCGCGGCCGCGTCGAATTCGCCTGGGAGCGGGAGCAGGATCACGTCATCCAGCGGGCCGACGGCTCCTGTCTCTACCATCTCGCAAGCGTCGTCGACGACCACGACCTCGAGATCAGCCACGTGATCCGGGCCGAGGAGCACCTTTCAAACACCCCGCGGCAGGCCTTCATCGCGGTTTCGCTCGGCTACTCCCTGCCGGCCTATGCCCACCTGCCGCTCGTGGCCGAACCCGGCAGCCGGACCAAGCTCTCCAAGCGGAAGCTGGCCCAGTACCTCAAGAATTCCGACTTCAAGCAGATCTCGGAGCACGGCACGCGGATCGCGGAGCGGATCGGACTCGCCCCCGAGGCCGACACCTTCAATCCGGTGATCGTCGACTTCTACCGGGAGGTCGGCTACCTCCCCTGGGCGATCGACAACTACCTCGCCCTGCTCGGCTGGTCGTACGACGACAAGACGGAGTTTTTCTCCCGGGAAGAACTGATCGCCGGCTTCACGCTGGAGCGGATCAATTCCTCCCCAGCGAGCTTCGACCCCAAGAAACTCTGGGCCGTGCAGGATCACTACATGCACGCCCTTCCGACCGAGGAGAAACTGGCCCTGATGCTGCCATTTCTCATCAGGGCAAAGCTGCTGGCAGATCCGCCGCCCGCTGCCGCTGTCGAGACCGTTCGGCGGGTGATCGAGGCCTCGGGCGACCGGCTCAAGGTCGCCGGCGACATCCTCGGCTACGCCGACTTCTTCCTGCTGGACGAGCCCGTGATGGAGGAGGCGGCGGTGAAGCAGCGACTGGCAAAGCCGGGCGTCAGGCCGCTGCTCGAGCAGGCGGCCGAACGGCTGCGGCTCGTCGAACCGTTCGCGCCGCCCGAACTCGAGGCCGCCTGCAAGCAGATCGTCGAATCGGCAGGCCTGAAAATCGGTGACCTGATCCATCCGATCCGGGTCGCCGTCACGGGAAAGACCGTGGGGCCCGGCCTCTACGACTGCCTGGCGATCCTCGGCCGAGACCAGTCGCTCAGGCGGATCGAGCGGGCACTCCCCCTCTGCAGCTGAGGCTTTACTGCCCGACCGGTTCTTTCGCCAGCGAGACCCGGATGATCTCCTTGTCGTTGCGGACGACGACAGAGCGGTTGGCGAAGGCCGGCTGGCACCAGACGACCTCCCGTCCGAAGGCCGTGTTCGTCGGCTCGAGCAGATGGGCCCGGTCGATCTCCTCGTAGCCCTCGGCCGAGAGCCTGGCGATCACGAGGTCGCCGGTCTCGGCGAACATCCAGTAGCGGTCGGCCTGCCGCACGATGAAGGCGGTGCCCGAACCCTGCGGCCGGCTGCCCAGCGGGCCCGGGCCCTTCCAGACAATCTCGCCGGATGGAATCGCCACGGCCCGCAGATCCCCCTTTTCATGGAATCCATAGATCAGGCCATCGGCGGCGAAGGGCTGCACGTTGATGGCGGAGACGCCATGCTTGGGCTTGTTTCGCCAGACGGTCTCCACGCCCGGGGCATCGGCCTGCAGCTTGAGGAGCAGGTTTTTCTCCTTGTAGCCGCCGAGGTAGAGATACTCGCCGACCCGCACCGGCGACATGATGATCGAGCCATTGTCGGCCCCATAGGCCGCCTCCCAGAGGATCTTTCCCGTCTCGGGCTCGACCGCGTAGATGCCGTCCGGCTTCGTGAACACGATCTGCCGCCTGCCGCCGGCCTCGATCGGGGTCGGCGGCGAATAGCCCTGCTCCGGAGCCGTGCCGGCACGCCAGACCTCCTTGCCCGTCAGCGTCTCGAAGGCGACGGAATGGGCGACTGCCGTGCCCGCCACGCAGACGAGCCTGTCGCCATCGACGAGCGGGTGGCTCGCCCAGCCCCAGAGTGCGGCCTTCGTCGCATAGTCTTTCTTGAGATCGCGGGACCAGAGGATCTTGCCGCTGGCGGCCTCGAAGCAGAACAGATTTCCTTCGGCCCCGAGCGTGTAGACCCGGTCGCCATCGACAGTCGGTGTGCACCGTGGCCCTGCCGGGTAGGCGATCGTGTAGGTGACGGGATACTCGTGCTTCCAGAGCACCCTGCCCGAAGCCTCGTCGAGGCAGAGCACCCGTTCACTGCCGGTCGACTCCTTGCGTTCGAAGTTGGCCTGCCTGACGTCGGCCGTAGTGACATAGTCGGTGACGAAGACGCGGCCATCCGCCACGGCCGGCCCCGAGTAACCCCCGGAGATCGGCGTTCGCCAGAGCACCTTCGGCCCCCCCTCGGGAAACCTCTCCAGCAGACCGTCCTCACGCCAGACGTTGTCGCGGCCTGGGCCCATCCACTGCGGCCAGTCGTCGCCCCGTGCCGAAGCCGTTACAGCCGCGGGGATGATCAGCAGACAGACGAGAAGAAGTCGCACCGGAGAGGCTCCTTGGAAGAAGGAATGCGGAGGGGATTCCCATCCGATCAACGCCAGCCATAATCTCATCTATTTCCCACCCTTCAGGAAAGCCCGTCATGCCGCTGCTCGTCGTTGGAAGCGTCGCCCTCGATTGCGTTGAGACCCCCACGGCCAGGCGGGACGACGTGCTCGGCGGCTCGGCCGTGTTCTTCTCCTACGCGGCGAGTTTCTTCTCGCCCGTGCAGATGATCGGCACCGTCGGCGATGACTTTCCCGAGGAGCACACGCGGTTTCTCCAGGCCCGCGGCATCGACACCTCCGGCATCGAGACGATCTCTGGTGGCAAGACATTCCGCTGGAGGGGCCGCTACCTGCCCAACATGAACGACCGCGAGACGCTCGAAGTGCATCTCAACGTGTTTGGGGAGTTCAAGCCGAAACTGAACGCCGCCCACAGGGAGAGCAGGTTCCTGTTCCTCGGCAACGCCTCACCGATGACCCAGCTTTCCGTTCTCGATCAGGTTCCCAACGCCAAGCTCACCGTCGCCGACACGATGGACCTCTGGATCAACATCCAGCGGGACGAACTCCAGGCTCTGCTCAAGCGGATC
>CAMDFJ010000111.1 GCA_945897435.1 Candidatus Kuenenia stuttgartensis | reverse complement strand
GAGGCGCGTGGCCTCGATGGAGCCCGCGACGCCGGCGTTCGCGGGGTCGATGCCGCCGGAGTGGACGGCCGATTTGCGGGTGAACGCGACTTCTCGCGGGCCGACTTCCAGCGAATCGCCGATCGTGGCATCGTCGGTGGCGTTGGCCGCGACGGCTTTGGCAGGGCTGCCGTGCGGCCGTATTCGATCAACACGCTCGCCACCCGGGGTGACGCGATCCGCAACAACTTCTATCGCGGTGGCTGGTATGGCGGCCGAGGCTGGTACGGCGCCCACTTCGGCGCCTGGTGGCCTGGGGCTTGGTGGGGCGGCTTCGGCTGGGGCATGGGCGCCGGCATGCTCGCGGGCCTCGCATGGGGCGATCTGGCCGGCTGGGGCGGCTATGGCACGGCTCCCGTGGCCTACAACTACGGCACGAACGTCTGCTATCAGGACGACGGCGTCTACGTGCAGGGGGAACGGGCAGGGTCCGCCGAGGAATATGCCCAGCAGGCGGCAACGCTCGCCGCCTCGGGCGGCGCCGACGCAAAGATCGCCGCCGACGACACGTGGCGGCCGCTCGGCGTCTTCGCGCTCGCCCGGTCGGAGGAGACGAACCCGAGCACCTTCATGAGCCTCGCAATCGACCAGGCGGGATTGCTTCGCGGCACCTACTACGACGCCGTCTCCGACTCGACGCAGAACATCAGCGGCAAGGTCGACAAGAAGACCCAGCGGGCCGCCTGGACGATCGGCGACAAGAAACTGCCCGTCTACGAGGCCGGGCTGGCAAACCTGACCCAGCAGCAGACGACGATTCTCGTTCACCGCGACGACGGCAAGGGCGGGCCGGGAAAGGTCGAGCAGATGCTGCTCGTCAGGGTGCAGGACGATGCCGCCGGCGGTGCCGATGCCGCCGCGAAGCCCGCCGCCCCCAAGCCGGCCGCCGCGACCGATCTCGACGGCAACGACGATCCCTGACCATGCATCGATTCTCGATCAGGTTTGCAGAACAGCGGTCTTGCGGCGTTGGCACGATCGCCTGCACGCTCGCGGGATTGCTGGCCATGCTGACCGGCTGCGACCGGGAGCCTGCAAGGAAGTTCATCCGGCCCTCGGCCGTGGTCGAAAGCTGGATCGACCTCACCCATTCCTTCGATGCGGCCACGATCTACTGGCCGACCGAGAAGGGATTCCGCTTCGAACCGGGCAGCAACGGCCCCACGCCGATGGGCTACTACTACGCCGCCAACCGCTTCGCCACGGCGGAGCATGGCGGCACCCACCTCGACGCCCCGCGGCACTTCTCCGCGACCGGACTGACGAGCGACGCGATCGACGTCGGCCGGCTGGTGGGAGACGCCGTTGTGATCGACGTCAGCCGACAGTGCGCGGCCGATCCCGACTACGAGATCACCCCCGACGACCTCATCAACTGGGAGCGGGAGCAGCACTGCCAGCTGGTCGATCTGATCGTGCTGCTGCGAACCGGCTGGTCGGCGAAGTGGGGCGATCGCACGGCCTATCTGGGCACCGACGCCACCGGGCCCGAGGCGGTGAAAAAACTGCGGTTTCCAGGGCTTTCCCCTCTGGCCGCGAAGTGGCTGGTGGAGCAGCGACGGATCAAGGCGATCGGCATCGACACGGCGAGCATCGACCATGGCCCTTCGACCGACTTCGGGGCCCACGTTGCACTCTGTGGCGCGAACGTGCCGATTTTCGAGAATGTCACGGCCCTCGACAGGCTGCCGCCTCGGGGCGCGTTCGTCGCCGCGTTGCCGATGAAGATCGCCGGCGGCAGCGGCGGCCCACTGCGGATCGTGGCGAGGATCTCCCGACCCGCCGATCGATGACAGGCTAAAGCCTGTTCCACACAGGACAGTGCCAGGCCCGGAGGGCCGGGTAGGCAGCAACGACCGGCGGTCGCCAAGGAAAACTCGGCCGGATGCCGAGGTTTTCCGTGAAGCAGCCATGACAGGCTAAAGCCTGTTCCACACCGGACAGTGCCAGGTTTTCCCTGAAGGTCATATCAGCGGCGGCTGTCCGGTGGCCTCGCGGACGGCGAGCCAGAGGTCGCCGTCCGGGGCGACCTGATTGCGGTGACTGACGGCCATGGCCATCGGGATGTGGACGTAGCGGCCATGCCAGCGGCCGACGACCATCTCCGTGCGGCCGGCCATCGCCGCATGGACTGCGTTCTGGGCGAGCCGCAGGCAGTAGACGGCGTCGTAGGGGTTCGAGGCCACGCTCCGGATCGCATAGCTCGGGTCGATGTACTTCATGTTCAATTCGATGTTGGCGGCGGCGAAGTGGTCGGTGATCCGCTCCTTGAGGTAGAGGCCGATGTCGGCGAGCTTGCGGTTGCCGGAGGCATCGACCCCGACCACGCTGTCGGGGATCAGTTCCTGGCCGGCTCCCTCGGCGGCGACGATCACCGCATGCCCCTTGCGTTTGACCCGCTCGACGAGGTGGGCCAGCAGGCCGTCCGGCCCGTCGAGCGTGAAGGGCACCTCCGGGATGAGCACGTAATTGGCATCCGATTCGGCAAGCGCCGCGTAGCAGGCGATGAAGCCCGAGTGGCGGCCCATCAGCTTCACGAGCCCGACGCCGTTGGGCGCTGCCTTGGCCTCGACGTGGGCCGAACGGATCGACTTGGCGGCCTCGCCGAAGGCCGTCTGGAAGCCGAAGCTCTGGTCGATATAGGGGATGTCGTTGTCGATCGTCTTGGGGATGCCGACCACCGCGATCTTCTGGCCCCGGGCGGCCACCACCTCGGCCAGTTTCATCGCGCCGCGGAGCGTGCCGTCGCCGCCGATCACGAACAGGGCGTTGACGTTCATCCGCTCCAGGCAGTCGACCATCTCCTCGGGGTCCTGATTGCCCCGCGAGGTGCCGAGGATCGTGCCGCCATCCTCGCTGATCGCGCTGACTAGGTCGGTGGTGAGATCGACGACATCGTGGCCGTAGCGGGCGATGAAGCCCTGGTAGCCGTTGCGGAAGCCGTAGATTCGATCGACGCCGTAGTGGTGGGCGAGTTCCATCACGATCCCGCGGATGACGTCGTTGATGCCTGGGCAGAGGCCGCCGCAGGTGACGATCCCGACCCGCATCTTCGAGGCATCGAAGAAGATCTTCTGCCGCGGCCCGGCCGGCTCGAAGCCGGGCAGGGTGTCGAGGCTGCAGCCGCTGGCCGCGACGAGGTTTGCGGTGTCGTGAAACAGGACCCGGTCGTTCTCCTCGACGTAGTGCACGCTCGTGCGGCGGGAGAGCAGAAACGGCATCAGCGGCGAATCGATCCGGCAGGGGCCGAGCGTCTTGACGGTCAGGTCGGCGGCGGTCGTCATCGGGGCTTCCTCCGAGGGGATCATCCGGTGGTTCGCATTCCAGAGGCGATGCCCTGCACGCAGAGCCGGAGCAGGTCGCGGGTCGCCTCGTCGGGTTCGCCGGCAGCCGCCCTCCGCCGCATGAATTCGATCTGGATCAGGTTGAGGGGATCGATCGAGGGGTTGCGGGCCTCGATCGACCGCTGGAACCAGGGGGTGTTTGCCAGCAGTTCGCCGCCGCCGACGATGTCGAGGATCGCCTGCCGGGTGCGGTCCCGCTCCGATGCGATCCGCTGCCAGATCCGGCGGCGGACGTCGCCGTCGGTCGTGAGTTCGGAATACCGCTGGGCAATGTACATGTCGGCCTTGGCGAGGGCCAGCGTGGCATTGTCGATCGTGGCCTGGAAGAAGGGCCATTGCCGGTACATGTCGCAGACCGTCTGCCAGGCATGACGGTCGTCATACTTGACCTCGACGAGGGCCGTGCCGAGGCCGTACCAGGCGGGGATCATGCAGCGGCTCTGGGTCCAGGCGAAGACCCAGGGGATCGCCCGCAGGTCGTCGAGGGTCCGCTCGCCGCGCCGGCGGGACGGCCGCGAGGCGATCGGCAGCGTCTCGATGTCCTCGATCGGCGTCGTCTGGGAGAAGTAGCCGATGAATCCCGGCTCGTCGACGAGTTCGCGGTAGGCGGCATACGACCGCGAGGCCATCCGCTCCAGCAGTGCCGTCCACTCGGGCTTCGGTTCCGACCGCCGGCCACCTGCCGCCACCAGCGTGGCCCAGGAGACCTGCTCGAGGTGACGGCAGGCGATCTCGGTGTCGTCGTACCGCTCGGCCAGCACCTCTCCCTGCTCGGTGAGCCGGAGGCTGCCGTCGAGGGTTTCCGAAGGCAGCGAGAGGATGCCGCGGGCCGCTGGGCCGCCGCCGCGGCCGAGTGAGCCACCCCGGCCGTGGAAGAAGGTCAGGCTCACGCCGCGGGCAGCGGCCGCCGCATGGAGCCGGCTCTGGGCCGACTGCAATCCCCAGCAGGCCGCCAGATAGCCGCCGTCCTTGGTGCTGTCGGAGTAGCCGACCATCACGATCTGGCGGTTGCCGCGGCTGGCGAGATGGGCCGCGTAGGCCGGGGTGTCGAGGATCGCGGCGAGCGTCTCGTGGGCATGCTGGAGGTCGTTGATCTTTTCGAACAGCGGCACGATCGCGATCTCGTGCTCCGCCACCCGTTCGCCCCGGTCGCGGGCCGAGGCCTGGGCCCAGCGCCAAAGCCAGAGCACGCAGAGCACGTCGGCCGGCGAGCGGGTCAGGCTGACGATCGCGCCTCCGAGACACTCCGGGCCGAGGGAGACGACGGCCCGATGGAGCAATTCGAAGAGCCGCAGCGTGTCGCGGGCCAGCGGATCGAGCGACGACTCGTCGATCCGGCCGACGCGGCCCATCGAATCGACGAGAATCCGCACCCGGGCCGCCACGTCGTCCGTCCGCATCGTTTCGGCACCGGCGATGCCCGCGGCGCCGAGGATGGCCGCCATGATCTCCTGATAGCCGCGGGCGTCCTGCCGGACGTCGAGCCTCGTCATCTGGAGGCCGAAGGTTCGCACGATGTCGAGCCAGTGGCGGGCGGGCGAGTCTTCGGAGAGCCCGTGATCGCTCGCCAGACAGGCGACGAGCCGGGCGACATCGGCCTCGAACTCGCGTGCCGAGGCATATCCTCCGGCGGCGGCAGGCTGATCGAGGCTCGCGAGGGAGGAGCATTCGAGCCGGAAGTGGATCATTCGCAGCCAGCGGCGGTAGGCCTCGTCGTCCGGCACGTCGTCGAGGACGGCCTGCAGGTCGGGCCAGCGGGCGACGAGTGTTTCGATCTCGGCCGCGAGCGGGGCGGCACCGCGGGCCTCGTGGAGCGAGGTGGTGAGCATGTCGTCGAGCCGCCCGCACCAGCCGAGGTGGGCGTCGATCGCCGCCTCCCGCAGCCGCAGCAGGGTCTGCTCTGTGATCTCGGCCGTCACGAACGGATTGCCGTCGCGGTCGCCGCCCATCCAGGAGCCGAAGGTGAGGAACGGGGGCACTTCGAACGACTGCCCGGGAAACGCCGCCTGCAGGCCGCGGCGGAGCGATTCGTGGACCTGCGGCACCGCCTCCCAGAGCCGCGGCATGATCGACAGGCCGCGATCGACCTCGTCGAGCACGCTGGGCCTTGTCGACTTGAGAAACTCGGTCTCCCAGAGGATCGCCAGATCGGTCCGCAGGCCGCCCTCGAGCGCAGCCCGCTCCCGCGGCAGGAGGTCGTCGCGATCGAGGGTCTGGAGGCACTGCCGCATGCGCCGGAGCTTCGAGCGGATCGAGACCCGCTTGGCCTCGCTGGGATGGGCGGTGAAGACGAGCTCGATCGACAGCCGGTCGATCGCCTGTTGGACCTCGGCGGCGGAGAGGCCCGCGGCGGCCAGTTCGCCGATTCCGGCGAGCAGCGACTCGCCCGGCGGCTGCGGATGCTTGAGCCGCTCCCGTTCCCGCAGCACCCGGACCCGCTGCCGGTCCTCGGCGATGTTGACGAGATCGAAGAACACCGACAGGGCCCGGGTCACGATCCGGGCCTGGGCCGTGTCGAGCGACTCGATCCGGGCGGCGAGGGCACGCTCCGCATCGAGGAGACCGTCGCGGCGCTCGCGGGCCAGCCGGCGGATGTCGGCGACGAGTGCCGCCGCCTCGGCGCCGTCGAGTTCGCGGATCACTGAGTCGAGCTTGCCGTCGAGCAGGCGGACGTCCCGGCGGAGCAGGTCGTCGTGGACCACGGGCTTGGATTCCTGGCAGGGCAGGCGGCCGTCGGTCAGCCGAACACGGTCCGCCTGGCAACGGCCCACCAGCCTGGCTGGTCGAGACCGAGGTAGGGGGAGTCGGCTGGCAGCGACTCCACGAGGTGCTCGTGTGCCGCCCGCAGGTTGTGGTAGGGCAGGGAGGGGAAGAGGTGGTGGAGGGCGTGATACTTGATCGAGAAGGGAAACAGCAGCCAGGTGAGCGGGTCGCTGCCGGTGTAGTTGCAGGAATCGAGGATGTGCGATTCGACGTCGACGGGCGTGCCATCGCCCGTGAAGTGGTGGTCGGCCAGCTGCCGCATCTGGTTCATCACGAACGTGGTCAGGCCGAGCAGGTAGAGCAGTCCGATCCGGCTCGGTGGGGCCACGCCGGCATAGACGCTCAGCGGGATGAACGCGGCCCGCACGAAGCAGAGCAGTTCGGTGGCCGTGATCGCCCAGCGGTCGAAGTCGTTGATCCGGCGGCGGTAGCGGAGGTTGAGCGTCAGCGAACTGGCCCGCTCGAGCACGAGCTGCCGGAGCCGCGGATGGAGGAATGAGAGGGGGGCGAGCAGGAACCTGAGAAAGACGACGACAGGGTAGGCCAGCATGTAGGCCGCATAACTGGCGGCGCTCCGCCAGTTGCCCCCCTCGAGCACGTTGGCGACATACTCGGGGTCCTCGGGCGTGCCATAGATCCTCTGGCTGTGATGGTCCCGGTGATGCCGGGTGAAGAACGGCGACGGCGTCAGGGTCATCGTGCCGACGAGCAGGTTCCAGGTGACCTTGAAGACCCGCATCTCGTTGTGGCCGAGATGGCAGACCTCGTGGATCAGCGACCCGAGCCGATAGAGCCAGAAGACGGCCAGCGGGAAGGCGAGCAGCTGGGGCCAGGAGCCGAGCGGCGAGAGCAGGTAGACCGTTGCCGCCGTGTAGGCGAGCACGAGCGCCATGAGGAAGTCGGCCCAGTAGCGGACGGGGTTGACCTTGAAGTGGTCGACCGGCGAGGCCCGCATCGCCTGGCGGATTTCCCGCACCCAGCCCGGGGCAGCGGCCTCATCCACGCCGGAGTCGTCGGTCGTCGTGCGATCCGCTGCCATGGGATGTCCTTGTCCGCGGGCGGGCCCAGATCAAATCAAGTACCAGATCAGACCAAAAGAGAGCCCCTATTGATAGCCCGCCGCTCAGCCCACGGCCTCCTCTGAGCAGCCGGCCCGATCTACGTCAGAAGCGCCCTCATTTCCCGGACGGCCTGGGTCAGGCCGACGAGCACCGCCCGGGCCACGATCGAGTGGCCGATGTTGAGCTCGCCCATGCCCTCCAGCCGGGCCACCGGCACGACGTTGCGGTAGGTGAGACCGTGGCCGGCATTGAGCGTCAGCCTGGCCTGGCGGACCATGGCCGCGGCGCGGGAGAGTTCGACGAGCTGCTCGTGCCGCTCCCGGTCGCTGGTGGCGTTGGCATAGCAGCCGGTGTGGAGTTCGACCGCCTCCACGCCGAGATCGACGGCGGCGTCGATCTGCGGCGCGGCTGGATCGATGAACAGCGAGACGACGATGCCAGCCTCCTGCAGCCGCCGCACGGCCGCGGCAGTGGCGGTTTTCTGGGCGACCACGTCGAGACCGCCCTCGGTTGTGATCTCCTCGCGGCGTTCGGGAACGAGCGTCACCTGATCGGGCCTCACCCGGCAGGCGATCTCGATCATCGCCGGCGCGATCGCGGCCTCGAGGTTGAGCCTGACCTGTACGGTCTGCCGGAGCACCTCCAGATCGCGGTCCTGGATGTGGCGGCGGTCCTCGCGAAGGTGCACGGTGATCGCGTCGGCACCGCCGAGTTCGGCCAGCGCCGCCGCCCAGACAGGGTCGGGCTCGACGGTGCGGCGGGCCTGCCGGATGGTGGCGACGTGGTCGATGTTGACGCCGAGGGTGGCCATGGCTGGGGCTCCAGAGGAATTCCCAGCCTGACGGCGCTAGGGGTTCTTTTTCAAGAGCACGATCGAGTTGCCCCGCGGCGTGCGGACCTGAAGCAGCACTCCTTCGTCGGCCGACTCCTCCTCGAGGGCCGCTGCGAACTCGGCGACCGTGGTCACCGGCTTCTGGCCGATTTTGCGGATCAGGACGCCCGGGCCGATGCCCGCCTCGGCCGCGATCCCGTCGGGAT
>CAMDFJ010000110.1 GCA_945897435.1 Candidatus Kuenenia stuttgartensis | reverse complement strand
AGCCGGGAGCCGGACGGATGCCGCGGTAACGCTCCTCGATCAGGTCCTCGCTCGAGAGCGTCTCCGCGCGGCCGTAGCCCCAGTCGCAGCGGGCCTTTCGGTGCAGCCATTCGGCGAAGGCCTCGGCCAGCCGATCGGCGATCGCCTTGGCCATGATCGAGGAATAGTCGTCATGTTCGCGGTCGTATCGTCGACAGAGTTCATCGCAGCCATGCCCGGTCGTGCAGGCGAAGGCCCCGAGATAATCCTTGCGGCCGCTCTCCAGCGGGGCGATGAAATCGGCCAGCGCGTGGAAGTTCGACTGCCCCTTTCGCTCCCACTGCTGCCGCAGCGTGTGCACCCGGCCGAGTTCGCCGGTTCGGGTGTCGTCGCTGAACAGGACGATGTCGTCGCCATCGGAGTTGGCAGCGAAAAACCCGTAGACCCCCCGGGCCGTGAGCGAACGGTCGCGGACGACCTCGTCGAGCATCGTGGTCGCATCATGGAACAGTTTCCGTGCCTCCGTTCCCACGACCGGGTCGTCGAAAATCGCCGGGTGCTTGCCGCGGAGTTCCCAGGCCATGAAGAACGGCGACCAGTCGATGTACGGCACCAGTTCGCCGAGCGGAACCTCCTCCAGCCGGCGGACTCCGAGGAACTCAGGGACCGGAATGTCGGCGACCGACCAGTCCGTCGTCCAGCGGTTGCGGCAGGCGGTCTCGTAGGGCACGAGCGTCGTCTGCTGCCGGCGTCGGAAATTCTCGACGTCGCGGGCCTGATCGGCGCGATTCGCCGTGGCGAAGGCGACACGGGTCGCGGGATTGATCAGCTTCTCGACGACACCCGCCGCCCGGGAGGCGTCGAGCACGTGCACGACGTCGCCCGAATAGCGGGGCGCGATCTTGACCGCCGTGTGTCGGGCGGATGTGGTCGCACCGCCGATCAGGATGGGAACCGAGAGCTTCTCCCGCTCGAACTCCTCGGCGACATGGACCATCTCGTCGAGGCTCGGCGTGATCAGGCCGCTCAGGCCGACCACGTCGACAGCGTGTTGCTTGGCGGCATCGACGATCTTCGACGACGGGATCATGACCCCCATGTCGATCACCTCGTAGCCATTGCAGCCGAGCACAACGCCGACGATGTTCTTGCCGATGTCGTGGACGTCCCCCTTCACGGTCGCCATCAGCACCCGGCCTCGCTTGCTGGTTGTCGACCCGCTGGCGAGCCGCTCCTGCTCCATGTAGGGAAGCAGATGTGCGACCGCCCGCTTCATCACCCGGGCGCTCTTCACCACCTGGGGCAGAAACATCTTGCCCTCGCCAAACAGGTCGCCGACGGTCTGCATCCCCCGCATCAGCGGCCCCTCGATGATCTCCAGGCTGGTGGCGTAGCGGCCGCGGGCCTCCTCGACATCGCTCTCGACGTGGTCGGCGAGTCCCTTCACGAGCGCATGGGAGAGCCGGGACTCGACGTCGAGACTCCGCCAGGCGTCGGCCTTGGCGGTGTCGGCCGGGTCCCGCTTCTTCACGCTCTCCGCATATTCGATCAGCCGGTCGGTGGCGTCTGGGCGGCGGTCGAAGAGCACGTCCTCGATCCGTTCGAGCAGTTGCGGCTCGATCTCCTCGTAGACCGCCAGCTGTCCGGCGTTGACGATCCCCATCTCCATGCCGGCCTTGATGGCGTGGTAGAGGAAGGCCGCGTGCATCGCCTCGCGGACCGCGTCGTTGCCGCGGAACGAGAAGGAGATGTTGCTCACCCCTCCCGACACCTTCACCAGCGGCATCTCCTGCTTGATCCGCCGCGTGGCCTCGATGAAGTTCAGCGCGTAGCGGTTGTGCTCCTCGATCCCTGTGGCGACCGTGAGAATGTTGGGGTCGAAGATGATGTCCTCGGGCTGGAACCCGGCCTTCTCCGTCAGGAGCCCGTAGGCCCGACGGCAGATAGCCACCTTGCGGTCGGTGTCGGTGGCCTGACCCTCCTCATCGAACGCCATCACGACGACCGCCGCGCCGTAGCGGCGGATCGTCCGTGCCTGGCGGAGGAATTCCTCCTCCCCTTCCTTGAGGCTGATCGAGTTGACGATCCCCTTGCCCTGGAGGCACTTGAGACCGGCCTCGAGCACGCTCCAGCGGGAACTGTCGACCATGATCGGCACCCGGGCAACATCGGGCTCGCTGGAGAGCAGCGTGAGAAACTTCGTCATCACCGCCGGGCCGTCGAGCATTCCCTCGTCGACGTTGACGTCGATGATGTTGGCACCGTTCTCGACCTGCTGACGGGCGACGGTGACCGCCTCCTCGTACCGCTCCTCCTTGATCAGCCGGGCGAAGGCCCGCGAGCCGGTGACGTTGGTCCGTTCGCCGATGATCGTGAAGCTGCTCTCGGGGCGGATTTCGAGGAGTTCGAGGCCCGAGTAACGGGAGCGGCGAACCGGCTGCGGCGGCACCCGCGGAGGATGCTTTGAGACCGCCTCTGCGATCGCCCTGATATGGACCGGCGTCGTGCCGCAGCAGCCGCCGATGACGTTGAGCCAGCCCTCGCGGGCAAATTCGCCCAGCACCCCGGCCATCATTTCGGGCGTTTCGTCGAAGCCGCCGAGGGCGTTGGGAAGACCGGCATTGGGATAGCAGCTGACGGGGATGCCCGCGACCCGCGAAAGATCCGCCAGATGGCTGCGGAGCTTCTCCGGGCCGAGGGCGCAGTTGATCCCGACGCTCACCATGTCGGCGTGGGCAATGCTCTCCCAGCAGGCCTCGACGGTCTGGGCCGAGAGTGTCCGACCACCTTCGAAGACCGTAAACGACGCCATCACCGGGATCCGGACGCCCGTCTCCTGAAAGACCTGCTCGATCGCGAACAGACAGCTCTTGAGCACGAGGGTGTCGAAGGCGGTTTCGGCGAGCAGCAGGTCGACGCCTCCCTCGAGCAGGGCTTCGATCTGCTCGCGATAGGTCGCCACCATCTGGTCGAAGGTCACGTCGCGGTGGCCCGGGTCGGCCACGTTGCCGGCGATCGAAAGCTGCTTGTTGGTGGGGCCGATCGAGCCGGCGACGAAGCGGGGCCGGTCGGGGGTTCTGGCCGTGGCGGCATCGGCCGCCTCACGGGCGAGTCGGGCGGCGGTGAGATTGAGTTCACGGACATGTTTTTCGAGGCCGAAGTCGGCGAGGGCGACGCTCGTGGCGCCGAAGGTGTTGGTCTCGACGATGTCCGCGCCCGCCTCGAGGTAGGCCGCATGGATGCCGCGGATCGCGTCCCCCTGGGTCAGTACGAGCACGTCGATGCAGTTCTTCAGGTCCTTGGGGTGGCTTTGAAACCGCTCCCCACGGAACCCCTGCTCGTCGAGGCCGAGGGCGTGAACCATCGTTCCCATGGCCCCGTCGAGGACGGCGATCCGGTTGGCGAGGAGAGACTGGAAGGCGGCTGTGCGGGCAGAACGGGGGGCGGAGGACATGCGATTTCCGGGGGGGGAGAGAACCTGGGCAGACGACAACGCGGGCCGACCCTCTCGGCCCTGCTTCCCACAATAGTAGTTATCTGGCCGGGGAGTGGGGAACATTGGGGAAAACCAGAAAAACCTGTCATGTTCCCGGTCCGGCGGCCTGCCGGTCCGGCGATCGATCTTCTCAAGGCGGCAGCGGCCGGGGGTCGATTTTTCCCTAGCGGCCGGGTTTTCTGCTGACTTTCGGGAACCGAGATCGATGAGGGTGCTCGCCAGGTTTCCCGATCTCTCGACCTCCGATTCGAGTCCGTCCCGGCGATCTCCCGCGACCGATTCCTTCGGTTGTATTCCCGCGACCGCTGCCAGCCCGCCCGCGACCGGATCAGATCCCGTTCCGCGGCCAGCACCGAAGCCAAGGATTCCAGCCCCCGGCCTTCCACCCGCCTCGATCATCCTGCTGACGGCGCTTGCCGCCCTCACCTGGGCTGCAGTCTGGCGGAACGAGCGACTGGCGGGACAGGCGGGTGGAGAGCCTCGGGCCGAACGGCTGGCCCGCGAACCCTCCGAAGCTGGGGACACCGTTCGTCAATGATGCTCGACCCCATCGACATGGCATTTCTCGACGCCTTTGCCCGCGGCCGGTTCGACCTTCCGGCGCTGGCCACCGAGATCGAATCGTCCGATCCCGACCGTGCCGCCGGCTCGATATCGACCGCCACGGAGGGGACTGGTTCCGCCGCCGATTCCATCCTCCGGCGGCTCCTGCTCCTGGCCCCGGACGAGTGGGGGCGGCTCGCGGACCGGATCGAAGAGTCATTGGCTGGAGGATGCCGTGTCTTTGCCGTCGTTGGCAGCCGACCCGGCGAGGGCCGCACCACGGTTGTCGGCGGCCTCGTCGCCACGCTCCGGCAGCGAGGTCGGACGATCGATCTGGTAACACAGCAGCCCCAGCAGCCGGTCGATCTGACCGATGCGGACGAGGCCGCCGAGATCGTGATCGTCGACGCCTGCAACTGGTTTCCGTCGGGCCCCGTGCGACGCGGTCAACTGGCCCGAATCGCCCTCGGCTGCGATGCCGCGATCTTCGTGCGCCGGGCCGATCGCGGCCGCTGCGCGGCCCACGATCAGGCGCTGGCCGCCGTCGGCCTGACCGTGCTCGGCGAGGCGTTGACCTTCACGGTCCCCGACCTGCCTGACCGGGGTGACGAGTCATGATCATGCCGAGAACCTGGATCCAGTGCCGCGGAGCCGGGGGGGATGACCGTCACCTTGATGCCGAATCCGGTCGACTGACTATGGGCCAGCAGGCCGCCGTTGCCAGGATCGCCTACGCTGTGCAACGCCCGCCCGCCGTCGTGCTGCTCTGCGGCCCGGCCGGCGTCGGCAAGACACTCGTGCTCGATGCGGTCTCGGCCTTGTCAGGTGTCTCCGATCGGCTGCCATCCCGCTGCAATCCGTCATCCGCTGCCGAGTCGATCACGGCCTCGTCCCCCATCCTGCTCGTCGACGACGCCCATCTGGCCGCCGACGGCCAGCTCACGGGGATGCTCGGCGACCATTTTCGGCGCCATCCGCCGGGGGTCGTGGTCCTCGCCGGCGAGGGCAGGCTGCTCTCGCTCGTCGCCCGGGATCGACGTCTCGAACAGATGGTGACGCTGCGGGCGATCCTCGCGCCCTTCACGCTCGAGGAAACGCGGACGCTGGTCGCCAAACCGATCGAATCGCATTGCAGTCCCGCCGATCGGGATGATGTCGTCCGAACGATCCACGAGATCGCCGCCGGCATTCCCTCGGTCGCCCTCAGGCTCGTCGACATGGCATCGATCATCGCCGCCGCGACCCCGGGACGAAGCCTCATCCCGCAGGACATCGAGGCGCTCTATCGAAGGCTCTTCCTGCAGGCCGCCTGACGACCGCGGGCTGCGGGCACTGCTCTCGATCGCTCCAAAGCGGTTCTTTAGAGCCAGACCTGTTCAGTTCGGGCGAGGTAGTCGGCGACCGAGTCACGGGCCGGTTCGCCGTCGTCTCGGATCGGCCGCGGCCTTCGCTCAGGCGAGAATGCCGCGGCATCGAATGCCAGCGTCGCCGACGGCAGGGACGAGCCGCCGGCGATCAGATCGGCCATCAGCACCGCCGTTCCGGTCGACTGGTGCAGTCCGGCCCGAAAGTGGCCGGCGGCGACAAACCCGTTGGCGACCGTCGGAATCCGGCCGATCACCGGCAATCCGTCGACGGAGCCCGGCCGCAGCCCCGCCCAGGCCTGTTCCACGGCGGCCTCGGCCAGGTCTCCGAGCAGGAGCCTGGCCACGCCCATCAGGCGATCGATCGCGGCCTCCGTCGTGCTGGCATCGAAGCCGGCGTCCTCGATGGTCGAGCCGACGAGAAGCCGGCCGTCATCGCGGGGTACGAAGTAATCGAGGCCGGCGTTGACGACCCGCGAGAGGATCTGCCGCGGCAGCCGCAGCAGCAGGATCTGGCCTCGAATCGGCCGGGTCTCGAGCGGGAGACCGACCGCTGAGGCCAGTGCTCCTGACCAGGCACCGGCGGCCAGGCAATAACTGGCCGCCCGAACGGTTCCGGAGCCGCGGGTCTGCACCCCCTCGATGCGGCCGTCGCGAACCTCGAGCCCCTGAACTTCGTCCGCCGTGATCTCGACGCCACGATGCCGGCAGCTCTCGGCCAGCGCCTCGAGATGTCGCGGCGGCCGCATGGCCATCTCGTCCGGCAGGAGCAGGCCTCCGAGGATCGCACCGCGGGAAACCGCGTCGGTGAACGCCGGCTCGATGCCGCAGATTTCGCGTGCGTCGAGTGATTCACAGCTGGCGGTCTTGCGGCGCCATTCGTCGGCCGTGGCGGCGAGGCGGCTGAGACCGGCCTCGCTGCCGGCCAGATGGAGTCCGCCGCAGCGACGCAGCTCGTTGTCGATGCCTGTTTCCTCGCAGAGTGATCGGGACCATTCCTGATGCAACCGGTCGCTCCATGCGGTGAAGGCTTCGCCTGCCGACCAGCCGGGATACGATGGGGTCGGAGGAAATATCCCGGCCGCCGCCCAGGAGGCCGTCTCGCGACGACCCTCGCGGGCCAGCAGGCGAACGGCGAGGCCCCGTCCGGCGAGTTCGCGGGCGATCGAGAGGCCGATCACGCCGCCGCCGATGATGCAGCAGTCGGTCATGCGGAGATCCGGGTGAAGGCGGGCAGGCAGGCGGGAGGCATCAGGCGTTGGTGGCGACCGTCGGCGTGTCGGCGATGTTCACCCAGACGTGGACATGCGGGGCGCCCCGGTAGTGCCAGACGAAAGAAGGTCCCTCCAGCCGCCAGTTGTCCCAGATCTGGTCGCCGCCGAGATCGCCGTCCCGATAGAACGCCAGCCTGCAGGCATCGAGCCCTCCCTGCCGGGCCAGACAGCCGCGGGCCTCGTCGCGGTCGGCGGTCCGAAACGGTTCGAGCAGCCGGCCGAGGACCGAGTCGAGTTCCTGCCGTTGATCGGCCGAGAGTTCACTGACGGGGATGCCGGGAATCGTTTCGGCGCCGCGAAACCTGATCGCGTTTTCCCTGGGCAGCGTTTCGACGAGGGCCAGCGCCCGCTGACGACCGTCGAGCATCTCGTAGACGCCGTTCGCCGCCACGGCCTGCGGCCAGAAGACGTTGCCCTTGTGGCCCGCCTCCTCGTTGAAGCCGCCGGCGTCGTGGCCGTAGAAGATCGGTCCACCGAAGGCGACATGATCGGCCGAGTCGCCGTCGCAGCGGAGCGTCATGTGGCGACCCGTGAGCAGAAACTGAAATCGACCGCTGCCGGGCTCGCCGATGAGGGCGATCGATTGGTCGTGACCGAAGCCGCCGGTGTCATCCTCGAGCTGCTTGTCGAACCGGGCATGCCAGTCAGGCTCGATCAGCGCCTCGAAGACATCCCGGATCAGTCGCTGCTGGTCCGGCGTGAAAAAGTCGCCGGCCACGGCTGGTCGGGTGGCCATCCAGTTGTTGCCCACCCGGGTTCGCAGCAGGCCGAACTTCGGATGGACGTAGTCCCAGGGGACGCAGACCTCCCGTCGCTGTTCGGCCGCGAGCGATGCGTGCAGCATCTGGGCGAGCGTCTCGGCGGTCTTCCGCGGGGGGGCGTCGGCGATGAGCCGCCCCGGTCCGGTCAGTGCCGTAATCGAGCCGGCCACGGCACCGGCCAGGAATTGACGCCGCGGCAGCGAATGTCGAGGGTTCATCGGCGAGCCTGCTGGAGAAGATCCGGGGCAACTTCAACGCCATTGGGCGGACTCGGTCAATCCGTCTTCTGGAGCCTAACGCGTCGTCGCCGGGGACGCCACTGGCAGTCCGGACAGAAGAACGTTGCCCGCTGTGCCTGAACGACCCGCACCACGAGGTTTCCGCAGTCGCGGCACGGCTGGTTCTCGCGGCCGTAGACCCGGTGATGATCTTGAAAGCTCCCGAAGCGGTTGTCGGGCGTCTGGTAGGTGGCATCGCCGAGCGACGAACCCTCGTGGCTGACGGCGTCGGCGAGGATCGTGCGGGATGCCAACGCGATTCGATCCCAGTCAGTTTCGGAAAGCCGGCGACAGGCCGCCCGCGGATCGACTCCGGCCATGCTGAGAATTTCGGCTGCGTAGATGTTGCCGATGCCGGCCACGATCCGCTGGTCGAGCAGCGCCACCTTCACCGCCCGCCGCGACTGCGAGAGCCTGACCTGCAGATCGGCAGCGCTGACCCCCAGACCGTCGGGGCCGAGTTTCGCGGGGCCGCATGCGGCCTGCAGTCCCGCCTCGTCGAGCAGTCGGGCCGTGCCGAGTCCGCGCCGATCCCAGAACAGGAGCCGCGGCAGCTTCCGCGAGGCGAACTCGAGCACGATCCGCACGTGTGCGTCGGTCGGTGGCCTGCCGATCAGCAGCATGCCAGTCATTCGCGGCTCGATCACGAGCCACTGTCTGGGCCGAGTCTCGTCGCCGTCGATCT
>CAMDFJ010000109.1 GCA_945897435.1 Candidatus Kuenenia stuttgartensis | reverse complement strand
GTGGGTCGGGGTTGCCCATGCCCCATCGCCGGACGTTCGCTGCGGCCATCCTGGCCTCCGCTCTCTGCACGCCGGCTGCGCTTCGCCATCCATGGCTGCGCTTGCCGCCGAGCCCGGCTCTCGGGGCACGGGCAACCCCTCCCGATGCATCGGTGAAGAAGGAGTGGGCGGCGATGCAGGTGTCGCGCGTTTCAACGAGAGGCTGTGCCATATCGGGCAGCGTCAGGCCCGGAGGACCGGGTGAGTACCAGCCGGCGGAGCCGGCCAAAGGAAACGACGGCAGGATGCCCCGGGTTTCCATGAAGCCGATCAGGATTGTCAGGGATGAGTTTTCCCTCATCAGGCTCCATCCGGCTAAACTCAGGGTTTTCGTTTCCGCCACGCTGGCCTGCCTGTGACGCTTCTCATCGACTTTCTCTGTCGGTTCGGCTGGGGGCTGTCGGCTGCGCTCGTGCTGACCCCTCCGGGGCTTGTGCCGGCCGGGTTTTACAGGGTCAATCTGCTCGTGGTGCTCGGGCTGGCGACGTTCGCGGCGTTGCTTGCACGGGCTGCGGTTCCAGGCAGCCTCTGGCTGCTGGCAGTGGCCGCGGGCGTATCGGCCTGGCTTGGCAGCATCGTCTGGCTGGCAGGACGGCCACGGGCCGGGATGCTGTTCTGCGTTGCTTCTGCCGCGGCCTTTGCGGCTGCTGCGACCCTGCTGCCGCCCGACTCGGCTACGAGTGGGCAGGCGGCCGGCTGGCTCCCATTCGTCAGGCTGCTGTCGGGGCTCGTCGTCGGCCTCACCGTTCATGCGATGCTGCTTGGCCACTGGTACCTCAACGCACCGGGAATGCGGGTCGATGCCCTCCGCAGGATGATCGATCTGGCGCTTGTGGCCTGGGCCATCCAGTTGGCGGTGGCCTCCCTGTCGCTCGCCATGCAGGCGGAGCCGGTCCGGATGGGGGATGGGCCAACAGGCCCGGCGCTCGTGGCGCTCCGCTGGCTGGCGGGCCTGGCCGGCCTGCCCGTACTTCTGTGGCTGAGCCGGAAAACTCTCGACATTCCCAACACGCAGAGCGCCACGGGTATCCTGTATGTCGCCTGCATCGCGGCGATCGTCGGAGAACTGACCGCCCAACTGCTTCAGGCGGCAGCCTGAGCCTGGTCGGCCCGGGCCCGCTCGAGAAGATCGGCATCGGATCCATGAGAATCACCTACGCCTGTCCAGCCTGCGACGCGACCGTCTCGATTGACGGGATTACCGCCCGTTCAACGCTCGACTGCACTTCATGCGCCGCCTCGGTTCAGATTCCCGAGGACGGGATCGCACCTGGGCCGCCGCCCAAGCCGCGGCGTTGCCTCGTCTGTCCGAGCACGGAACTTTTCGTTCGCAAGGATTTTCCCCAGCGGCTCGGGCTTGCGATCGTGATCGCGGGATTGGCCGCGAGTTGTCTGGCCTGGGCCTGGCGGGAACTGATCCTCACCTTCGCGATCCTTTTTGGAACGGCGCTCGTCGACGTGCTGCTCTACATTTTCATGCCCGATTGCCTGAGCTGCTATCGCTGTGGGTCCCGCTATCGTGGCGAGGGAATCACGGGGGCATTTGGCGGCTTCGATCTGGAGACGCATGAGAAGCACCGCCAGCAGGCGGCTCGCATGCGGGACGCCGCCCGGACCGTCCCTGCCGAACCATCGCATGGACCCTGAGCCGCATGGACCTTGAACGCAAGCGGATCGAAGAGGATCTGCGCGGCATCGTCAGCGGCGAGGTGCTCTGCGACGACGCGAGTCTTTCCCTCTACGCCATGGACGGCAGCCTGTTCGAGGTCCGTCCGACGGCGGTTGTACGGCCGCGGTCGGTCGATGACGTCGCGGCGACCGTCCGCTGGGCGGTGTCAAACCGCATGCCTCTGCACCCGCGGGGTTCGGGCACCGGGCTCGCCGGCTCGGGGATCGGTCCCGGCGTCGTGCTCGACTTCTCCCGATTCATGCGTCGCATCGTCGGCACCGCCGCGGCGACGGTGCGGGTTCAGCCGGGAGTGATCGATGCCCAGCTCGAGGAGCACCTCGCCCGCCTGCGTCGGACCTTCGGACCCGATCCCGCAAACGCGGCCGTGACCACGATCGGCGGAATGATCGGCCGCAACACCTCAGGCAGCCGTTTTCTCCGCCATGGTGCCGTCCGCAACCGGGTCCTGGCCCTGCAGACCGTGCTCGCCGACGGCACGATCGTTGAGCTGCAGCCGGCCGCCGCCAACATGACGGTCGTGCCCGCCGAAGACCCGCAGACGGCTCGGCTGGCGTCGCTCGCCGAGGGCATGGCCACGATCCTCGCCGAGGAACGGGCCACGATCCGGCAGTTTCAGCCGGCCGAGCGACGTTCGCATGGCGGTTATCGGCTTGACGACCTGGAGCGGGACGGCCTCATCGACCTGCCGCGGCTGCTCTGCGGGGCCGAAGGCACGCTGGGCATCGTCACCGAGGCCACACTCGAAACGGTACCCGCCGACGGAGCCCGGGCCGTCGGCCTGCTGCTCTTTGATTCGCTCGACAAGGCGGCCGAGGCGGCCGTTCGACTGCTTCCTCTCGGTCCCAGTGCCTGCGACCTGTTCGACAAGCGGCACCTGACGCTCGCCCGATCGGCGAAGGTGACCTTCGACCTGCTGATTCCGCCGATCGCCGATGCGGGACTGCTCGTCGAGTTCACCGCTGACGATCAGGCTGCATGCGGTCGCCAGCTCGACGAGGCGCTGAGGCGGATCCAGTCGGTGAGGCGACTCTGCATCGATGTCCGCCGGGCCGAGGACGAGACCGACGCGGCGCTGTTCTGGGAGCTTTCCCGGCATGTCGTCTCGACGCTGCATGGCGTGCGGGGAGCGAGCCGGCCCGTGCCGTTCATCGAAGACGTGATCGTGCCTCCGGATCGGCTGCCCGATTTTTTGCGACGGCTTCAGGAGGTGCTCAAGAAGCAGTCGGCCACCGCGATGCTGTTCGCCCATGCGGGGCACGGACAGCTCCACGTGCGGCCGTTTGCCGAGCCCCGCGAGCCCACCGAAATGGCCCGGCTCGAACGGCTCGCCGACGCCCTGTATGCGGAGGTTGTTGCGGCCGGAGGCACGATCGGCGGCGAGCAGGGCCTCGGCCTGTCGCGGACGTCGTTCTTCGGACGTTTCCAGCCGGAGCTGACTGCTGTCTTCGCCCGGGTGAAGCGGCTCTTCGATCCGCTCCAGATCCTCAACCCAGGCAGGATCACCCGGGACAATGACGCGGACATGAACGGCGGTCTGATCCGTCGTCCGCTCCAGTCGGCGAGCCCGCGGCTTCCCCTGCTCAATTGGTCCAACGCGGCGCTCGTCGATGAAGTCGATGCCTGCAACGGCTGCGGTGGCTGCCGCACCCAGTCGGGGCCGCTGAGGATGTGCCCGCGGTATCGCGAGAACGTCGGCGAGGAGTCGTCACCCAGGGCCAAGGCCGGCCTCCTCTCGGCAGTGCTCGGCGGCAGTCTCGATCCGCGGGCGCTCGACTCCGATGCCGTGCGGGAGATTGCCGACACCTGCTTCAACTGCCATCAGTGCCGCGTTGATTGCCCGGCCGGTATCGATATTCCGGCGATCGTGACCGAGATCAAGGCGGCCTATGTTGCCACCAACAGTCTCGGCGCCGCGGCGTGGGTTCGGTCGCGGGTCGACACCCTGAGCCGGCTGGGCGGCTGGGCGGCCCCGTTCGCAAACCGCGCGATCGCGAACCCCCGTGCCCGCTGGCTGATGGAGAAGACGCTGGGCATCGCCCAGGGCCGAAAGCTGCCCCGGTTCACGGCCAACCGCACGATGCGTTGGGCCGCCCGGCGGGGCCTGACCCGGCCATCGCGACGGGGCGGCCCACGGGTGCTCTATTTTCTCGACACCTTCGCCCGCTGGCACGATCCGCTGCTGGTGGAATCGTTCGTCTCCGTGCTCGAACGGAACGGCATCGGCGTGTTCATCGATCCGCGGCAGGTGGCCTCGGGGATCGCGATGGTCTCCGAGGGCGACATCGTCGCTGCGCGAAACCTCGCCGCGACCAATCTCCGCGTTCTCTCCGAGGCGGTGCGGCTGGGCTATCGAATCGTCTGCACCGAGCCGGCTGCAGTGACCTGCATCACCCACGACTATCCGCTGCTCGTCGACGACGACGACATGTCACGGATCGTCGCCGCGACCACCGACGCCACGGCCTTTCTCTGGGAACTTCACCGCGAGGGCAGGCTGCGGCTCGATTTCAGACCCGTCGCCTCGAGGCTGCTCTATCATGCCCCCTGCCACCTCCGCTCGCGGCATCCGACCAGTCCCGCCGAGCACCTGCTTCGACTTGTCCCGGGCATCACCGTCGAGGCGGCCGACGCCGGCTGCTCCGGCATGGCGGGGACGTTCGGCCTCTCGCGGGAAAACTACCGGGCCAGCCTGCGAATGGGCCGCGGGCTGCTGACGGCCCTGCGAACGGGTGGCATCGAGGCGGGCACTACCGAGTGCAGCGCCTGCCGGATACAAATGGAACAGGGAGCGACCAAGCCGACGGTCCACCCGCTGAAACTTCTCGCCAAGGCATACGGCGGGATCGAGGGCGCGGCAAACGCGGAACTCGACGCCATGCTCTCGGCCGCCTCCGGCCGGCTCACCACCAGTTGAATCGCGACCCCACCCGATGCTGCGGATCAGCCTGTTTGCGGGAATGGCGGAGGCCGCCGGATGTCGCAGCGTCGACGTCGAGTGGCAGGGGGGCACTGTCGGCAGCCTCCGGGCTGCGGTTGCCAAGGCCTGTCCTGCCGCGGCACCCCTGATCGCGGTCAGTGCCTTCGCCGTCGGCGGGCGGTATTCCGGCGATGCCGATCCGGTGGCACTCGATGCCGAGGTCGCGATCATCCCGCCCGTGAGCGGAGGTTGACGTCGATGGGGGATCGGGACGTCATTCTGGATCGGGCAGTGATCGATGCGGAGAGCCTGCGGGCCGCGGTCGCCGGTTCCAACGCTGGAGCCAACGTGTTGTTCGTCGGCACGACCCGGGCCGTCACCGACGGCATGGAAACCCGCAGTCTCGACTACGAGGCCCACGAACCGATGGCACGGGCGATGCTCAGGGAATTGCGGGACGAGGCGTTGCGCAGGTTCGGACTGAGCGGCTGCTGCATCGCCCACCGGCTCGGGACGGTGGCTGTCGGAGAGGCGAGTGTGGCGGTGGCAACGAGTGCGCCGCATCGGCGGGAGGCGTTTGCGGCGGCTGAATGGCTGATGGACGAGATCAAGAAGGCGGTTCCGATCTGGAAGCGAGACGAGGCCGCCGACGGGACCCGGACCTGGAGCCACCCCGGGGGCATGCCTCAGGCGGCCGCCGCGACGCTCGTCGACGGTTTCGGCCGACTGCATACCGACATGCGGGTCAGCGTCACCGACCGCTGCAATCTGCGCTGCACCTACTGCATGCCGATCGACGCCAGGTTTCGTCCGCGTGAAGAATTGCTCAGTTTCGACGAGATCGCCCGGGTCGTCCGGGTGGCTGCCCGACTGGGAGTTCGCTCACTTCGGCTCACGGGGGGGGAGCCGTTGATGCGTCCGGAACTCGACCTGCTCGTGCGAAAACTGGTGGCGATCCCGGGAATCGACGACCTGGCACTGACGACCAACGGCCTGCTGCTCGCCGAGCAGGCGGACCCGCTTCGCCGGGCCGGACTCAGGCGAATCAATGTCAGCCTCGACACACTGAGGGAGGATGTCTTCGAACGGATCGCCCGCAGACGCGGCCTCGATCGGGTGCTCGAGGGGCTCGTGGCAGCCAGACGGGCGGGGTTCGAGAACATCCGGATCAATGCCGTCTCGATCCGCGGCCTCACCGAGGATGAGATCGTGCCGCTGGCGGAATTCTGTCGTCGCGAGGGCTTTCACCTGCGGTTCATCGAATTCATGCCGCTCGACGGCGAGGCGGGCTGGTCGGATGCCCGGGTGTTCTCCGGTGCCGACGTGAGGACCGTTCTCGAGCGGGAGATCGGTCCCCTCCGCGCCATTCCGGTGGACGATCCGGGCCAGCCGGCGACCGACTATGCCTGGGCCGACGGCAAAGGCCGGATCGGATTCATCAACCCGGTCAGCGAGCCCTTCTGCGACCGCTGCGACCGGCTGCGGCTCACGGCCGACGGGCAGTTTCGCAACTGTCTCTTTTCCGCGGTCGAATGGGATGTCCGCAGTCTGATTCGCGGCCACCTCCCGGCGGACGAGGTCGATGCTGCTGTCGGGGCGATGCTCCGGGAGTGCGTCGCCGCCAAGCGGGCAGCCCATGGCATCGGCTCCGCGGGGTTCGAGCGGCCGCAGCGGGCCATGTATCAGATCGGAGGCTGAGAGCATGGCGACGAGTTCAGCCCCACGGCGGTATCTCGACAATGCGGCCACATCATGGCCGAAGCCGGAGCAGGTTTTGGAAGCCTGGAATCAGGCCGCCCGCAACGTGGGGGCGGCTGCCGGCCGGGGCGGCCATCGGGCGGCGGTCGAGGCCGATCTGATCCGTAGCAGGGCCCGCTCCGCCGCCGCCCGGCTGCTCGGCGCGGCGGCCGATCGGGTCGCGCTGCCCGGCGGCGCGACGCTTGCCCTCAACATGGCGATCCATGGAACGGTGCGCGCCGGGGATCATCTGATCTGCACCGCCGCCGACCACAATGCCACGCTGCGTCCGCTGCACTGGCTCGTCCGCCGGGGTCTGGTCGAACTCAGCGTCGTCCCCTGCGACGCTGCTGGCCGCGTCGATCCTGACGCCGTCGCGGCGGCCTGGCGGGTGTCGACGCGACTGGTCGTCTGTTCCCACGCGTCAAACGTGACGGGCGTCTCGCAGGACGTCCTGGCCATCGGTTCGATCGTCCATGAACGTGGCGGCCTGCTACTCCTCGACGCCGCCCAGTCGCTCGGGCTGATGCCACCTGCCTTGGAGGCGGCCGACATCCTCGTCGCGCCGGCCCACAAGTGGCTTCAGGGGATGGCGGGAATTGCGATTCTCTGGGCCCGGGAAGGCCTCGCGATCGAGCCGACCATCCAGGGAGGCACCGGCAGCATCAGCGAATCGGTCGAGATGCCGACCTCGTTTGCCGACAGCCTGGAAGCGGGCACGCCCGACCTGCCGGCGCTCGCCGCCCTGGCGGCGGGCCTGGCCTGGCGCGAGGCGGGAGGCGAGCGGCGTTTGGCCGAGTCGGGATTCCTGGCGGTAGAATGCGCGGCGCAACTTCGGGCGATCAGCGGCGTGCGGGTCTTTGGACCGTCCGAGCCCGCCGCGCCGATTGTGAGTTTTTCGGTTGAGGGCTATGATCCGGCAGAGGTCGCGATGCTGCTCGAGCAGATCGGCGGCGTGCAGGCCCGCTCGGGCTTCCACTGTGCCGCCCTGATCCACGAGCATCTCGGAAGCGCCGCGGGCGGGACGGTGCGGGTCAGTTTTGGCCCCTGCAACACGGCCGACGACGTCGAAGCGGTGGTTGGAGCGGTGGCCGCGATCGTGGGCTGAGGCTGCTACTCTCGACCCCGATGCACACAATCAGAAAGGTGATCATGGCCGGCATTCGCAAAGAGGTCTGGTATTCGAACGGGCTTCGTTTCCATTGCACGCAGTGCGGAGACTGCTGCTCGGGTTCGGAGGGCTACGTCTGGGTCAATCAGGAGGAAATCAATGCCATGGCCGCCCGGCTCGGCGTCTCACCACTGACGTTTGAGGAGCGGTTTGTGAAGCGGGTCGGCGTGCGGCGATCGCTGACCGAAAGGGCCAACGGCGACTGCGTGCTTCTCGACGAGAAGACCCGCAAATGTACCGCCTATGAGGAGCGGCCGCGGCAGTGCAAGACATGGCCTTTTTGGGATTCCAACCTGCGGACGCCCGAGGCCTGGGCGGAGGCAGCCGAGGCCTGCCCCGGATGCGACAAGGGCAACCTCGTGCCGCTGGAGAAGATCGTCGAGCAGGCCGCGAAGATCAGGATTTGACGGTCCTGGAAGAAGTCATCCACGACAATCCTGATCGGCTTCACGGAAAATCTCGGCATCGTGCCGAATTTTCCTTGGCGACCTCCGGTCGCTGGTGATCACCCGGCCCTCCGGGCCTAGCGCTGCCATATGTGGGACAGGCTTCAGCCTCTCATGCCTTTGAGTAACGGCGTCTCGCGTGGGTCGGGGTTGCCCGTGTCCTCTCGCCGGACGTTCACGTCGGCCTTCCGGGCCGCCGTTCACTGCATGTCCGCTGCGCTTCGCCATCCTGGCTTCGCTTGCTCCCATAGCCCGCTCGAGGACACGGGCAACCCCTCCCGAATGCCCGCTCCGCGATAGAAGCGGACGAATCTTCCCCAGGCACTTCAGTCTCTGGACATCCTGATCACGGATCTCACGCTTCCTGCGGCCGACCATGGCGGGCACGATAACGCCAGCAAGATCGGCCCGCAATTTCTCCCATCTTCCGAG
>CAMDFJ010000108.1 GCA_945897435.1 Candidatus Kuenenia stuttgartensis | reverse complement strand
TATCTGGTCAAGCCGTTTGCGGTCCGCGAACTGCTCGCCCGGATGCGGGCGGTGCTCCGCCGCAGCGAACTCCCCCAGAGCATCCTCACACTCGGTGACGTGACGATCGATTTCGGCTCCCGCACCGCGCGGCGGGGCGAGGAGAAGATCACGCTCACGGCGAAGGAGTTCGAACTGCTCGTGCACCTCGCCCGGAGCCGCGGGCGGCTCGTGAGTCGCGAGGAGCTCGACAGGGTGATTCACCCCGATGCCTCCGAGCCGAGGCAGGATGTCAGCAACGTGGTCGACGTGCTCGTGCTCCGGCTGCGGAAGAAACTGGGCCGCGACCTGATCACGACCCGGCGCGGACAGGGCTTCATCATCGAGGGCTGACGCATGCGGATGCCCTGGATCCAATCGCTGCGCTGGAGGCTGGCCGCGGGCTTCGGCCTGCTTTTGCTGGCGATCGGGATCGGCGGCCGCTACATCCACTACCAGCTGACCGTCGAATTGCTGGCCCGCGACCTCGACGGCCAGCTCTGGTCCCGGCTCGGCACGCTCAAGGCCGAACGACGCCTGGCCCCGGAATCGCTCTCCGCCGAGATCCTCAAGATCGGCGATCTGTCCCTGCCTGACATCCGCCTGGCACGCGATCGCCGGCCGTCGCTGCTGTTCTGGCTGTTCATGCCCGCCGAGGCCCACTCCGGCCTCAGCGCGGCCGATTTTTCCTGGTTCGCCTCGGTCTGGGACGCGGACGGCAGGCTCGTCGCCTCCGCAGACCTGCCTGCCGATCTTTCCTGGGATCCGCGCTGGCTGGAAAACATCGGTCGGATCTGGACCGACGATGACGGCCGCATGCGGCTGGCCGCATGCCGTGGGGAAACCCATCCGCTCCTGCTCGTGGGAACCTCGCTCGACGTGCTGCGGGCGGCGGAACGGCAGGCCGCGACGTTCTACATCACGACGCTGGCCATCGTCCTGCCGATCCTCCTCGGCTCGCTCTGGCTGCTGCTCGGCAGGCTGCTGCGGCCGCTGCGGGCGATCACCCGCACGGCAGACCGGATCCGACGAGGCCGGTTTGCCGAGCGGCTCGACCTGTCGGTGGCCGACGAGGAGATCGCTGGAATGGCGTCCACGATCAACGCCATGCTCGACCGGCTCGAGGAGGCCCGCGACAAGCAGGCCCGGTTCAACGCCGATCTGGCCCATGAGGTGCTCGGTCCGGTGCATGCGATCCTGCTCGAGACCGACACCACCCTTCAGCGACAGCCGCCCGGAGAATACGCCGGGCGGATCGCCACGATCCGCGACCGCGCCGCCTGGATCGAGACGCTCTGCGAGGCGTTGCTGACCTACTCCCGATCGCTCTCGGTCGACCCGGAGCAGCTCCAGCAGGTCGATCTCGAGCCGGTTGTCGACTCGGCCGCCGAGCAGGTCGCCCAGGCCGCCGCCGCCCGAAACGTCACGATTCGCAACGATGTCGGCTCCGTCGTCGTTCGCGGACAGGCCGACCTGCTGCAGCAGGTGGTGACGAATCTGCTCTCGAACGCCGTCGGCCACAGCCCTGCCGGGGCCGAGGTCCGAATCGAGGCCGATCCTGGTCCGAACGGCCTCTGTCTCAAAGTCATCGACCATGGCCCGGGGGTGACGGAGAAGAATACGAGTCGGATCTTCGAACGCTTCTTTTCGAGCCCTGTCGACAGCGGGTCGTCGGGCCGCTCCCATGGAGTCGGTCTATCCCTCTCCCGGGAAATCATGCGGAGCCACGGCGGTGACCTCGATCTCTTGCCCACGGCGGGCGGCGGAGCCACCTTTGTCGCACGATTTCCCGTCACCTCACTCGTCTCATGAACACCACAACCACACTCCCTGTCATGCCGCTGAAGTGCCTGCTCATTCTTGCCGCTGTCTGCGGGCTCACCCGGTCAGCCATCGCGGCCGATCCACCCCCCGGCTCGCCGGTCGCCGTCAACGGGCAATTACGGGTCGAAGGCTGCCATATCGTCAACGCCAGAGGCGAGCCGGTGCAGCTCCGCGGTGTCTGCACCCACGGCCTGCAGTGGTACGCCGATTTCTACCGCTCGGGCGGGGCGATTGATGCGGCCGCGACCGAATGGGGGGCCGACGTCGTCCGGCTGGCCGTCTACGTCTACGAGGGTGGCTACCTCGAGAATAAAAATCTCTCCCCCGACGACTTCGATGCCCTGATCGACGGGATCGTGCAGCGATGCATCGCCAACGGCATCTATTGCATCATCGACTGGCACGTACACCACCCAGGCGATCCGGGCCTGTACCTCGAGGCCGCCAAGGCGTTCTTCGACAAGACAGCCCGTCGGTATGCCGGCGTTCCCAATCTGATCTATGAAATCGCCAATGAGCCCAACAATACCGGCCTGGAGGGCGTCGCGGCGGGAAAGGACGTCCGCTGGAGCGACATCACCGCCTACGCCGACGAGGTCATTCCCGTGATCCGGCGGCACTCACCAGACGCGATCGTCCTGGTCGGCACGCCCGACTGGTGCTCGTTCGGACTCAACATGGGCCGCGACTGGCACGATGTCGTCGACCATCCGCTTCAGCACCCGAACGTCGCCTACGTGATTCATTTCTATGCGGTGCAGCACGGCTTCCATGAGGTGATCGACCAGATCGCCGCACGGCTGCCGCTGTTTGCGACCGAATGGGCCGCCTCGAGCCACAAGCGCACAAGCGAGATCAACCTCGTCAAGGCGCAGCCCTGGCTCGAGATGGTCAACCGACGCAAGATCGGCTGGACGTACTGGAACTTCACCCCGAGCGACGGAATATTCAGCGCCTTCAAGGAGACCACGACCGGCGAAGGCCCCTTTTCTCCCGCGGGCGACAACGTCAGCGATACCGGCAGACTGGTCTATCTGCTGCTCAACACGCCGAGGGATTCATGGGCAAAGGACCCCGTCGGGCCGACGCCCGGGCAGAATCCGTAGAATCCTGCGGTCACGAAGCCATTCTTTTCCCACCCCTCAGGGAGCAGCGAATCATGGCAAAGCCCGGCATCGAACCAGCCCTCGCCCGGCTCACGGCATCGGCCCGCTACCACGATTACCGCCACGCCTCCAATCCGATCGCCGACGGCAGGCTCGGCGGAATCCCCGGCGCCCGATTCGGCGCCGAACTCCACGAGCAGGGCCCCACCCGGACGATTCCCCTCGACACGAGCGGCCAGCTCGGCTGTCCGGGTCCGGCGACGTCCCCCGGCCTCTGCGCCAACTTCGTTCGCATCCACTCTGGCGACGCCCACGTCACCGATGCCAATGCCACGAGTCAGTTGTTCTTCGTGATCCGTGGCAGCGGCACGAGCCGCATCGCCGCCACCGACGGCTCGGGCGACACCGAGATCAGCTGGCGGACGGGCGACCTGTTCACGCTCCCGGCTCGAAGCCGGGCCCTGCATGCGGCCGCGGAGGACGCCGCCTTCTACTGGGTCCACGACGAGCCGCTGCTGCGGTATCTGGGAGTCGAGGCGACGCGGCGGCAGTTCGAGCCGACGCTCTACCAGCAGCAGGCGATCAGGTCTGCGCTCGATGCGATTCTCAAGGATGCCTCGAGCGGCACCGCCAACCGGCTCAGTGTGCTGCTCGGCAACCGGCTGTTTCCCCAGACGCTCACGATCACCCACGTCCTCTGGGCGATGTTCGGCACCCTGCCCGTGGGGGCGGTTCAGGCGGCCCACCGGCATCAGTCGGTGGCCGTCGATTTCGTCGTCGATGCCAGGCCGGGCTGCTACACGCTCGTCGGCCGGACGCTCGACGGACAGGGCCGGATCAAGGATGGCGAGCGTTTCGATTGGCAGCCCCACGCGGTCTTCGTGACGCCGCCCGGGCTCTGGCATTCCCACCACAACGAATCGGGTTCCCCGGCCCATATCCTGCCGATCCAGGACGCCGGCCTGCACACCCACCTGCGCACGCTGAACATCATCTTCAGCCGACTCTCGAAGGATGGCGTTGCCGAGATCGTCGAAGACGCCTCCTGAACCGGCAGCCGCTCCAGGCCTACCAAGTGTCCAGTCGCCGGCGAGATTTTTTTTCGACCGACATGTTCTTCGGGCATGTACGCCATCTGAATCGACGATGAACAGCGGATGAACGCCGCCAGTGGCGACCCCCGTTTTTCCCGGATGAAACCCGCTCCCCCTCTGTCGCTGGGGCGGCAGCCGTGGACCCTTCGCGAATCGCACCGCTGTCCGGCGTTCCTCTCCGAGCCGTACAGATTGGAGCGGCGGGGGCAACCGCAGAACGCGAAGGAGACATCCCATGAATGGCAGCACCGGCAGCGACCTCTTCAACCTCGACCGGTTTCGCTTCTCCTCGCGGCAGCTTCGCCGCGGCTTCCAGCGACGGGTGGCGGCCGCCCTCAAAAAGACCGGCCACAGCCTGTCGTCAGAAACCCTCGAGCCGCGGTCGATGATGGCCGTCACTCCGCCGTCGATCTCGATCGACGACGTCACGATCACCGAAGGTGACGCCGGCACCAAAAACGCGGCCATCACCCTGCGGCTCTCGCAGCCCGCGTCGAACACGGTGAGCCTGCGGTTCGCAACGGCTGACGGCACCGCCACGGCCGGCAGCGACTTCGTGGCAAGGGCCGGCAGCGTCTCGTTTGCCGCCGGGACGACCACCAGGCAGGTGCTGATCGCGATCAAGGGAGACCGCGCCTACGAGCCGAACGAGACCTTCTCGATCAACCTCTCGTCGCCGACGCGGGCAACGATCGCCGACCGAAGCGGCACCGTCACGATCCTCAACAACGATCCTGCTCCCGTCACCGCCCCGACCCCGACCCCGACTCCCGCGCCCGCTCCAGCACCTATAACTCCGCCCGCCCCCACGCCAACTCCTGCCCCAACGCCAACCTCGGCAGTTCAGCTTGCGGTGACGAGCGACTGGGGCAGCGGCTTCAACGGCGATGTGACCGTTCGCAACACGACCGGCGCCGCCTATGGCAGCTGGACGGTCGAGTTCGACTTCGACGGCCAGATCACCACGCTTTGGAATGGGGTGATCGCGAGTCGGTCGGGCAGCCGCTACACCGTTCGTAACGAGGCCTGGAACGGCTCGCTCGCGGCCGGTGGCTCGACCACCTTCGGCTTCACCGCCACCCCCGGCGGCAACGCGGCTGTGCTCCGCAACATCACGCTCGTCGGCAGCGGGGCGGCCACTCCGACGCCCACGCCCACGCCGACGCCCACGCCCACGCCGATGCCGACGCCGACGCCGACGCCGACGCCCACTCCGACTCCCACTCCCACTCCCACACCAACCCCTATCGATGGCACCACGGGCCGTGTGTTCCTCGTCAACCCGGCGGCCGCCGACATCGTGGGATTTGATCCCTCCCGCGACCGCCTCGACTTCGCCGACGTGTCGGTCCACAACCTGATCATCGCCAAGACGGAGACCGGCGAGGTGGCGATCGTCAATCCGTGGGCATCGACGCCCGAGTTCCAGGTGCTGCGCGGCATCAGCTATCGCGATCTCACGATGGCCAACTTCGGCGTCGTCCAGAACGAGCACCTGCGTCAGGACATCGGCGGCGTCGTCTCCTGGGAGCAGGGCATCGGCCCCCGGGAAGCCAGCACGGTCTACGTGCGGTCGCACGAATATGGGGTCCGGCAGCGGATCGAGGGCTTCAATCCAGCCACGATGAAGCTCAGCTTCCTCTACTTCGGCACCCGCGAGCGGCTCTCGGTGACAGACACCGCCGAGGGCCTCTCGATCTCCGTCCTGCCCACCAACCAGAGCATCCTGCTCGTCGGCGTGACCAAGGCCCAGCTCGTGCCGGGGAACGTCGAATTCCATCACGACCAGATCGTGGAGGACCAGCTGGAGGTGCCGTTCAACCACCCCGCCGAGCACTTCACGCTCGTCAGCCGGACAACGCTGCTGACGCCGACCGCTCCGGCAGGCCAGGTCACCGACGGCTACCAGACATCGATCGGCCAGACCCAGCCCGGTGGCCATGATCACGGCACGATGCCCATGCCGACTCCGACCCCCACCCCCACGCCGACCCCAACTCCCACGCCCCCGGTCACCCCCGGCGCGGATCTCTGGAAGGAGCAGTTCTTCGCCCCCTACGTCGACATGGGGCAGTATCCGGTGCCCGACCTCGACGGCCTCGCCCGGCAGTATGGTGTGGGACTGCTCACGCTCGGTTTCATGCAGGCCACGCCGAGCGGCAAACTGGGCTGGGCTGGGTACGACGTGCTCACGCTCGACAGCATGAACGAACAGGCGATGGCGATCCAGGCTGAGATCAATGCACTGCGGGCGGCCGGCGGTGATGTGATGGTCTCGCTCGGCGGTGCCGCGGGGCTGAGCCTGGCCCAGTCATACGCCCGGCGTGGGCTGGGTGCCCAGGCGCTGGCGACGGCCTACGGCGAGATGGTCGACACCCTGAAACTCACCAAGCTCGACTTCGACATCGAGGGGGCCGCCGTTGCCGAAACCCAGACGATCAGGCTCCAGATGGAAGCCATCGCGCTGGTGCAGAAGACCCGTCCGGGGCTCGGCGTCTGGTTCACCCTGCCGGTGCTGCCCCAGGGCCTCACGCAGGACGGCGTGAACGTCGTGCAGGCCGCGCTCGTGGCCGGCGTGAAGATCGACGGTGTCAACGTGATGGCGATGGACTACGGCGACAGCGCCGCTCCACCGCAGCTCAAGTCGATGGGCGAGTATGCCATCGACGCGGCCAACGCAACCTTCGCCCAGATGACGAGCCTGTTCACCAGCCGGGGCCAGACCTTCGGCTGGAACCAGCTGGGCGTGACCCCGATGCTCGGCGTCAACGACGTTCGATCGGAGGTCTTCACCCTCGCCGACGCCGACCGGCTCGAGGCATTCGCCCGGGCCAAGGGGCTGGGGATGCTCTCCATGTGGTCGATCAACCGCGACAACCCCGGCCCCGCCGGGCAGCTTTCCAACTTCCACACGGGAATCCCGGCGATGTCCGCCGGGGGCTTCAGCACGGTCTGGGGCGACTACGGTAGCGATCCGCTGATCTCAGGCGCGACAGGTGGCACCGCTCCGGTGGCCACCATCCCCGGCATCACGGTCGGCGATCTCTCGATCACCGAGGGCAATCCCCAGACCGCCCTTGCGAGCGGCTATCTCCACACCTCGGGCAGCCAGATTCTCGACGCCAACAACAACGCGGTGCGGATCGCCGGCGTCAACTGGTTCGGCCTCGAGACGAGCAACTTCGCCCCGCACGGCATCTGGTCCCGTGGCTACAAAGAGATGATGGATCAGATGAAGTCGCTCGGGTTCAACACGATCCGCCTCCCCTACAGCGACCAGCTCTTCGATGCCGGGAGCACTCCCAACAGCATCGATTTCTCCAAGAACGCCGACCTGCAGGGGCAGAGCGGCCTGCAGATCATCGACAAGATCGTGGCCTACGCCGGCCAGATCGGGCTCAAGATCTTCCTCGACCACCACCGCTCCGAGGCCGGCAACAGCGCCAATGCCTCCGGCCTCTGGTACACGGCCGCGTACCCCGAGAGCAAGTGGATCAGCAACCTCTCGATGCTGGCCACCCGCTATGCGGGCAACTCGACCGTGATCGGTATCGATCTCCACAATGAGCCGCACGGCCCCGCCACCTGGGGCGACGGCGGCGTCAACGACTGGCGGCTGGCCGCCGAACGGGCTGGCAACGCCGTGCTCGCCGCCAATCCCAACCTGCTCGTGATCGTGGAGGGGATCGAGACCGCCTCCTCCGGCAGCTACTGGTGGGGCGGCAATCTCTCGAATGCCGGGACGTATCCGGTAAGGCTGAACACGGCCGGGCGGCTCGTCTATTCGGCCCACGACTACCCGGCCAGCGTCTACCAGCAGAAATACTTCAGCGATCCGAGCTACCCCAACAACCTGCCCGGTATCTGGGACAAGAACTGGGGCTATCTCTTCCGCACCGGCACCGCGCCGGTCCTGCTCGGCGAGTTTGGCAGCAACCTCGCCACGGCCAGCGACCAGGCCTGGTATTCCAAGATGGTGAACTATCTCAAGGGCGATCTCGACGGCAACGGCACGACCGATCTGGCCGCGGGTCAGCAGGGGATCAGCTGGACCTACTGGTCCTGGAATCCCAACTCCGGCGACACCGGCGGCATCCTCGCCGACGACTGGAGGACGGTGAACACGGCCAAGGTCGATCCCCTCAAGGCCGTCCAGTTCCAGTTCCCGGCGGTGTCGGGAACGGGCAGTGCGGTCACGACCACGCCTGCCAGTTTCACCGTCTCACTCTCGGCCGCGAGCACGCAACCGGTGACGGTCCAATATGCCACGGCCAATGGCACTGCGGTCGCCGGCAGCGACTATGCGGCCGCCTCCGGCACGCTCACGTTCGCCCCCGGCGAAACCCAGAAACTGGTGACGGTGCTCGTCAGCCGCGATACCACGGCCGAGTCGAGCGAAACCCTTTCGCTGATCCTCAGCAGCCCGACGAATGCCACGCTCACCAAGGCGGCCGCCACCGGCACGATCGTGGACGATGACACGGTCGCGCCCACCCCGACGCCCACCCCGACGCCCACCCCGACGCCC
>CAMDFJ010000107.1 GCA_945897435.1 Candidatus Kuenenia stuttgartensis | reverse complement strand
ACGCCATCTCCTGTCAATGAGGACCGGCTGATCCGCACGTCTGCGGCGCAGTCCCGCCCGGGCGTCGTGGGCTCGGAGTCGGCCGCCATTCCCATCCGCACGAACACCGCCGGCGACTCGGCCTGGGATGCCGGGTCGACAGACTCGGCGGAACCGTCCCGCAGTGAGGGAAACTCGATGGCGACGGCATCACACGCCAGCACGGCGCCATCACCGAGAACAAACCCAGCGAAGCCGGGCTGCTGACCCACCATGGGTGGCGCGATCCGCAGCCGTACGCCCTCGATCACAAGGCCGCCGGAACGGATCGTCCAGCCGGACACCGGGCGGGTGGCGGTCGGGGATCTGGGCAGATCGCTGATTGCCGGAGGGGCAGGATCTGTGTCGGGTGGGGCGACCCCGAAGCGGATGCCGGGGGCATGCCCTGTGGCGGAACGAATCCGCAGCCTGCGGCCCTCGATGCTGATTGGGAGTTCGTCGCGGAAGCCATCGTAGGCGAGTTCGATCACGTCCCCGTCCGCGGCCTGCCGCAGAGCCGCCCCGACGGTGGCTGTTTCCCGGTCGCCCGCTGGCACATCGACGACTCTCCAGGGCAGGCTCGGCTCCCGGTTCGTTCCCTCCAGATCCGCAATCGACTCTCGCAAGGGCGGCCGCGGTGCAGGCTCCTGCGAGCCCGCAGGCAGCCATGGCAGTCGTGTCAGTCCGCCCACAACGGCCGCCAGAACCAGCAGCGGCAGAAGCCAGGGCAACCACGACAGAGCGGGCTCCTCCGACGGCGATTCTGCGACCGCCTCGACCGCGGCCATCGTCGCCGGACTCGAGAGGGCGACCTCGATTCCCTCCTCGTCGGCGATCTCGAGCAGTTCGGCGATCAGTTCCGCCGGCCGCTGTGGACGATCCTCCGGATCCTTGGCCATCAGCCGCTCGAGCACCGCGGCGAATCGACGCGGCACGTCGGGCCGCAGCTGATCGATCGCCGGCGGCGCCGACTGCTGGTGCTTGAGCAGTTTCTGAACCATCGTGCCATCGGCGAATGGCGCCCTTCCAACCAGCATGTAGAAGATCGTACAGCCGAGCGAATAGAGATCGCTCCGCACGTCCGCCAGCCTCGGATCGCGGGCCTGCTCCGGCGAGATGTAGTCAAACGTGCCCAGCGTCATCCCGCTGACAGTCAGGTCGTTCTCGCCGGCGACCTGATGCAGTCGGGCAAGTCCCATGTCGACGAGCCGTGCCCGTCCCGCGGGCGTGATGATGATGTTCGAGGGTTTGATGTCGCGGTGAACCACGCTTCGCTCGGAAGCGTGCTCGAGAGCATCGGCGATCTGGATGGCGACATTGATCGTGCGGGCGAGGCTGAAAACTCCTCCCTCGCTGACGACATCCCGCAGATTCGTCCCCTCGATGAACTCGAAGACGATGAAGTGCCAGCCATCGTCGGCACCGACCGCGTAGACCCGACCGATGTTTTCATGGTCGAGCCGGGCCGCCGACTGGGCCTCGTTGCGGAACCGCCGCAGCATCTCCTCGTCGTTCGACTGCTGATGGGCGAGCACCTTGACGGCCACGACCCGGTCGAGCGTGGTGTCGACGGCCCGAAAGACCGCGCCCATGCCGCCGCCGCCGACAAACTGCTCGAGTACGTAGGCCCCGAGCCGACGGCCCTCGAGCGTGCGGCCGAGTTCGGCCATCGAGGCCGTGCCGGCGAGAGCCCGTGTCGAGATCACCGTCGCATCGGAATCGGCCGCTCTTGCGGCCGCGGCGGAACGGTCGGACGACCCGCTGTTGGAAACCATAGAAAACGACCCTAGCACCCGCCCATCAACGGGGTCAAACTGCAGTCCGACGTGGCATTCCCTTCCTCGACTCGGCCCGTGGGTCGTTTGCTGCCCGGCAACTTGGCTGCGTAGACTCGCTACCGCGGGCGAGAGATTCGAGTCCGTGGGTTTTTCGGAAAACCTCCGAAAACCGTTCGCAGCCCCCCGCGAAGGAGAGACACCGTGCCACCCCTGAACGACGACGAGAGCCTGCTGCAGGGGAGGGTTTCGACCTGGAGTTTTGTGGTCGGGGGCGTGCTGGCAGCCCTCGGCTTTCTGGCGTTGGCCGCACCCTGGACGGCATCGGCCGTGGTCGACGTCTTCTGCGGGGTTTCGTTGATCGCCGCCGGAGTCTCGCAGCTGGCCATGACGGCCGGGGCCTACAGCTGGCGGGGTTTCTGGCTGACGCTGGTCTGCGGAGCCCTCTCGATCGCGGCCGGCACCGGGATGCTCGTCCTCCCGAAGGCGGGCATCGAGGCACTCGTGATCTTCCTGGCGATCATGCTCCTCTTCGAGGCGGCCGCGAAGCTGACGGCGGCATTCTCGATCCGGTCCGATTTCCCCTGGGGATGGCTGCTCTGCGACGGCCTCGTCACCGGCCTTCTGGGAACCATCCTTCTCACGAGCCGGCCGGCCGCTGCCGGAGTCCTGCTGGGAGTTTTCGTCGGGATCAACCTGCTCTCGAGTGCCGCGATGTTCGTCGCCGCAGGCCGTTGGCTGCGCCGGGAAGAACGACCCGTCTGAGAAGCCTCGGAAAAATCCTCGTCCGACGGTCTCTCAGCCGGTCCGTCGGATCTCGATCAGCCCACGGCCGAGCGCCGTCGGACAGGATCTGGTGATCGCGAGCCCGTGATCCCCGATCCAGCCTGCGATTTCCCTCGCGGCATAGAGCCTGCCCTGGGTGACGCCGGCCAGCAGCACCGAATACTCCGCCGCCCAGAGCGGCCCGGCCTTGTCGTCATCGAGCAGCATGTCGTGGATGACGATCCGTCCGCCCGGAGGCAGGCAGCCGACGCTCTTTGCGAGGAGTTCCCGGCACTGCGGCTCGTCCCAGTCGTGGAGCACGTTCGAGAACAGGTGCAGATCGTGAGCCTCGGGCCAGGGGTCGGCGAACATGTCGGCCGTGACGACGGCAATTCGGTCGGCACACCCCGCCGCGGCGATGGTGCGGCGGGCGATCGCATCGACCGGGGCCGCCTCGATGACAGTGGCCCGCAGTTGCGGAGCAGCCTCGATGCAGCCGATCGAATACACGCCCGAGCCGCCGCCGATGTCGAGCAGGCGACTGGCCTGACGGAGGTCGAGGGCCGCCGCCAAGGCGGCTGCCAGCACCCTTCCGCGGCAGTCCATCGCCGCCGTGAACGATTCGGCGAAGGCCTCGGTTCGCATCGCGGCATGCCAATCGGCCTCCCCCTCCTCTCCCGGCCAGTTGGCGGGCTTTCCCGTCCGTAGCACCCTGATCCAGTCGGCCACGCCGGGCCTCTCCGCCATGCTTCTGTAGTAGGCACGGGCATCGAACGGGCTGCCTGCGACGAGAAACTCCCGGGCCATCGGCGTGGCCTGAAACCTGCCCTCGGCATCCCGGGCCAGAAACTGGTTGGCGGTGAACAGGGTCAGCATCACGTCGGTCGGCCGGGGGTGGATGCCGAGCCGCCCGCAGAGCGCGGAGAGCGTCATCGGTTCGCGGTCGAGCAGTGTGAACAGATCGAGATCGATGATCGCGGCACAGAGACTGTCGGCCGCAGCGATCGAATCGCGATAGCGATAGATGGCGGAGGGATCGTGCCTGGGGGCCTGCATCGGGCGATCCTTCTGGATTTCAGGTTGAGGGGGCGAGTCGTCGGCCGCTGAAAGGTCGGGGGAGAGCGTCGCACGGATGCCCGCCGGCGGGAAGTACCGGCGGCTGGTTTCCCCTTCGGCAACCCCTCCGACCGCCGTCTTTCCCGCGAATTTCCCTACAGACCCAGTCCAGCCATCCTGCTACCGTCTGGGTCGCCGGACTGCGGATCGAGCGTTCATGGTCAGCATGGCCGGCACGGACATAGCGACGGGGTCGCACTCCGCAGAAGCGTTGTGAGTTCGATCGAACGGGAGCGACGGCTCCCACCCCCGTGCTGGAGAGGTGGCCGATGACGATGATGTTGTTGCTTCAGATCGTGGCCTGGTTCATCGTGATGGCGGTGCTGATGTCGCTGATCGAGCATCAGATCCACGCCAAGCTCATGCACCGCAAGCCGACCTTCTACTGGCTCCGCGACCTGAGGGCCCGGAAGAAGATCTTCGACAGCCACGCCCTCCTCCACCACCGTCAGTATCGGGAATCTTTTGCCGACGAGCCGGTGCCGCACGGAGAAGACAAGGGAATCCGGCTCAACCTCCGCGAGGGATTGATCGAGTCGCTCCCGGTGACGATCCTGCTCGCGCCGTTTTCCGTCATCGGAGCGATCATGTTTCCGGTGGTCGTCTGCCTGCACCACCTGATGTGGAACCAGATCCACATGGAGATGCACAAGCCCGAGGGTCGCTTCTTTGCAAACTGGCCGGGATACAAGCGGCTGGCACGGCATCACTACCTTCACCATCGCTACCCGAACAAAAACTTCAACGTGGCAATCCCGGTCGGCGACCTCATCTTTGGCACGATGGCCAAGCCGACCGCGGCCGACTACGAGGCGATGGCGGCGGAAGGCCTGCTGTAGCCGGCTGCGACGGCGGTTTCATTCGGCGGCGATCAATGGCGGAATCAGATTCGGATGCTTCGGCCGCAGACGTCTGGGGAGTCGAACTTTCGCTCGGTTCGATGATCGAGTCTCCGACGGGTGAGCCTCTCGACCGCGACGGTTTCTTCGAATGGCTCTGGGAACAGCATGGCGGTGATGGCCTGGCGGGCATCGACGAGGGGGCGATCTCGACGAGCGAGGCCGCCGCGCTCGGGCTGACCCAATCCGCCCTCCTGATCGACGCAGCCGCGGCCCCGGCCGATCGGGACTGGGTGGGAAGTCTCGAGTCAGCGGCCGTGACCTGCTGGTTTCTCGGCGAATCTGCCGCCGAGACCGCGGCAGCCCAGCTCAGAGGCCTCGCCGGCTGCCGGGTGCTGAGTGTCCGCCGGCAGCCCCGCGTCGCTCCCGACGACTGGAAGCGTGCCTTCGGCCCGATCGAGGTGCCAGGCTTTGGCAGGATCCTCCCGGCCTGGGAGCCGGGGACAGCCAGCACCAGCGCCGATGGCACCATGATCTTCATCGATCCCGGCGCAGGATTCGGCACCGGCCTCCACGACACGACGCAGCTCTGTCTGAAAGGACTGGCGGAGAGGATGCAGAACAGCCGCCCGATCGATCGCCTACTCGACTTCGGCAGCGGCTCAGGCATTCTCGGGATCGCGGCCGCCCTGCTCGGAGCCCGTGCGGTGCTGTCAGTCGAGATCGATCCCCTGGTGCACGCCGCCATCAGGGCCAATGCCGAGCGGAATGGCGTCGCCGAGCAGGTGACGGTTTTACGGAACACGCCGGTCGACACTGCTGGCTACGACATCGTTGTCGCAAACATCGTCGCTCCCGTCCTGCTCGACCATGCCGAAGACCTCTGCAGCCGGGTTCGCGGACCGGCAGCTGATGCAGCCGGGGGTTGCCTGATGCTCTCCGGTATTTTGACCGGGGAGATCGACAAGGTGGTCGATCGATTTTCCAGCCTCTTGCGTTCACGACTCGGGGAATCGGCCGTGATCCGCACGACGAGCGGTGCATGGCACTGCATTCGCTTCGAGCCGGCCTCCTCGCCTGCTCGGCCTGCGGCAGAATCGGACTGGCTCGTCTACCTGCTGCAGTGTCGGGATGGCTCGCTCTACACGGGCATCACGAACGACCTTCCGAAGCGGCTCGAGGCCCATGCCGCCGGCAAGGCATCCCGTTACACACGGAGCCGGCTTCCGGTGACGCTGGTCTATGTCGAACCCCAACCGACAAAGTCTCTCGCGCTCAGGCGGGAGGCGGCCATCAAGAGTCTGCCCCGGGCAGACAAGCTGCAACTGGCGGCCCGGGTCTGACGGATGGTCGTTCGAGCGATCCGAAACTCCTCTAGCAGGCAGCCTCGATGGCTGGCCTGAGATTTCCGGTGGCAGATCTTCGCCTGTTCAAGGCGGCGGTGGCGGCGGCTTGACCTGACCTCGCCACGGCACCGACGACTTCTGCTTTCGGCCGGTCGGCTTCGCAAACAAAACCGCGATGCCGATCAGGAGAGAGAGCAGGGCAAAAAACCAGAATCGGGACGGCATCGGAATATCCGTTCACGGTTGGCGGGGAGGTGGACCGTACCTGGGAGACCAGAACCTTTGCTTCCCCGCACGCCGCAAGATCGCCCTCAGCGTTCGAGCTGCTTGAGGGCCTGCAGGGCCGCGATCGCCTTGTCGGTGCCGCCGAAGGCACCCGAGACACTCTTGGCCGCCAGAAGATCGTCGATCGAAATCTGGCTGCCGCGGACAGTACCCGGAGCCTTCTTCGACGAAACCCCGTCGGCCGTACTCTTCCCCTTCCGACGCTTCCGAAGCGGACGGTAGCCTGCCGCCTTGAGGGTCATCGAAACCTGTGCTGCGGCGACCGTGACCCCCTCTTCCTTGAGAATCTTCACGATCTCGTTTGGCCGGGGCTTTTCCCCCTTCGCCTTGATGATCCCCGCGACCTTCCGAATCAGGTCTGCCTTGCTCGTGATCTCTTCCACCGGTTTTCCGCCGGCCCGCCTCTTCGGGGGTTTCTTCGCCGACCTGGCAGCCGATTTGTTTCTCTGCCCAGCTGCCGCCATCTTCTTGGCACTCGGGGCGGGCTTCTTCTCCGCGGCAGGCCTGGTGGCTTCGGGCTTGGTGTCGGCGTGGTCGGCGGTCATGAGTGGCTCCAGTCTGGTGGGTCAGTACGTGCGAAAAGTGTAACTCCCTGCAACCCGAATGGCCATGAACGAGAACCTGCCACTGAGACGTCAGCCAAGACGGCATGGCAGGCGATTACAAAGCGGGTGATGAATCCCCTTCTCAGCGGCCTGATCGCCGCCGAATTGAATATCTGCCGCAGAAACCCCGACCTCCAGCACCGTCCCCACGGACTCCCGAGCAGCCGGGCGTGCGTTGAAGGTCAACTCCGCGGCTTTCTCTTCGGCGGCGGTCTGCGCGGTGGAGGCGACGGCTGGAACCGGTGCCTCTCCTCCGGCCCCTCGTCATTCTCGATGGGCCCCCTGCCGACGTCTTCAACAATTTCAAAGTGCTGGACGTCGAACCACTGCTTGAACATCTTCAGGCTTCGGTCCTTGGGCCAGACCTCTTCGTCGGTGTACCAGCCCTCCAGTTCCCGGCAGAAAATCTCCTCGCAGACCTTCTTCAGGATCTTCTCCGCGTCCTCGGGGTCTTCGTAGTCCGGCACGAGATAGAGCTTCGCGCCCATCTGATCGAGAGTCACTTCGGGAGCATCGTCGTCATCGACCGCACGCACCCAGTCGCAGAACGGCTTCTTCGGACGAACGATCAGGCCGCTGCGATTGAGCATCTGAAGATCCTAGAAGTCTGCTGGCAGAACCTGAAAACCGAGCCCATAGATTCGCGGCCATCGCCCGTTCACGCAATCCATTCACACGGAGTACGCGGGAAACATTCCGTGGACGGAATGTTTCCTCAGCCGAGAAGACCCGCGGCACAAGTTGCCCGGTTGAACAGGTCTGAGGCCGGCCCCTTTTCCGCTTCCCCCGCCAGCGTGGTAAAAATACTCCGAGAGATGCGCCCGTAGCTCAGTTGGATAGAGCATGGGATTTCTAATCCCAGGGTCGCTGGTTCGAGTCCAGCCGGGCGTATTGGTTGGGATCATTTGCCTGCGGAGCGAGGCCCGAAGGGATCGCGACGCCTGAAACACTACGCTGGTTCGAGTCCAGCCGGGCGTATTGGTTTTTCGAGTCCGAGACTGCTGCCGGGTTGCTTCCGCCGGGCCAGAGTCCTGCGTGAATAGGATGTGATTTTCATGCGCGACTCATGCCATCCCGTCTGTGTCTGGCTCAAGCGTGATCTCCGCGTGGACGATCACGCCGCGCTCGCGGAGGCGGTGGCCAGGGCCCGGGGCGGCGCCGTTTTTGCCGTGTTTGTTTACGAGCCGGAGGTGCTCGGGCAGCCCGAATGGGATTCGAGCCACACGGCGTTTCAGGCTGAATGCCTCGCGGACCTCGAGGCCGCCCTCCGCCAAAAGACCATCCGGCTGGTCACGCGGCGGGGCGAGGCGGTGGCGAGCCTCGAACACCTGCGAAACGAGACAGGCTTTCGCCTGCTCGTGGCCCATGAGGAGACAGGCACGGGCGTGACCTATGCCCGCGACAGGCGTGTCAGACGCTGGGCTCGGACGGCCGGCATCGAGTTGCTCGAGGTGCCTCAGACCGGTGTGGTGCGGAGGCTCGCAACGCGAAACGGGTGGAACCGGCTCTGGGAAAAACGCATGACGGCCGCGTGCGCCACCGTGCCGCGCAGCACCGGACGCGGCGGGGGCGAGGTCGTCGAGCGGCTCGGCTCACTCGGCATTCTCGGGTGCCGCGAGCTCGGCCTGCCGGCCGACACGAAAGACCGGCAGCGAGGTGGCGAACGGGCGGCAAGCGAGGTGCTCGAAGATTTTCTCACGCTGCGCGGCTGCCGCTATTCCGGTGGCATCAGTAGCCCGGTGTCTGCGGCGACGAGCTGCTCCCGATTGAGCCCCGCACTCGCGTTTGGCGCGATCTCGATGCGGCGGGTCTGGCAGGCGACTGAGGCTCGGCGGCTCGACGTGCAGGCCGCTCTCGCCACGGCCGTCAGCCCGCGTGAGAAGGCAGAGTGCAAGGCCTGGCAGCGGAGTCTCAAGGGCGTGCAGTCGCGGCTGCACTGGCATTGCCACTTCATGCAGAAGCTGGAGGACGAGCCGGCG
>CAMDFJ010000106.1 GCA_945897435.1 Candidatus Kuenenia stuttgartensis | reverse complement strand
GAAGCATCCATGACAGGCTGAAGCCTGTCCCACATCGGGCAGCGGACGTCGGGCGACCCGGATTGCCCGGATGGCCGGGGGGCTTACGAGCCCGCTGCCTGGTTGAGTCTTCCCTTCAGCAGCCGGCTCATCGGCTGCTCCGCAGTTCTCGGGTCGGCCACCAGCGAGCGGAGGAGTTCGTCGAGCCGACGGGCGGGGGGGTGTTCGAGATTCAAGAGAATCTGTGGTACGCCGTCCACGGAACAGGTTCCTCCGGGAAGTTCGCCGAGCGGTTCCTCGCGAACGCGGTAGCCGAGGTCGCGGGCCAGTTGCAGCGACTCCTCAAACAGTCCGAGCGTGTCCTGCATCGGGTATCCGCTACCTCGGGCCCCGCGGTTCCATGCCGAGCTGGGACCGCCGAACTTCCATCGCCCGGCGATACTCGGCGTAGCGGGCCCGCTGGTCGGGCGTGGTGCTGTCGATGATGTTTTTTCGCCAGCGGTTGCGATCCTCTTCGGTGCGGGGCCGGCCACCCTGACCGTTGCCGGCCTGCCCGCCCGGTCCACCAGTTTTGCCGCCGCCCTGCCCGCTGCCCGGCCCACCTCCACCCGGAGGCCCACCGCCGGGAGGCCCACCGCCGAACATGCCGTTCATGCCTCCGCTCTCCATGGCCTTCCGCATCATCTCCTCCTGGCGGATCTGGCGATCGAGTTCGGCCTGCCGCTTCTCGGGCGGCGCCGCAAAATAGGAGTCGATCCGGGCTCGCATCGAGTTGCGAAACATGTTCCCGCCACGACGCTCCACCTGCGGCCGGAGGTCGGAGGGCAGGCTCTGGATCTTCTCCCGGATCTGCCCCATGGCGGCCACCATCTCGGTCGCCTCCGTGGGCGTCGAGGGCCCGCCGTTGGACATGTATTTCTGCTGCACGTCCTCCTGCATCTTGCGGACCTCGAGGATCCGGGGATCGGTCGTGAATCGGATATAGCCCAGCATCCAGGCAACGAGAAACGAGATCAGCGCGAGCAAGGCCAGCGCCGCCAGCCATTTCTGCCAGGCTGGCGTCGCAGCATCATCGGCCTGTGCCGAATAGCCGGTCGATCGAAATGTCGCAGAGCTCATCCTTCACCTCATCACAGGTTTTCGACATGGCCGTCGAAGTAGAGAAAGTTGCGGGCCCCTTCGGGGACGGTCCAATTTGGATCACTCTCGACCTGATTGGTATCGGTCACGTCGGCGCCAAAGAGCGCCGCCATGCCGGTCGCATGAAACGGGGCAAATTCAAACAGCACCCAGAGCTTCGAGGTCGCCATGTTGCTGCCGAGCCGCCGCGACGTGAGGGCTTCCTCGCGGGTCTTGCCGACGGGGGGCGTGGCGGTCTCGTTGACCAGACGCAGGGCGGGATATTCATAGCTCGTTCCCTCGTAGGCGAGTCCCGCGTATTCCGCCGGTCTTTCCGCGGTCGGCAGCGACTCGTACTGCGCCTTGATCTCCTCCGCCTTCGTGCCGCTGCGGACGAAATAGGCGGTGTCGGAGGGGCAGCGGAAGACCTGCCGGTTGTTTTCGGTGTAGTCGCCGAGAACGCTGGCGATGCTGGGCCTGATCGGCCGGGTTCCGGGCGTGTAGTTCCAGAGTTCCTGGCTCGGCAGGACCGCGGCGACCGGAAACCGGCCCCGGGTCTTCTTGTCGAGAAACATCTGAAAGGCGATCCCGATCTGCTTGAGGTTTCCCTTGCAGGACATCCGTCGGGCCGCCTCGCGGGCGTTCTGGACGGCCGGGAGCAGCAGGCCGACGAGCACGCCGATGATCGCGATCACGACCAGCAGTTCGACCAGCGTGAAGGCCGGCCGCGACCGAGCCCCGGGTCGGTTCGTCGATCGAATCGATGTCACTGGTCACCTTTGATACGGGGTAGGCAGCGCCGGCACCGACGCCGCCATCCCTTCAGGATACGCCCGTCGGCACAGGTTTCTGCTGAAATGAAACGGTCGAGCGGCCGAAAAGGCTCGCGTCGACCACATTTATAGTCCAAGCCAGGCCGGGGACGATATCCCTGAATGGATCACAAGTGTTTGTCGGACAAGGATTTGGCGGAGCTGACAGCGTATGGATGGGGCAGATCGTTCCAGCGGCGGCGACGGGCCGTGTAGGGCAAACCTACCGGTCGCGGCGACTCTGCCCCCGCGGCCACAGCTCTCCCCTTCACGCCCGGCAGGTACTCCGGGCTCTGCCGAGGCCGACAACCTCCGCCATCAGCTGGAGGTCGGCCGGCTGCGGCATGCGGCCGAGATCGCGGCCCTGCGTCGGCAACTGCTCGAGGCCCAGAAGGCGGCCTCGCTCGGGGAACTGCTCGGCACGACGACCCACGAGTTCAACAACGCCCTGACCACGATCCTCAATTACGCAAAACTGGGACTGCGGCACCGCGACGCCCCGACCCGCGACAAGGCCCTGGAGCGGATCCTCTCGGCAGGGACGAGAGCGGCGAAGATCACCGCCAGCGTGCTCGGAATGTCGCGTTCGTCGGCGACTCGGGTCGAACCGACCAATCTCGAACTGCTCATCGAGGACGCGCTCGTCCTGCTGGAGCGGGAGATGTCGAAGTATCGGGTTCAGGTGGAGCGGGAGTTCGCCCCCGTGCCGAGGGTTTCGGCGAATCCGAGCCAGATCCAGCAGGTGCTGCTCAATCTTCTCGTCAACGCCCGGCAGGCGATGCCCGGCGGAGGACGCCTGATCCTGCGAATCTCACAGGATCCGCTGCTCGGCACGGTCGACCTGACGGTCCGCGACACCGGCTGCGGGATGACGCCCGAGGTGATGCGGCGGATGTTCGAGCCCCACTTCTCCACCAAGTCGGGTCCCGATGAAACCGGCAAGGGGGGCAGCGGGCTCGGCCTCTCGGCCTGCCGCGAGATCGTCGAGGCGCACAAGGGCCGGATCCGCGTCGAGAGCGCCCCTGGCAAGGGGACGGCGATCACGATCCGGCTGCCGGTGGGGTAGGAACCGCGGCGCGACTACAATCGGGGAGTCACCAAGGAGCCCCCGATGCCGTCCCCTCCGCCGGTCGATCTGCCCAAGAACCTCGCCGAACTCCGCGCCAGCGGCTGGCGAAGCCGGACCGTCAAGGACGAGGTTCGCGGAAATTTCCTGCGGCTTCTGGCCGAGGGTGGCGAACTCTTTCCAGGAATCGTGGGCTATGACGACACGGTGATCCCGGAGATCAACATCGCCCTGCTCGCCGGCCACGACATGCTGTTTCTCGGGGAGAAGGGACAGGCCAAGAGCCGGCTGATGCGGCTGCTCGCCCGGTTTCTCGACGAACACCTCCCCTACCTCGACGACCCGGCGATCCCATTTCACGACGATCCCTACCAGCCGATCAGCCGGGCCGGCAGGCGTCTCGTCGCCGACCGCGATCCCGCCGCGGTGCCGATCGCCTGGTGGCCGCGGGAGGAACGCTACGCCGAGCGGCTCGCCCCGGGAACCAAGTTCGCCGACATCATCGGCGAGATCGACCCCGGAAAACTGGCCGGCGGCACGAGCATGGCGAGCGAGGAGTCGCTCCACTTCGGACTCATCCCCCGGATGCACCGCGGGATTTTCGCGATGAACGAACTGCCGGAACTCGACGAACTGGTGCAGGTGGGGATGTTCAACATCCTCGAGGAGCGCGACGTCCAGATCCGCGGCTATCCCGTCAAGTTCGACATCGACGTGATGCTCCTCTTCTCGGCCAACCCGGCGACCTACAACCGCTCCGGCAAGGTGATCCCGCAGCTCAAGGACAGGATCGGGGCGGTGATCCACACGCACTATCCGCGGGAGCGGGACCTCGGCGTGCGGGTCGCCGAACAGGAGGCGGGCATCGAGATGGGGGGCGAATGGCCGGTCGTTCTGCCCTACTTCATGCGGGAGATCCTCGAGCAGATCACGATCTCGGCCCGGAAGAGCAAGTTCATCGACCAACAGTCGGGAGTGAGCGCCCGGTTCTCGATCGCCAACCTGAGAACGGCCGTGGCCAGCGCACGGCAGCGGGCCGTCCGCCTCGGCGAGAGGCCGGCAGTGCCGCGGATCAGCGACCTCGGCCACCTCTACGCATCGAGCCTCGGCAAGCTCGAACTCGACCTCATGGGCAGCCACCAGATGGGCGAGAGGCAGGTGCTCGACGCGGTCGTGGCCGAGGCGATCGGGACGGTGTTCGAGGAATACGTGGAGCGGCACGGCCTCGACGAGATCGCCAAGGTGTTTGGCGAGGGCGTCAAGGTCGAGGTCGGCGACGGGGTGCCATCGGCGGCCTACGAGGGAATCCTGGCCGAGGTGCCGGCCGTCTGGGAAAAGGCCTTCGAGGTGAACGCCTCCCGCGACCCCGCGATCCGGGCGAGCTGCATCGAGTTCATCCTCGCCGGACTGTATGCCACGGAACGGATCTCCCGCCTGCAGCAGCATGGCCATACGATCTACGACACGAAAGGCTTTCGCTGAGCGCCGAGTCGCTCGCCGATGATCCGGTGCCCCAATGCCCTCCCGCGACACCCTCGGCGGAATCGTCCACACCTATCAAAAGTACGATCCGGGCCGGATTCCGCCCCCCCGCCCCCCTGCCGCTGATCTCGTCACTCCGGCGATGGAACAGCTGCTCGAGTTCGGCAGCATCGACGACCTCACCGAGGAACAACTCGCCGAGGCGATGATCCTCGACCCCAGTCAGATCGCGGGGCTGGGGCCGTCTCTGGATTCGATCCGAAAACGGCTGGAGGAACGCCGCCGCGCGATCCTCGAACGCCACGAGACCGATTCTGTGCGGAAGCGGGCCCGCAGGGCATTGAACGAGGCGGCCCAGCGTGCCCAGCCGCCGGCGAAGCATCGCGACGCCTTCCACAAGGCGGTCCGCGAGGAGCAGCTCCGGCAACTGGAACGGATCTGGTACGGGCAGGAGCAGGACGCGGGTCGGTTCGGCGGCCAGCTGATGACCGTGATCGACAGGCTCGGCGACGTCTATCTGGTGGACGAACTGGCGGCCAGATGGACGTTCACGGGCCGCGAGCGGCTCTCTGTGGCCGAGGCGATCGAGATCAAGGAGGAGCTCGAACTGATCGAGGAACTGCTCCGGCAGGTCGAGGAGGCGAAAAAAAATGCCCGGATCGGCCTGATCGACATGGAGGCCCTCGGACAGTTCGTCGAGTCGGCCGAGCTCGACGAGCTCTCGAGGCTCCGCGAGCAGCTGCGGGACATGGTCGAGCAGATGGCCGCCCAGCAGGGCCTCGAGAAGACGAAGAAGGGGTATCAGCTCACGCCACAGGCCTTGCGGCTGTTCCAGGGAAAACTGCTGGAACAGATATTTTCGTCGCTCGATCCCTCCCGTACCGGAAGGCATCAGGTGCAGGTGACGGGCGACGGCGCGGTCGAGATGGTGCCCACGCGAGCCTACGAATTCGGCGATTCGGTGGCCCAGATGGACATTCCCGGAACGCTCGTGAATGCGCTCCTGCGGCGGGCCGGCGACGCCGGACCGCTGCGGCTCGATCCCCGCGACATCCTCGTCCACACGACCCGAAACACGCCCCGATGCGCCACCACGGTCGTTCTCGACATGAGCGGCTCGATGCGCTACGGCGGCCTGTACATCAACGTGAAACGGATGGCGCTGGCGTTGCAGGGCCTCGTCCAGCGGGAGTATCCCGGCGATTTCCTCCAGTTCATCGAGATGTATTCGTTCGCCAGGCTGAGGCCCGCCGGCGAGCTGACGACGTTCCTGCCCAAGCCGGTGACGGTCTTCGATTCGGTCGTCCGCCTGCGGGCCGACATGAGCGACCCGAACATCTCCGAGAGCGACGTGCCGCCACACTTCACCAACATCCAGCACGCCCTGCAGCTCTCACGACAGCACCTCGCCAGGCAGGACACGCCCAACAAACAGGTGATCCTGATCACCGACGGCCTGCCGACGGCCCACTTCGAGGGAAGCCAGCTGTTTCTGCTCTATCCGCCCCACCCGCGGACGGAGGAGGCGACGATCCGCGAGGCCGAGGCCTGTCGCCGCGAGGGGATCACCGTCAACCTGTTCCTGCTCTCCGGCTGGTCGCAGTCGCGGGAGGACATCCAGTTTGCCTACCGGCTCGCCGAGACGGCCAAGGGACGGGTGTTTTTCACCGCCGGCAAGGACCTCGATCGGTTCGTCGTCTGGGACTACGTCTCCAGGCGTCGCAGCATCATCGGGTAGTGGCTGCGAGCATCTCGCGGCGGAGCATGATCGCCGATCCGGCAGCCGCCGCGGCCGCCAGCGTGGCCAGCGTCCAGAGCGGCACGATCCGCTTCGGCGCTGCCGCCTCGCGATCGACCGCCTCCTTCGCCAGATCGACCGCTGGCAGACCGGCCGCCCGTCGGGCCCGTTCCTCGGCCGCCTTCTGCCTGCCCAGAAAACGTCCCTCGATCTGCCGCTGGCGGACGTCGAACTTGGGCGCGATCAGCCCGATTCCGACGAGCGACACGAGCGCGAAGGTAAACGCCCAAAACCAGGGGCTGTCGCTGATGCGGTAGGGATCGCGATATTCTTCCACACCCGAATCCTACCGCCCCGTCGCCGGCAGACGACAGCCGCCGGGGCGACGGGCCTTTTGTCAGGACACGCCAGGCCAGCGGGCCTGGACGTCGCGGCCGGCGTAGATCGCACCGTCGCCGAGCGACTCCGAGATCCGCAGCAGCTGGTTGTACTTCGCGATCCGATCGCTCCGCGAGGCCGAGCCGGTCTTGATCTGGCCGGTCGAGAGACCGACGGCGAGGTCGGCGATGGTGGCGTCCTCGGTCTCGCCGCTGCGGTGGCTGGAGATCGAGGTGTAGCCCGAGCGGTGGGCGAGCGACACGGCGGCGATGGTTTCGGTGAGCGTTCCGATCTGGTTGACCTTCACGAGGATGCTGTTGGCGATCCCCTCGGCGATGCCGCGGCCGAGCCGCTCGACGTTGGTCACGAAGAGGTCGTCACCGACGAGCTGCACCTTCTGGCCGAGCCTGTCGCTGATCAGCTTCCAGCCCTTCCAGTCGTCCTCCGCACAGCCGTCCTCGATCGACATGATCGGATAGCGGCCGGCCAGACCGGCAAGGAAGTCGACCATGCCGGCCGAGTCGAGCGACTTGCCCTCGATCGCGTAGGTTCCGCTCTTCGAGTCGTAGAATTCGGTCGCCGCGACGTCGAGGGCGATGCCCATCTGCTCGCCAGCCTTGTAGCCGGCGTTGGAGATCGCCGCGAGGATCACCTCGAGGGCCTCGGCGCAGGTGCCGATGTGCGGGGCGAAGCCGCCTTCATCGCCGACACCCGTGGCCAGCTTCTTGTCCTTGAGAACTTTTTTCAGGGCGTGGAACGTCTCGACACCGGCCCGCAGGGCGTCCTCGAAGCTGTCGAAGCCGAGCGGCATCACCATGAACTCCTGCACGTCGAGCGGGTTGTCGGCGTGGGCACCGCCGTTGATGATGTTCATCATCGGCGCCGGAAGCAGTCGGGCGGTCGCACCGCCGAGATAGCGGTAGAGGGGCATGCCGCAGTGCTCCGCGGCGGCGTGGGCCACGGCCATCGAGACACCGAGGATCGAGTTGGCTCCGAGGTTCTTCTTGTTCGGGGTGCCGTCGAGCTCCAGCATCCGCTCGTCGACGAGCGTCTGGTCGAGGGCATCGCAGCCCTCCAGTTCCTCGGCGATCCGGGTGTTGACGTTCTCGACCGCCTCGAGCACCCCCTTGCCCAGATAGAAGGCCTTGTCGCCGTCACGCTTCTCCCAGGCCTCGTGGGCGCCCGTGCTCGCGCCGCTCGGCACCGCGGCCCGGCCGAAGGCACCGTCGGCGAGGCTGACGTCGACCTCGATCGTGGGATTGCCGCGGCTGTCGAGAATCTGGCGGGCGTGAATGTCGACGATCGTGGACATGGGTGACTGTGCCTCGTGGAGGGTGGGATGGCGGGGCGGTGGGAAGAAACCGGCCGCAATTGTGGCAGCGGCGCCAAACCACGCAAGTCGGGAATGGGGACCGATGGGATTCGGGGGTCTGTTCGACTATTCTTCGGGCATGTTCACCGGACTCGTTGAAACGCTCGGCCGGGTCGTCGCCGCGACGCCGGAGCCCCCCGGCATGCGGCTCGCCATCGAGGCCGAAGGAATCGCCGCCGACGCCCGGATCGGAGACAGCATCTGCACGAGCGGCTGCTGCCTGTCGATCGTGCGGCTCGACGGCCCGAGGCTCGAATTCGAACTCGGCCCCGAAACCCTCGCCCGTACGACGCTCGGCCGGCGACGTGCGGGCGAGCCGGTCAACCTCGAGCGGTCGATGAGGCCGACCGACAGGCTCGGTGGCCATCTGGTGACGGGGCATGTCGACGGCATCGGCGTGCTCGAGTCGAGAATCGAGGAGGGAGACTGGGTCAGCTGCCGGTTCACCGCCCCGAGGAACCTCCTCGCCCAGATGGCCTCGAAGGGCTCCGTGGCGATCGACGGCGTCAGCCTGACGGTGGTCGACGTCGACCCGACCTCGTTCGGCGTGGCGCTGATCCCGCACACCCTGGCCTGCACCACGCTCGGCGACCTGGCCGTGGGCGACGCCGTGAATCTCGAAACGGACCTCGTCTTCAAGTACGTGGCCCGCTGGCTCGAGGCCCGCGGGGCGGCATCATGAACCGAATGCCCGACCCGCCGCAGGGCGCCATGCCGCCGCCGGCCCGCCAGACCACGGCCTATCTCAAGACGCTCTTCAAGCAGGTCGGCTTCACGATCGACGCGAA
>CAMDFJ010000105.1 GCA_945897435.1 Candidatus Kuenenia stuttgartensis | reverse complement strand
TCTCAACCTGCTCGACCTCCTGGAGCGTTCGGCAGATGTCCGCGGCGACGACGTCGTCCTCGAGGTGGGCACCGGCACGGGCGGCCTCACGGAGCGACTGGCCCGCTCGGCCCGCGAGGTCGTCAGTTGCGAGGTCGACTCCCGACTGGCACAGCTCGCCCGCGATCGACTCATCGACTGCGACAACCTGACGCTCGTCGAGGGAGACGTGCTGGCCTCGAAGCACCGCTTCGCGCCGGCCGTGCTGGAGGCCCTCGACGCCGCCCTTTCGCGGGGCGGACGGCTGCTGCTGGTGGCCAACCTTCCCTATTGCGTGGCGACGCCTGTGATCTCAAACCTCCTGGTCCGCCCCCGACCCTTCGACTCGGCGACGGTGACGGTGCAGCGGGAGATGGGGGAGCGGATGACTTCGGCGGCGGGCTCGCACTCCTACAATGCCCTCTCGGTCTGGATCGGGGCCCAGTGCCGTTCGGAGATCGTCCGGATTCTGCCGCCGAGCGTCTTCTGGCCCCGGCCCAAGGTCGATTCGGCGATCGTTCGGCTCGAACTCGAGCCTCAGCGACGGGCGGCGATCGCCGATCTGGGCCGGTTTCACGACTTCGTCCGGGACGTCTTCTGCCATCGCCGAAAACTGCTCCGCGGAGTGCTTGTGCGGATGGCCTCCGGGCGACGAGAATCGCCTGCCGGCGGTCGCAGCAAGGAGTCTGCGGTCGCCGGGGATTCCCGGGTTGAAAAGGATTCCGCAAAGCAGATCGTGGACGTCGTCTTCGACCGGATGGGGTTCGACGCGGACACTCGTGCCGAGGACATCCCACCTGACGAATTCGTGAAGCTCGAACGCCTCTTCGCCGAGGGGATTGCCAGAACCTCCGGCGACCATCCGCCGACTGATTCCCCGACTGATTCAACAGTTTGATCCCGAGGAGCAACGCCGTGAGATTCATCGAAATGACCGGCCGGACTCTGATGAGCATGCTCGAGGCCGACGAGGTCTCCCCGGACGAACTCCAGCAGGCCGGCCTGACCGACACCTGCCTGGTGCGGGTCAACGAGCAGGGCGACATCGAGGTCCGCCGCCGCGACCGCTGGGACGTGATCGGAGGCCTGCTTGGCAACTTCCCGCCCCGTGCCGAACACGCCAGCGGCCGGACCTGGGCCTGACGCAGCCCCGGACTGAGGCCAAGCCCCGGGGGCCAAGACCTGGAGGCCGAGCCCCGGGGACTGACGTGGCCTCTTTCTGAGCCGTCACAATCGGCAAGGTCGCCCTGCGGACAATTCCGAACCGTCGGCGGGGCCGAAACTTCCGGTTGTCGGGTGCAGAGACCTAGAATGTGGTCAGGCCCCCGTGCAACGGCCGAATTCCTTGAGGTTGCGGTCGCCGGCCTCCCACGGGGAAGCCGATCTGGGTGGAGGTGGAGACTCTCGAAGCAGTGATTCCGAATCCCTACACCGAGAACTCGATCGCGGAAACGATCGTCGACCTGCTCCGTCAGCGGGCGGCATATCGTCCCAATGACCGTGCCTTCACGTTCCTCGTCGACGGCGAGCACGAGGAACTGAACATCACCTACGCCGAACTCGACCGCCGGGCGCGGACGGTCGGGGCCTGGCTGATGGCCTCGGGGATGGCCGGCAAGCGGGTGCTGCTGCTCTATCCTTCGGGGCTCGATTTCATCGCGGCCTTCCTCGGCTGCCTCTACGGTGGCGCGGTGGCCGTGCCCGCCTACCCGCCCCGCAAAAATCGCTCCGTGGAACGGATCGAGGCGATCGCAGCCGACGCCAATGCCTCGGTGGCTCTCACCACGCGGGATGTGCTCGACCGTTTCGACGTCCTCCGGGCGGCGGCACCGAGCCTGGAGAAACTGCTCTGGAAGGTGGACAGCGAGCTCGAAACCGACTGGGCCGACCGCTGGGAACGCCCGCGGATCGACGGCCGGACGCTCGCCTTCCTGCAATACACCAGCGGCTCGACCGGCACGCCGAAGGGGGTGATGCTGTCGCACGAAAACCTGCTCCACAACTCGCTGCGGATCATGCAGGCCTTCGAGATCACCCGCAGCCAGTCGGGCGTCTTCTGGCTGCCGAGCTTCCACGACATGGGGCTGATCGGCGGAATCCTCGTGCCGCTCTACGGCGGCAAGTTCAACGTCATCATGTCGCCGGTCGCCTTCCTGCAGAAGCCGCTCCGCTGGCTGCAGGCGATCTCGAAGTACCGGGCCACGATCAGCGGCGGCCCGAATTTTTCCTACGAGCTCTGCGTCCGCAAGATCACGCCCGAGCAACGGGCCACGCTCGATCTTTCGAGCTGGTCGCTGGCCTTCAACGGGGCCGAGCCTGTTCGTCCCGAGACGATCGACGCCTTCTGCGAGGCCTTCGCCCCCTGCGGCTTCCGCCGTGAGGCGTTCTTCCCCTGCTACGGGCTGGCCGAGAGCACGCTGATGGTGACCGGCGGGATGAAGTTCGAGCCGCCGGTGATCCGGGCCTTCGATTCGACGTCGCTCGAGGGGGGCCTGGCCGCCTCGCGAACCGGCTTCAATCCCGGAACCAGACGACTGGTCGGCAGCGGCCGCGAACTCGACGGACAGGACGTGCGGATCGTCGATCCCCAGACCTGCCAGGCCCTCCCGCCCGGTCGCGTCGGAGAGATCTGGGTCAGCGGGCCGAGCGTCGCCCAGGGCTACTGGAACCGGCCCGACGCCAGCAAGGAAACGTTCCAGGCGATGCTCGCGGCCCCCGACTCGCAGTCCCGGACACAGTCGGTCAAGAAGTGGCAGCCCAACCCCGGCCCCTACCTGCGGACGGGCGACCTCGGCTTCTTCGACAATGGCGAGCTGTTTGTCACCGGGCGACTCAAGGACCTGATCATCGTCCGCGGCCGCAACCACTATCCCCAGGACATCGAACACACCGTCGAGGCCGCCAGCCCATTGGTGCGGGCCGGATCTGTGGCCGCGTTTTCCGTCGATGTCGACGGCCGGGAGCGGGTCGTCGTCGTGGCCGAACTGGAACGCGGCCAGCGCGACTCGGGCGAGATCGCCGCCTCGTTCGACGCGATCCGCAAGGCGTTGGCGATCGAGCACGAAGTGGCTCTCGAGGCGATCGTGATGGTGCGGCCAAACAGCATCGCCAAGACATCGAGCGGCAAGATCCAGCGGCATGCATGCAGGCGTCAGTTTCTCGAGGGCACGCTCGATGTCGTCGAGCAGCATGTCGGCTGGATGCAGCAGGGCGGCGGAAAGGCAGAGGCAGTCGCGGCACCAGCCCGGACGGCAGGCGACCCACCGCGACTGGCCCGGCTGCGGCCGGTCGGAGAGGCGTCTCGGGGGCAGCGGCCGGATCGGGACCTGCCGAGCGACGTCGTCGAGGCCGTATTCGACCACGTCCGCCGGATCGCCAAGGAACGTGCAGGCAGCCTCACCCTCGACAGCAACATCGTCGAACTCGGGCTCGATTCGCTCGAACGGATGGAGATCGTCGCCAGCCTGGAGGAGACCTTCGGCGGCCGTTTCCCCGAGCAGGTGCTGCCGCAGATCGAGACCTGCCGCGAGGTCACGGAGGCCATCCTCGACCACATGCCGATGGAGGGGCGACGGCCGGTCGAGGTGACGACCCAGGCGACGGACGTGGCCGACGACACCTACCGGATCGAACAGTTTCCCGAGGTTCGGGCGCTGGAGCAGAACTTCGCCATGGTCCGGGATGCGGGCCTGCAGAATCCCTACTTCACCCTCCACGAGGGGCTGACCAACGACCGCACCCAGGTCGGCGGCCGCGAGATGGTCAGCTGGGCCACCTACAACTACCTCGGCATGTCGGGAGAGCCGGAGGTGACGCTCGCCGCCAAGGCGGCCCTCGATCGCTACGGCACGAGCGTTTCGGCCAGCCGTCTCGTCTCGGGTGAGAAGGTGATCCACCAGGAATTGGAACGCGAGATCGCCCGCTTCGTCGGCACGGAGGACGCGATCACCTTCGTCGGCGGCCATGCCACCAACGAGACGGTGATCGGCCACGTCGTCGGCCCCGGCGACCTCGTGCTGCACGATGCGCTCGCCCACAACAGCCTGCTGCAGGGGGCCGTGCTCTCGGGCGCCCGCCGCCGGCCGTTCCCGCACAACGATTTCGAGGCGGCCGAGAAACTGCTCGCCCAGGTTCGCAGCCAGTATCGCCGGGTGCTCCTGCTGATCGAGGGAATCTACAGCATGGACGGGGATTTCTCCGACCTGCCTCGGTTCGTGACCCTCGCCAAGCGACACAAGGCGCTGCTGATGGTGGACGAGGCCCATTCGATCGGCGTGATGGGCCCGCGGGGCCGGGGCATCGGCGAACACTTCGGGGTTCGGGCGGACGACGTCGATCTCTGGATGGGCACCCTCTCGAAGGCGTTCGGCAGCTGCGGCGGCTACATCGCCGGCTCGAAGACGCTGGTCCGCTGGCTGAAATACACCGTGCCGGGGTTCGTCTATTCGGTCGGCCTGCCACCTGCCGCGGCAGGCGCGGCCCTGGGCGCCCTGCGACTGCTCGACCGCGAACCGGAGCGGGTGGCGAAGCTGCATGCCAACGCCCGGCTCTTTCTCCAGCTGGCCCGCGAGGCCGGGCTCGACACCGGTCCGTCGGGCGGCTCGGCGATCGTGCCGGTGATCCTCGGCAACTCGATCAACAGCCTGAAACTGTCCCGTGCCCTGTTCGCCCGCGGCATCAATGTCCAGCCGATCCTCTATCCGGCGGTCGAGGAACGGGCGGCACGGCTGCGGTTCTTCATCACCTCGCGGCACACGCCGGACCAGATCCGGCGGACGATCGGGGCGATGCGCGAGGAATTGGCGGCGATCGATCCGCAGGCGGCCCGCCGCCCCGCGGGCGTCGCCTAAACCGTCGGCGGCGACTATAAACGGCGGCATGTCCGCCGAGCCCGAGACCGACAACCAGACCACGAGCCACCGGCTCGTCCTGCCCGCCGACGCCAATCACCATGGCACGCTCTATGCGGGCAGCCTGCTGCGGTTCGCCCTCGAGGCGGCCTATGCGACCGCCTGCCGGGCCGTGGGGCCTGAGGCCAACATGATGCTCCGGCGGGTGCTCACGATCGAGTGCCGGCGGGCCGTCCCCGTGGGCCGGCTCGTCGAGATCCGGGGAACGGTCCTTCAGGTGAAGCAATGCCATCTGGTGGTCGGCGTCGTCGGGATGCCACTCGAGGGCCAGGGGATTCCGTGGATGGACGGCCTGCTTGGATTCGTCCATGTCGACGAGGCCTGCCAGCCGATCACGCTTCCCCGCGAGATCATCCCCGTCGCCGACTCGCCTCTCTGGCGACCGCTCGCCAGCCGGCTCGAGAAACTGGCCGCGATCCGCGGGGCTACCGCCGACTGGCTCGATCCCGGGTAGGCCCGCTCAATACTTGACCTCGACGCCGAAGTCGACGCCGTTGGTGAAGACATACTCGTTGCCCACGCTGGGCGTGGCACCGATCCGGTTGTAGACCGGATTCGGGCGGAAGTAGGCCGATGTCGGATCCCCCACGCCCGTCGTCTTCACGACCCAGGGATTGGTGGTGCTCGCCGGCTGCGAGGGATCGACCGGTTCGGCATACTTTGTCGGCTTCGCGACGCTCGTGTAGGCCGTGCTCGACGAGGCCCGGGCGATGCCACCGAGCCACATGCCGGTGTAGCCGGCCCGCAGCAGGATCGCCTGGCTGACCTTGAACTGGGCACCGAACCGCCATTCGCCGATCGGGGAGAAGACGAACTCGTGCTTGGCGGAGTTGGTCGCATTCTGCTGGCCGACACCGTAGATCTGCAGGAACAGCGGCGGAGGCGTGATCGGAACGGTGTCGTTGAGCGCGCCGTTCGCACTCTGGGTGACCGACGGATTGAACGTGGCCCGCAGGTAGTCGGCCCCGATCGAATCGGGGAAGTTCGCCCCGCGATAGAGGTTGTTCTGCCAGTTCATCGCCGCCGTGAACTTGAACTCGCTGGAGAACGTCCAGCGTCCGGTGTTGCTCTCGAGCAGCAGGCCGAACTCCGGGCCGACCATATTGTTGTAGGTGTTCGTCTCCCAGGCCCCGACCTGGAGCGGCGTGCTCGCTCCAAGACCGGTCAGCGTGTCGACACCGCCGATCCCGATCACGTCACCTGCCGAAGTCTGGCTGAGAGTGGTGTTTGCGGCGCCGCCAATGGCGTTGTTGGTCCCACCGGTCCCACCGGTCCCACCGGTCCCACCGGTCCCACCGGTCCCGCCACCGCCACCCGCCGTTCCACCGGGGGTCGAGATGTTCACGCCCGTACCGGAATTCCCCCCCGTCGGTCCCTGGTTGAACGAGTATTGATTGCTCTCGTAGCCGATCTTGTAGCTCTCCGCGAACTGGAGGTAGCGGGGGCCGATCGCGAACCGGGCCGTGCTGCCGCTGCCACGGCGGCCGAGTTCGCGACGAACCATCGCCGCCACGGCACCGCTCGTGATCTCGATGTTGTTGGTCTGCGTCAGCTTCTGGGCGATCACGTGATCCGGCGGCGGGCTGTTCGACGTGATCGTCGTGGTCGTGAGCGGGAAACTGTTGGTCACGGCAGTGCCCGTACCTCCACCTCCGGCCGTCGTCGTCTGGGTGAAGATCTGGGTCGGTGACGAGGCGGCGAATTCGCTGTTTGTCTGGAAGCTCTGGCTCTGGACGCCGGTATTGAAGTAGCCGACCTGCAGGCCCCGGCCGTCGTAGATCCAGCCGCCCTCATAGCGATTGCCCCAGGACATGCCCGTCCGCATCCAGCTCGTATTGAGGTCGAGTCGCAGCGGATCGGCTCCGTAGATGAAGATGCCGCCGATCACGCTTCCTGTGGGCGGAGTGGCGGCGGCGCCGGCCTGGATGCCGCCGTTGTTCAGCTGCACGATCGCCTGCGGCGAGATCGGATCGGTCGGGATCAGATAGCCGCCGGTCGGTGTCTCGGCAACCCCGGTCACCCGCGGCGGTGTGATGCCCCAGTAGAGCCGGTCGTAGTTGAAGAAGATCCCCTCGCTCGCCTCGGGGTAGATCTCGTACTCCTGGAGATCGGGAGGGGCGAAGAGCTGGAAGTCGTAAAAGTCCTGGTCCGGCAGGAGCGGCATCCAGTCGCCAGCCCGCGCGGTCAGCACTGACGTCATGGAAGCCGCCGTGGAGGCGGCCAGCATGAGGATCGTTCTTCCGAGCCGCCCGAATCGCTTGGTCGTAGCCATCACTTGAGTCCTGGGGAGCAGGAGCCTGTTTTCCGCACGTGCGGATTGCTCGTCTCGTATCGGTCGTGCGGCTCGATCCAGTTGACGAAACTTGGCAGACTGTTCCGAATCGGGGGCCTTTCCGATCGATTTCGGAAAAAACTGGCGGGCTGGGATGACTCGGGTATCCTGCGCAGAGGCGTCCGCCCTGCCAGCCCGGTCCGGAACGATGCCCCAGCGATGCCCCAATTGCGCCCAGAGGGAGACAATTCATGCCCCGCCCCGATCCAGCCCGCCCCGGAACGACCTGGACGACCGCCCTTGCCTGCCTTGCCGCCCTGGCATGCGGCCCCGCGGCGATCGCGGCTGAGGTCGCCGAACGGGTCGAGTTTCTCAGGCTCTCACGCGATGCGGGCGGCGAGCCCGTATCGCTCGACACCTCGATCGTCCGCTACCGGGAATCGGCCGAGTCGGCAGCCAGGGCCGGCCGAAGGCCGGTGGAGGTGGATCTCGTCGGTGCCGTGCACCTCGGCAGCCGGGCCTACTACGACACGCTCGACCGGCTGTTTCGCGGCTACGACGCGGTCCTCTACGAACTGGTCGCCCCGGAGAACGCCCGCGTGCCGAAGCCGGGCCGCAAGCCCGCCGGGGCGATCGGCTCGGCCCAGCAGGGGCTGACGAAAATGCTCGGGCTCGAGTTCCAGCTCGAGCAGATCGACTACACGGCCCGGAATTTCGTCCATGCCGACCTCTCCCCGGCGGAGTTCGATGCGGCGATGGCGAAGCGGGGCGAATCCTGGTGGTCGATGTTTCTGAAACTGATGCGCGAGGGAGCCGCACGATCGGAGAAGGAGGCTGGACGATCTGGTCAGGATGTGGGGTTTGGCGACCTGTTTTCGATCCTCTTCGGCTCCGATCGGGAAATCCGGCTGCGGCGGGTGATGGCCGAGCAGTTCACCGACATGGACCTGTTGACGTCCGCGTTTGGCGGCGAGAAGGGATCGTCGCTGATCACCGACCGGAACGCCGCGGCCATCGACGTCCTCGAAGAACAGATCGCCCGCGGCCGCGGGCGGATCGCGATTTTCTACGGCGCCGCCCACATGGACGACTTCGATCGCCGGCTCCGGGAGGACTTCGAGATGGAGCCTGTCGAGACCGACTGGATCGAGGCCTGGAGCCTGCGGCTCCCGAAGCCCTGAGCCGGAACGACGCTTGTCAGGACATCGTCAGGACCTGAGAAGGTGCGAGAAGCACTCCATCCGGCCCCATGCATCGGAGACCACGCGGGCCTGGTGAACCGCGGCGTCATATCCGAGCGTCGCCACGGCCTCGCCGACGAGTTCAAACTCGACGTCGCCCGTGTAGCCGTTTTCGAAGAGGCTGGCGATCATGCCCTCGAGCCGCATCGAACCCATTCCGGGTGGCAGACGCTCGCGGTCGGCGTCGGGGTGGCCGTTCGAGTCGGCCACCTGCACGACCGCCGTCAGGGCTGCCAGATCGGGCAGGAGATCGAGAGTGCCGGGCTCGTGGCCGAACTGCCAGAGGTCGATCGCCAGCCGCACGGCAGGGTGGTCGAACCGCCGCACCCAGGCCGCCGCATCTGCGAGATTTGTCAGGAACCCGCAGCCTTCGCAGGCTCCGGGATGCATCGGCTTCACGGCCAGTGTGACACCTCTGGCAAGGGCCTCGGGGGCGAGCACATCGAGTGCGTCCGCGAGCAGGCGGTGGGCATGGGCCCGGGTATGACCGCCGCGGCCGCCGGTATGGACGACGAGCACATCGGTGGCCAATTCCGCGGCCGTGTCGACGGCCTCCAGGGCGTCGTCGAGACTGTCCCGGTAGGATCGGCCGTCACTGCCCGTGAAGCCGCCTATCCATTGCAGGCTGGAGACACGAAAGCCGGCCTGACGAATCAGGCCTGAGGCCCGCTCGACCCCGAGATCGGAGAGTTTCGTCCGCCAGATGGCGAGACTGTCGAAGCCGTGGTGGGCCAGACGATCGAGTTCCTCGGCGAGTTCCCAGCGAAACGTCGTCAGTTCACTGATGGAGGCCTGCAACATGCTCAAAGAACTCCGGTGA
>CAMDFJ010000104.1 GCA_945897435.1 Candidatus Kuenenia stuttgartensis | reverse complement strand
GCCCAGGTGGCAGACTGAAGCCTGTCCCACATCAGACAGCGGAAGCCTGTCATAGCCAAGCACCGCCACCCCGCGCCAGGCCCGGAGGGCCGGGTGCGAACCAGCGACCAGAGGTCGCCAAGGAAAATTCGGCAGGATGCCGAGATTTTCCGTGCAGTCGCCCAGGTGGCAGACTGAAGCCTGTCCCACATCGGACAGCGGAAGCCTGTCATAGCCAAGCACCGCCACCCCGCGCCAGGCCCGGAGGGCCGGGTGCGAACCAGCGACCGGAGGTCGCCAAGGAAAATTCGGCAGGATGCCGAGATTTTCCGTGCACTCAGTTGTCGGAATCGCTGCTGCCACCGTTGAGATAGCTGGCGTAGTAGAGCAGCGTGAGGATGCTCTGCAGGGTCGCAGCCACGTAGGTCCAGGCGGCGGCATTGAGAACCCTGTTCACCGAGGACATCTCGTGAGAGGGCACGATCCCGAGGCCCACGAGCTGAGCCTTGGCCCGATTGCTGGCATCGAGTTCGACCGGCAGGTTGACAAGCTGGAAGAAGACGGTGGCACCGAACAGCGCGATGCCGAGCCAGGCGAGCGGCTTGATCGACATCACGAGGCCGATCATGAACATCGTCATTCCCACCCCACTGCCGAGGTTGGCCATGCTGACGGCCGCATTGCGAATTGTCATCAAGGCAAATCCATGGGCATCCTGCAGGGCGTGTCCCGCCTCATGGGCTGCGATGCCGACGGCAGCAAGCGAACGCTCGCCGTAGACGGCGTCGGAGAGCCGCAGCACCTTCGCCTGGGGATCGTAGTGGTCGTTGAGCGTGCCCGGAATCCGCTCGATCGCCACATCGGTCGCGCCGGCCGAATCGAGGATGTGTCGTGCGGCGGCCGCACCGGTCAGCGGGGCTGGCTCCTTCGACGCCGACTGAAATGACGACTGGACCCGCCACTGGGCCCACATCGCCAGCAGCATGGCGGGGGCGATGGCGAGAAAATAGTTGGGGTCGAAGAACATGGGCATCGTCGCTCAAACTCCAGTACTTTCGGCGGCCGGGGAATCTTCTGGGTATTCTACCAGTCTGCCTTCGGACGCCGTCCGGGGGCAGGCGTCGCCAGCCAGAACATGTTCTACGCAAATACCCTCCACCCGGTTCGTGCAGTCATTCTCGGCCGGTTTGCGGCAGTCTTGGTCCATTTGGCACTGTTCTGCCCCTGCTCTGGCTGTCGGGGACCGGTCGCAGACGCCGCTGCGTCAGCCCCGACCGCGGCCACACGAGCCGCGCTCTGCGAGCGAATCGACCGGGCACTCACCCACGTCCGCGACCGGCGGCGACTCGACACCACGGTCCACGGGGCCTGGCAGGTGGTTCACGGCATCCTCGCCTTCGGGCGGGATTTTCAGATCCAGCACGGGGCCGATGTGGTGCCCGCACTCGACTACCTGCTCGATGGCGGCAGCCTGACCGGCTGGAGGCTGCGGCCGGGTGAGCACGGGCTGTTCGCCGTCGTCGAAGAGGGGAGCACGACCGGACAGGGCCACCCGGATCAGTGGCTCGGCTACCTTTCACAGTGCGGCCTCGGCGGCATCCCGCTCGAGACCCCGATCCGCGTCGCGGGCCGCTGGTATACCGTCAGTGATCTTCTCGATCAGGCACAGAGCGACCTTCGGGAAGGGCAGGAGGCGACCTGGACGCTGATGGCCCTCGCCACCTACCTGCCGCCGGACGCCGCATGGACCGCGGCTGACGGAGCCCGCTGGACGACGGAGCGGGTGGTTGCGATGGAGGCCGCAGCCGACCTTTCGACGAGCGCCTGCGGCGGAGCCCATCGACTGTTTGGGCTGGTGACGGCGATCAATGCGAGGCGGGCCGCCTCGGGCGAGGATGGACTGACGGGCGGATGGGCCTCGGCCGCGGAGGTGATCGAGGATGCCATCGACCGGGCCCGCCGATTCCAGCAGCCCGATGGCAGCTTTTCGATCCACTCCTTCGACCGGCCCGGCACCTCCGCCAACGTGATGGCCAGGCTCTCAGCAACCGGGCATCTGTTCGAGGTGGTCGTGGCCGCCCTCGACGATGAGCGGCTGCGCGAGCCCTGGGTGGAACGTGCGGCGGAGCGATTGGTCTCGTTGCTCGAACAGACGGCGGACGTCGACGTCGAATGCGGCGGCCTCTACCATGCAGCCCACGGCCTCCTGCTCTACCGGCAACGGAACTGCCCCGCGGGACGGCCGGGCCCTCCTGCCCCACTGGCAGAATAAGGGCTTTTTTCACGGCATTGCCGGCTGCTAGAGTTGCAGTGGGCGAATGGTCAAGGCCCATCCTCGTCACGGTGGCGGTGTGCACGGCATCATTTTCTTCTACATCCAGAAGTTTGCTGAAGAGGCGTTCGCCAGCACGACCTCCTGGGGCCGTCTGCGGTCCACGGTCACCACAAGTTCCGAGAAGTATCTGCCGTCGGGGGTCTACCCCGATGCCGATGCGGTCCATCTGCTGGAGTCGATCTCGCAGTCCGCCGGGAAATCGTTGCCGAGGATCCTCGAACAGTTTGGCGAATTCCTGGCCCCGCACCTCGTCAAGGTGGCGGGCAAGTACATCTCCCCCTCCTGGAAGACACTCGACCTGATCGAGAACACCGAGTCGATCATCCACGCGATGGTGCGGTCGCAAAACCCCGGCGCGGCACCACCTGTTCTCGAGACGGTGCGGCCGGCGACGGACGAACTGCATCTGATCTACAGTTCCCGTCGGCAACTCTGCCCGCTGGCGATGGGCCTGATTCGCGGACTCTCCAGGCACTACGGCGAGACGGTGTCGATCGAGGAGACGTCGTGCATGCACCGCAACGACCCCTTCTGTGTCTTCGTCCTGCAGGTTCAGCACGGCGAGACCCAGGCAGCCCAGTCGCCGCTGTCGGAGACCCTCGTCTTCCCGTCGACGGTCGTTCGGGGATCGAACACGGGCGACATCATGATGTCGGCAGCCGGCGTCGGGCAGGGCAGCCATGCGGAGCCCAGGTCGATCGGCGGATACCAGGTTCTCAAACTGATCGGCCACGGTGGCATGGGCCGGGTCTACATGGCCCGCGATGAACGGCTCGGACGCGACGTCGCGATCAAGGTGCTTCACCCCTCGAAGGCACAGGATATGGCCGCGCGGCGGCGGTTCATCCGCGAGGGGCGGGCGGCCGCCGCGGTGGAGCACCCCCACGTGATGGCGATCCATCAGGTGGGCGAGGAGAACGGCCTGCCATTCATCGTGATGCAGCAACTCAGCGGCTGCACCCTGGCCGAATACCGGGACGATCAGGGGCCGCTGCCGCTGGCGGAGGTTCTGCGAATCGGCCGGGAGACCGCCGACGGACTCTCGGCTGCCCACCGCCGCGGCCTCGTGCACCGCGACATCAAGCCGGACAACATCTTCCTCGACGGTCCTTCCCGGGTCGTGAAGATCATCGACTTCGGACTCGCCCGCGACGCGACCGAGGAGGCGGTGAAACTCACCCAGGACGGGGCTGTCGTGGGAACGCCGGCCTACATGTCGCCAGAGCGGATTGGCGAGCAGGAGATCGACGCCAAGAGCGATCTCTTCGGCCTCGGCGTCATCCTCTACGAACTGCTCTCGGCCCGGCTGCCCTTCGATGGCAAGTCGATGGTGGCGGTGCTGGCGGCCATTTCCCGGGGCATGCCGACCCCGCTGCGGGATGTCGCGCCGACGGTGCCTCTGCCCCTGGCCGATCTTGTGATGCGGCTGCTGGCCCACGACAAGGCCAATCGCCCCGCCGACGCGGCCGCCGTCGCGGCCGAGATCACCGCAATCGAAAAAAGGCTGGCTGCTTCCTGAAGCCAGCGCCTCAGACGGGCGGATGGTTGCGCGTCACCAGCAGCGAATGCACGGCGTCGACGAGGACGTGCAGGTCGCCGTGCCAGTCGATGGTCGTGCTCGTCTGGGCTGCCATATTCTTGAACTGCGCCGTGCCGGCAGCGAATTCGTCACTGCCGATCACGAGTGCGGCCGGAACGCCCTTTTTGGCGGCCACCTTGAGCTGCTGCCCAACACGCCGCGGTTCGGGAAAGAATTCCACGGCGATGCCGGCCGCCCGCAGGCCCGCCGCGATCCGCAGATAGTCGGCCAGATGCGCCTCATCGAAGAAGACGAGAAACATCTCGGCGGGAGTCTCGGTCGCATCCAGTCTGCCGAGTTCCTCGAGCCCCGCGAGCAGGCGGTCGATTCCCAGCGAGGCGCCGACACCTGGCAGCTGCTGCTTTGTGTAGAGCCCGGCGAGGTTGTCGTAGCGGCCTCCCGAACAGATGCTTCCGAGCGTTGGCAGATCATCGAGAAAACTCTCGAGCACGATGCCTGTGTAGTAGTCGAGACCGCGGGCGATCGATGGATCGACGACCACCGTTCCTTCCGCGACCCCCGCCTGCCGTGTGCCGTCGATGAGCGTCCGCAACGCGGCCAGGCCGGCCTGCCCCGACTCGGAATCGACGACCAGCGGCTCGACCGCGGTGAGCACGTCTCCGGGCGGCCCCGAGAGCGAGGCCATCGCCAGAAGCCTGTCGGCCGCCGCCGCCGCGATGCCATGGCCGACCAGTTCCGCGGCCACCGCGGCGGGCGACGCCTTGCCGAGCTTGTCGAGCGACCGCAGCACGTCGGTCGAACGGTCGGCGAGGCCCAGCGATTCGAGCACGCCTCCCAGCAGCCGGCGATCGTTGATCCGAATCGTGAATCGCTCGATGCCGATGGCGGTCAGCAGGTCATGGACCACCAGCACCGTCTCCAGATCGGCCACCGGGCTCGTCGTGCCGATCGTGTCGAAGTCGCACTGCATGAACTCTCGGTAGCGGCCCCGCTGGGTGTTTTCCCCGCGCCAGACCGGGGCCATGTGATACCGCTTGAAGGGCGTGCCGAGTGTGGCGATGTGCTGGGCGCAGAACCGGGCGAAGGGCACGGTGAGGTCAAACCGCATCCCGACCTCGCGGCCACCGTGATCGGTGAACCGGTAGAGCTGCTTGTCGGTCTCCTCGCTCCCCTTGCCGGTGAGGATCTCGAGGTATTCGAGTGCCGGCGTGTCGATCGGGGCGAAGCCGTAGGAGCGATAGACCCGCCTGGCGATATCGAGGATCTTCTCGCGGGCCAGCGCCTGGGCGGGCAGGTGGTCGCGGAAGCCCTTCAGCGTGCGCGGTTCGATCATGGGAGAATCGGCAGCAGGGCCGGCCTGGGGCTGCGGATCGACTTCCGCAGGTTCTTCCGCTTGCGGCCGTCGCCGATCGTCTTGCCGCCGGGGCCGAGCACGGCGTCCATGTATTCCTCGACCTGCTCTGCGGTCTCGAAATACTGGTCGTAGACCCAGTCGTCCTCGTATTCGCAGTCCTTGGTCGTGTATTCGCGGCAGATCTGCGGACGTGTCTCGTAGATGCCGCAGCGGTGGTCATCCTGAAGGTGCTTGCAGACCGTGTGCACGCAGACGTACCACTCCCCTTCCTCTGTGAACACGCTCGACAGGTCGTGGAGCAGAAACCAGCGGATGTATTCAAACTCCTCGCGGGTGGTCGGGGTCTCGAGCGGCAGGGCGAAGTAGCGGCAGCACTTGGCGGTGCAGAATTCGCAGAGCACCTTGTCCTTGGGCACCGTCTCCCGCCTGGGTTTCGACGGCAGTTGCGGCAGGACGACGTCTGCGATTGACATGACGAACTCTCCGGAGAAGGGACTTTTTCGAGGGCCGCAATATAGCAACCCGGCACCGCGGCCTGCCGTATACTGCGACGGTTTTCCGCAGGGAGGCGAGCGATGCCCAAACGCTGGCAGATTCAGCCGCACAATCAGGCCGTGGTGAGCGGGATCGAGCGATCCAACGGGGTCTCGCCGATCGTCGCCAGGTTGCTCGCGGCCCGAGGCCTGACCGACGCGGACGCGGTGACCTCTTTTCTCTCCGGTACGATGGCCGATCTTCGTGATCCCGACCTTCTGCCGGGTGTGGCCGAGGCGGCCGATCGAATCCTGGCGGCGGCCCGGGCCGGCCGCAGGATCACCATCTATGGCGACTACGACGCCGACGGGATGTGCGCCACCGCGATCCTGATGGGCTGCCTGGAGGCGATCGACGCCCAGGCCGACTGGTACGTCCCGGACCGTTTCGAGGAGGGCTATGGCCTCAACCGCGACGCGATCGAGTCGCTGGCCGCCAAGGGAACGCAGCTGATCGTCACGGTCGACTGCGGAATCGCCAGCCTGGCCGAGGCCCGCCGGGCCCGGGAACTGGGCGTCGAACTGATCATCACCGACCATCATTCGTTTGGCGATGCGCTTCCGGAGGCCGACGTGCTCGTCCATCCCCGGCTGCCGGGGGCCGGCTACCCCTTCGGCGAACTCTGCGGTGCCGGCGTGGCCTTCAAGCTGGCCTGGGCGATCGCCACCCGGGCCAGCGGCGCCAGACAGGTGACGCCGCGGCTGCGGGAGATGCTGCTCAAGGGAATCGGCTTCGCGGCGCTCGGCACCGTCGCCGACGTGGTGCCGCTGCTCGACGAAAACAGGATCTACGTGAAGCACGGCCTCGAATGCCTGCGAAAGCGGGGGGGTGCGGGCATCGAAAGGCTCCTCGAACTCGCCAAACTCCACGACAAATCGCAGCTCGAGAGCGAGGACGTCGCCTTCCGACTGGCCCCTCGGCTCAACGCCGCCGGTCGGCTGGGCCAGGCGGCCTGCGGCATCGAACTCCTGACGACCTCCGACGTGGCCCGCTCGATCAGCCTCGCCAACTACATTCACGAGCTCAACGCCCGGCGGGAAACGGAAGAACGCAGCATCCAGCTGGCGGCCACGAAACAGGCCCTCGGCCAGTTCGATCCGGAGCGAGACCCCGCCCTCGTCCTCGCCGATCGCGGCTGGCATGCCGGCGTGATCGGGATCGTCGCCGGCAGGCTGGCGGAGCGGTTTCACCGGCCCGTGGTGATGATCGCCCGGGATGAACACCAGGGGCGCCCGGCGATCGGCAGCGTGCGGAGCGTGCCGGGCTTCGACGTGCATGCGGCGCTCGTCGCCTGCCGTCCGCACCTTCTGACCTGCGGCGGACATGCGGCTGCGGCAGGGCTGCGGATCGAGGATGGAAGGATCGAGGCTTTTCGGGAGCAGTTCCTGGCCGAGGTCGGCGTCCGGCTGCCCGAGTCGCTCCGTCAGGCCCAGATCACGATCGACGGCGAGGCGACGCTCGCCGGCCTGACGCTCGACACGGTCTCGCAGATGGAACGCCTCGCCCCATTTGGTCATGCCAACCGGCGGCCAGTGCTCTGTGCCTCGGGGGTTTCCCTGGTCGAGCCACCGAAGACGATGGGGGGCGGCGGCCGTCACATCTCGATGACCGTCATGCAGCACGGGGCAAAGATTCGCGGCGTGGCCTTTGGCGGTGCCGAGTGGCTCGACCACCTGCCCGCGCCGGGCCAGCCTTTTCATGTTGCCTTCAAGCCGAAGATCAATGAGTTTCGTGGCCGGCGGACGGCTGAAATGGAAGTGATCGACTGGCGGCCCGCCGGACTCGATGTCTCGGTCGATCTGCCCCCGCTGACAGCTTCCAGCCCTGCTTGAAACCGGCCCGGACAGGCCGTAAGACCTGACACTATGAAACCGAACCTACGGCGACGTTCTGGACTGCCGGGAATGATCCGCTGCTGCACCCTGCTGGCCGTCGCCGCAGCAGCCCCCGCCCATGCCGACGACTGGCCGCAGTGGATGGGGCCACGACGAGACGGCGTCTGGCGGGAGACGGGGGTCGTCAAGGCGATCCCAGCGGAAGGCCTGCCCGTGAACTGGCGGGTGGAGGTGAAGGGGGGCTACTCGGGTCCGGCCATCGCCAACGGTCGGGTCTATGTCACCGACTACGACCGGACCGCCGGCGAACTTGCAAACGCCCCCAACGACCGCACGCTCCTGGCCGGCCGGGAGCGGATCCTCTGCCTCGATGCCGCCAGCGGCAGGCTGCTCTGGAAGCATGAATACGACTGTCCCTACGCGATCTCCTATGCGTCCGGGCCGCGGTGCACCCCGACCGTCGCCGACGGCAAGGTCTACGTGCTCGGTGCCGAGGGCAATCTCACCTGCCTCGATGCGCTGACAGGCCGCCTGCTCTGGGCGAAAGACTTCAAGAAGGACTACGCCGCCCCGACGCCGATCTGGGGCTTCTGCGGCCACCCGCTCGTCGATGGCAGGCAGCTGATCTGTCTGGTCGGAGGCGAAGGAAGCGTGGCCGTGGCCTTCGACAAGGACTCCGGGAAGGAGCTCTGGCGATCTCTCTCGGCGAGCGAAAGCGGCTACTGTCCGCCGACGCTGATCGAGAGTGCCGGTGTCCGCCAGCTGATGATCTGGGATGCCGACAACCTCAACAGCCTCGAGCCGGCGACCGGCAGGCTGCTCTGGTCGCAGCCGCTCAAACCCGCCTATGGAATGTCGATCATGGCCCCGCAGGTAGCCGACACGAAGCAGGGCCGAGTGCTCTTCGCCAGCGGCATCGGCAGAGTGGGAGCGCTGTTTTCGCTCGCTCCCACCGAACCATCGGCCCGGGTGCTCTGGCGGGGCGAGCCGAAGACGGCTGTCTACTGTGCCAACAGCACCCCCTACATCGCGGGTGACGTGCTCTATGGATGCGATTGCGAGACGGGTTTTCTCACGGCGGTCGACCTGACGACCGGAGACCGGCTCTGGGAAACGGGCGAGCCGACGATGGGCAGCCGCCGAGGCCGCCACGGCACGGCGTTTCTGGTGCGGCAGGAGCCGTTGGAAGCTGGCCGCACCTGGCTGTTCAGCGAGACCGGCGACCTGATCCTCGCCCGTCTCTCCCCGGAGAAGTATGAGGAACTCGGTCGGGTGCACCTGCTCGACCCGACCAACGAATGCTTCGGCCGAGAGGTGGTCTGGAGCCACCCCGCGTTTGCAAATCGCTGCATCTTCGCCCGCAACGACCGCGAACTGGTCTGCGTCTCACTGGCCGAGTGAATCCGGCGATTTCCAGATCCGGCGTTGTCCCGGCCGCGGACAGGCTGTAGGCTTTCCCATCACTCCCGCGTGCGGATCGACATGATCCGTCGCAGACTCGGGGCGTAGCTCAGCCTGGCTAGAGCGCTACGTTCGGGACGTAGAGGTCGCACGTTCGAATCGTGTCGCCCCGACATCACTTACCGTACGAAACTGCACCATCCCGGAGATGGGCTCGTCCGTGCGGACGTCACCGGTGCCATCGCCTCCTTCGGCACCGGGTTCGACCGACGGGCCCCGGCAACACGCCGGGGCGCCCTGATTGTCGTGTGGCGTGTCGAGCGACACGCCGTGATCGTCGTGGGCCGCCGTGGCGGGCTCGGCGGCGATGAGATCCAACCGGCGGATCGGCTGGGTCGCCAACCGGCGCGGAGG
>CAMDFJ010000103.1 GCA_945897435.1 Candidatus Kuenenia stuttgartensis | reverse complement strand
GGCCGGATGAGAGGCCGCCGAATGTCAGCGGCTTGTCCCAGTTCGACGTGGTGAGCCAGGGTGTCGGATCGGCTCCGGCGACAAACAGCGTTCCAGCCGAAGTCGACGCCGTGTAGGAGTAGCCATTGCCCGAGTAGGGCCGGGAATTGCCAGAGAGTTCTCCCGCCCCCAGCCCGATCAGATCCGAAAACCCGTTGTCGAAAGCGACCGAATTCGGGGCGAGTCCGGCGAGAAACGAGGCCTCTGAGGAATAGGTCTGAATCACCGCGGCAGGAAGATTTTCAGCCAACGACAGAGAGGCCAGGCCGATGAAAAACACTGCCAACCAACGGCCCAAGCCGTTCGGAGCAGCCCGAATCCCCCAGATTTCCAAAACCACAAAAACCTCCTTCGCTTCCCAGAGCACTGCAAAGTGACGGTGGAGCGAATCGCTCCACATAACCGCACACGCCACTAACAACCGCAAATTTCGTGCCGATGATCTGGGGGTTGCCCGAGAAGGATTGATTTCGGCCCGTAAACCGCCCCGATCAGACAGTGTGGCCGAGTGTTATTCCGGCCTGAAAGCTGGCTGGTCAGGCCATGCCCGGATGAATTTTTCTCACACAATTCACATGGACTTGTAAGTCACATCATTATTTAATGGTCGATACCCTCCATCCGGGGAATTTGCAAAGTGGAGTGATTCGCTCCAGCAGGTCGAAAACACTTGGGGCAGGCAGCACCGCCCTCGAGTTCCAGAGACGGGATCGCCATGGTCGTGCACTTTCGATTCAAGACCCCGCGGGGGATCACGCTCGTCGAGGTGCTCGTCGTCGTCGCCATCGTCGGCCTGCTCGTCTCGGTGCTGCTGCCGGCACTGGCCTCAGCCCGGGCGGCGGCGTTTGCCAGCGGCACAACCAGCCATCTCTCTGCGTTTGGCCGCGGCTTCGAGATCGTTGCCACGAACGACCACTGCGGACGCTACTGCACCGGAGCCTTCGATCATCTGCTCGACGGTGACATCCGCTCCAGGGGCTGGGTGGCCGACCTCGTCAACTCCAAACTGATTCCGCCCGGCGCAGCCCGCGACCAGGCCAACAGATGGCAGGTGAGCGAGACCGTCGCCGACTACACGGGAGCCGCAAAACTCGGTGCCGCGCCGCTCGTTGACGGTTCGGAGAATGGCTGGGCCACGACGTCGTATGCGAGCGTGAGCGGAAGCTCCTATTTTGGCGGCCAACAGCAGATGAACGATGTCTGGAACGCGGGCTTCAACACCAACTTCGCGACAACCTGGCAGTTCAGCCGCGGCGATCCGCCGACCTCCGGCAATCTCGTTGCCTCCGGATACGACAGCCCTTCGCAAGGCCCCTCGGGTGGCGACGGGCCGCTCTCCCAGGCGACGCTTGAAGCGGCAGCCACGACGGCAGCACGGGTTGCCCTGATGGGGCCGGCACGGGCGACTGACGGTCCAGACTTCGTCGTGCGGTCGGCAACCCGCAGGCTCCGCAGCGGCGTTGCCGATGGCAAGGTGAACGAGTTCGTCGGCTTTCGGCTGGTGCGTCCGGCCGACCTGATGCTGGAGAGCTTCACCGACGGCATGAAGGTCGCTTTCAGCGATACGGCACTTGGCGGCCAGCCGGGTCAGAAAATCCACGACATGCACGACATCCACCCGCTCCACATGCCCAAGCGGCATGGTGGCGGTGGATTTGCACCGATCCTCTTCGCCGACGGCCACGTGGCCCGGGTTCACGACACGGTCACGGTCGGCGACCCGACAGACCCCACGCCTGGCGATGGCTGCCTGGGCAACGGCGTGGTCACCGATGCCGCGGGGAATGTCACGGGAAACCGGATCGATGCCGCCGGCTTCGAGGAGGTCAACGACCAGATCTGGGTCAAGCGGCTGCGGGTCGCGACGCTGCCGACCGGCACGATCGCCTATTAGCAGTCCGGCCAAAACGGCTGCCTATTTCGGATTCTTTTCCGAAGCGGCCAAGGCATCGCTGATTCGGGTCTCGACCTTGGCAGCGTCGTCCTTGCGATCGGCCTTCTTGTAGAGCTCGGCCAGACTGCGGAGCGAGGCGATCGTCTTCGGATGGGCCGGACCGATCACGGCCGCACGGATTTCGGACGCCTTCTCCAGCAGTCTGACCGCGGCGTCGCGGTCTGAAGGCTGACCTTCCACAGGCTTGCTCTTCTCCGATGCATCGAGTCTGACGAAAAGCATCGCAATGGCATCCATCGTATCAGCCGTTCGCGGATGTTTTGGTCCGTTGGCCTTGAGGCGGCTCGCCAAAGCCTGCTCCGCGTATCGCCTCGCGGTCTCGAACTCCCCCTGCTCGCCGCGGATGAGGGCGAGTGTTTCGAGTGTCGCCGCGGAAGCCGTGTGGCCGAGCCCATAGGCCTTTCGCTGGATCGCCAGCGCCCCAAGCGCGATCGGATCGGCGGCCGCGATCTCCTTGCGGGCCACCATCAGCCTGGCAAGACCGGAAAGAGAAGAAGCCGTCAAGGGATGGGTTGGCCCGACCGTTCGCTCGCGGACCGAAAGCGCCCGCCGCTGATCCCGCTCCGCTGCCTCGAGATCGCCCCGCTCTCGGGCATTGGCTGCCAGATTGCCATAGGATTCCGCGGTGGCGATATCCGCCGGCCCAAAAAGCTGTTCACGGATGGCGAGCGCCTGGCGATGGATCCGGGCCGCATCCTCGTGGTTTCCGAGCGTGTCTTCGAGGCAGGCGATGTTGTTGAGCGCGAGGGCGACGTTGGCCTCTTGATCTCCGCCGGGGGCCTTCCTGTAGATCGCCAGCGTCCGTTCGTAGAGACCACCGGCCTCCTCGAAACGGCCCAGCTTTTCGTAGAACTGGGCCAGATTGTTGGCCACATGGGCGGCCTCGGGGCTCTCCGAACCGGTCAGTCGCGACTGGATCGCCAGCGACCGTTGATACATCCGTTCCACGCCCTCGAACCGCGACTGGGCAACCATCTGCTGACCGAGTTCGTTGAGCGATTCCGCCATGGCAGGATGATCAGGGCCATAGGCCTGTTCGGCGAGCCGAACCGCAGTTTCGGCCGCCTTGATCGCTTCACCGTAGCGGCCGGCCGACTTCAGAGCCTTCACCCGGTCGGCCATCTCAACCCAGGCAGCCTGCGGATCGATCTGCCGCTTCTGCGGCGTTTGGCGGCTGATCTGTAGCCAGGCTGCGAGCACGCTCAGCGTCGCGGCACCGGCGATCAAGAGCAATGCCGTGCTCCGCGGCAATTGCCGGCTGAAGAGACTGCCAAACCAATTCTCTGCGGGGGCGGGCTTGCGGTCATCGCCGCCTGTGTCGGTCGGGGGGGATTCAGACATCGAAAAAGGGAACGCTCGAGGATGCGGCGGCCGCGGAGAAGCGAAGGGATTGTGATACCCCGCCGGTCATCGATTGAAAGTGAGAAATTCATGAGGCCTTCAGTCGGGGTATCATCCGCAGACGATGGGTTCAAAACATCCCGGCCAGTCTTCGCTCGTTCCGCTTCTGATCGCCTTCGGCTGCGTCGGTCTGGCGACGGTGTGGGCCTATTCGCCGGCGCTGTCGGGGCCGTTCGTGTTTGACGACATGGTCGAGATCGCCCGCAATGGCTCGACCGCCCGGCTCTGGCCGCCGACGGTACCGATGTTCGAGGGGGGAAAGCTTCCGCATCGCCCACTGCCCTACCTTTCGTTCGCCATCAATCGGGCGATCCATGGCCTCGACACCCGCGGCTACCATCTCGTCAATCTCGCGATCCATCTTGCCAACGGCTGGCTGATCGGCTGGCTCGTGGCCCGCGGATCGCAACGGGCGGCGCCGGCACGGTTTGATGCCGCCACAGCCCGCTGGCTCGGCCTTGCGGTTGCGGCAATCTGGCTCCTGCACCCACTCTGCACCCAGGCCGTGGCCTACATCTACCAGCGGATGGAAGCGCTCGGCGCGATGGCGATCCTCGGCACCCTCGCCTGCTTCGAGAAGTCGCTCGAATCGGCCAGGCCGAGCCGCTGGCGTGCTGCCGCCGTGGCCAGTTCTGCCGCCGGCATGGCCTGCAAGGAAACGGTCGTCGTCGCGCCGCTGCTGGTGCTGCTCTACGACCTGTTGATCGTGCACGGGGGCGACTTCGGCGGCTGGCGAAAGGCATGTCGTCTGTCATGGCGGCTGTACGCCGCACTCGCGGCGACATGGCTGGTGCTGGCGGGTGTCGTCTGCCTCCAATCCAGCCGCTATTCGGAGTTTCGCGACACCGACGACGGAGCGGCCGCCGTCGGGAGCATGCTCTATCTGCTCAATCAGTGCCCGGTGCTGCTCCATTACCTGAGGCTCTCCATCTGGCCGGCCGGGCTCTGCCTCGATCACGACTGGCCCGTGAACCGATCGTGGATCGGACTGCTGCCCACATTCGCGGCCATCACGGCGGTGTTTGCAGTCGCCATCGGGATCGCCCGCCGCTTCCCGGGGATCGCCTTCCTGATACTCGGCTGGTTTCTTCTGCTTGCCCCGACGTCGAGCGTCATTCCAGTCGCCGACCTCTGCGTCGAGCATCGGATGTATCTTCCGCTCGCGATGCTCGTCACACTCGCCGTGCTGGCCCTCGACGCCACCGCCTCGTGGACTGCAGCCGGCAGCCGCAGGACGGCCCTCCTTGTGGCCGGCGCGGCAGCCGTCGCCCTGCCGCTGGTCGTGGCGACTCATAGCCGGGCCGCAGATTACGCCTCATGGCTTGGGATCTGGCAGGACACTGTGCTCAAGGCGCCGCACAACCCACGGGCCTGGCTGTCGGCAGGCTGGATCGTGCTCAGCGAAGGCGACGAACGGCGGGCTGAATCGCTGATCGGCGAGGCCCTGAAGCGAAAACCGGATTATGCCGACGCACTGTTTCAAATGGGGAATGCGGTCCGTTCCCGGGATCCGGCCGCGGCCGTGGAGTGGTATCGCAGGAGCCTGGCCATCAGGCCGGACAACCTCGATTGCCGCAACAATCTCGCCGCCCTGCTCGGAATGCGAAACGATCCTTCCGCCGAAGACCACCTTCGCGTCGTGCTCGACGCCGATCCGAACAACGTCGAAGCACTCTGCAACTATGGCAATCTGCTGCTCGGGCGGGGGGATATCGACGCTGCCCGAGGCCTGTTTGCCAAGGCCGTTGCCCTGAATCCGGCCGATGAACTGGCCAGACGCAACCTTCAGGCAGTCGGCGCGATGCGACGCCCAGCCGTCCAACCCTGACCGCTCCGATGCCCAACTCACGCCTCGAAACCCTGCTGCTGCTCGCCGTCACGCTCGTCGCCACGGCGGTGGCCCACGGCCCCGGCCTGCGAGGGGCGTTCGTCTTCGACGACATTCGCGAGATTCGCGACAACGACTCGCTCGACATCCTCTGGCCGCCCTGGGTGGCGATGCTCGAGGGGGGCAGCCTGCCGCATCGACCGCTGCCGTATTACACATTCGCCCTCAACCGGGCCCTCCATGGCACGGATGTTCGCGGCTACCACCTTGTGAACCTCGCGATCCACGTGGCCAACGGCCTGCTCATCTGGTGGCTCGTCACGACGGCGCTCACGACATGGTGCGGCTGGATCGATTCACGACGGGCATCGCTCGTCGGCTGGGCGACCGCCACGCTCTGGCTCGTGCATCCGCTCGGCACGCAGGCGGTCACCTACATCTACCAGCGGATGGAGCTGATGGCGGCTCTGGCAATCCTCTGCACGCTGGCGGGATTCATCCAGGCAATCCGGCCAGACCGCTCGGCGGGAGAATCGGCGGCATGGCTGACGGCGTCGGTGGTTGCCTGCGGGCTTGGAATGGGCTGCAAGGAAACGGTGGCTGCGGCACCGCTGCTCGTGCCCCTCTTCGACGCCCTCGTGGTAGGCACGCCACCGGCCCTCATGCTCCGCCGACGGGCGGGATATTTTCTGTCGCTGGCGGCATGCTGGGGCATCCTCGCAGCGGTGATCGTCAACCAACGGGCGCGATACCCGGAGCTCAACACAGGCCGCGTCCTCTGGTGGGAATATGCGCTCAACCAGCCCCGCGTGATCCTCCACTATCTCAGGCTCGCGGTCTGGCCGTCCGGGCTCTGCTTCGATTACGGCTGGCCTGTGGAGCGAAGCCCGGCGGCGTTGCTCCCTGCGATCCTTGCCGTGGCCACGCTGCTGACCGTCGCCGTGGTGGCGATCCGCTGGAACCGGCCGCTGGCCTTTCTTGGACTGGCGTTCTTTCTTCTCCTCGCCCCGACGTCGAGCCTCCTGCCCGTGACCGATCTCTGTGTCGAGCACCGGATGTATCTGCCCCTTGCCTGTCTGGTCGCGGTCGCCGTGCTCGGGCTCGATCGTCTGCTGCGTCTGGTGGGCCTTGGGAGGGTCGCCGCAGCTGGGGCGATCGGTCTCGGGATCGCAGCCTCTGCAGCCGCCTCGCACGATCGCACTGGAGATTATGGAACGCGGCTCGGGCTCTGGTCGGCGGCGGTACGCGCGGCTCCAGAGAATCCGCGGGCCGTTGCGGCAGTGGCCGAGGCCCTCTATCGGGCCGGCCGGCTGGAGGAGGCCGTGGCCGCCTACGAGCGGAGCATCGCCATGGAGCCCGCCGCGGCTGTGCCGCATACCGGCCGGGCAGCCTGCCTGCTCCGGCTTGGCCGGCATGCCGAGGCGGCAGAGGCGGCCAGAACGGCGATTTCCCTCGCGGCAGACAATCCAGCCGCCCATTCGATCCTCGGCGAAGCCCTCAGGCGGCTGCAGTGAGAGAGCCCATGCAGACTGATTTTGGCAGGCATGGCGGATTCTGGGAGCAGTCGGTGTTTGCCGCCCTGATCTGTCTGCTCGCCATACCGCTCACCCTGGCGTCGGCCGCAAGAATCCGCGACTATCGCTCCGGGGAATCGATCTGGCGGGACACGATCCAAAAGGCTCCGGCGAATCCGCGAGGCTGGTGCAACTGTGCGCTTGCAGTCCTCCACGACGATTCAAACCCGGACGTGGCCGGCCGCTATGCCGCCGCCGAGCCGCTGCTTGCAACCGCCGTCGAACTCAAGCCCGACTACGCGGCGGCACATCAGGCCCTCGGCAGCCTGCTCTTGAAGTCAGACCCCGTCCGTTCGCGGCGGCATCTGGAGGAGGCCGTCCGCCTCCGCCCGCGAAACGCACCCTCCCGCCACGCCCTCGGCACGATGCTCCTGCGAATCGATCCGATCGCGGCCGAGCGGCACCTCGCCGCCGCGGTCGAACTCGATCCGCGGTCCACCGATTCGCTCGTCAACCTCGCCAACCTGCTCCTTGCCCGCGGCGAAACCGGGCGGGCGCTGGAACTGTATCGACGGGCGCTCGCAGTCGATCCCGACCATCCGCTCGCCCGACACAACCTCGACGCCGTCCAACGCAGGGCCGCCGCGGAGGCCAGCCCGTGATCGGCACCGCGACGCTCATTCTCCTCGCCATCGGGGCCTATGCGAACACGTTCCAGACGCCTTTCATCCACGACGATATCGCCGAAATCGAGCGGAATCCCGCCCTCGACAGCCTCTGGCCGCTTTCCGTGCCGATGTTCGAAGGGGGCCGTCTGCCGCACCGGCCGGTCCCGTATCTGTCGTTCGCCCTCAACCGCCGGATCAACCGCCTTCTGGGCCTCGATCCGCTCGATGTCCGCGGGTTTCATGCGGTCAATCTCGGGACCCACATTGCAAGCAGCCTGCTGATCTGGTGGATCACGACGGCCACGCTCCGCCGACTCGCCGCCGCCGGTCGCCCTCTGGCCGGCGGCCTCGATCCGGCGGCTGTCGGCTGGTGTGTCGCGGCCGTCTGGGTGGCCCATCCGCTCACCACCCAGGCCGTGACCTACGTCTATCAGCGGATGGAATCGATGGCGGGGTTTTTCATCCTGGCCACGCTTGCCTGCTTCATCCGGTCGCTCGATGCGGTCAGGCCGAGAGGCTGGCAGATCCTGGCGATCGCGGCCTGCGGTCTGGCCATGGCCTCGAAGGAAACGGCCGTCGTGCTGCCGCTTCTGATCCTCATCTATGACCGGCTGCTCGTGGCCGGGTCGTGGGACGGTATGCGGCCGCGGGCCTGGTTCTTCGCCGCCCTGGCCGTCTGCTGGCTGGTGCTGCCGGTCGTGATGCTCTCGCAGCATGTCGGCTACGGCGAGGCGCTGATTCCCTGGCGGGCTCGACTTGACTACACGCTCAACCAGCCGCTCGTGATCCTCCACTATCTGAGGCTTGGCCTCTGGCCGGTGGGAATGGTGCTTGACTCCGATTGGCGGATCGTCCGCGACTGGCGGCTGGTCATCGGCTGGCTGGCACTGGCGACGGGCCTCTCCGCGATCGGCTGGGCCTGGCGACGGCGGCCTGCGGCCGCATTCCTCGGGATTGCGTTTCTGCTTCTGCTCGCCCCCTCGTCGTCGGTCATCCCGGCGTCCGCAGGCCGGGCCTGCAACGAATACCGGATGTATCTGCCGCTCGCATGCGTCGCGACGGCGGCCATCGCCGCCGCTGCCGCCATGATCTCACGGGCGGATTCTCGGCCGCTGTTGGGCACCCGCCGGCTGGTCTGCGGCGCAGCGATCGTCGCTCTCGTCCTCGCCGCGACGACATTCAGCCGCAATTCGGCGTTTGCGTCGCTCGAGACCATCTGGGCCGACACCCTCGCCAAGCAGCCTTGGAACCGCCGCGGGCTCACCAATCTCGTCTACGCATACCAGCACAGCGGTCGGGACGATCTCGTGCTTGACCTCTATGGGAAGTATGCCGAGGCGATCGCAAACCACGCCCCGTCGCAGGCCCGCAAGGCGGTGCTGCTCGCCAAGACAGGCCGCACGACCGAGGCCGAGGCGGCGCGAAGCCGGGCGCTCGAACTGGCGCGGGCTACCGTCCGCGACAATCCGAAAGATGCGGAGACCTGGTTTCATCTCGGCAATCTGCTGCGGACGACCGCTCCGGCAGAGGCCGAGGCGGCCTACCAGCAGGCAGTGAACCTCGACCCCAGACAGGCCGATGCCCGGGCAAACCTCGGCGGGATGATCGCGAGACGGAATCCTGCCGCCGCGGAAGCCCTCTACCGGCAGGCACTCGCGGCCGATCCCACCCATGCCGATGCCCTCAACAATCTGGCCACCCTCCTCGCCCGGCAGGGCGACCTCGGCACGGCGATCAGCCTGCTCGAGATCGCGGTCCACCATGCGCCACACCATTCGGCCGCCCGGGAAAACCTGCGGCGGCTGTCGGAGGCGGCTCAACAGGCTGGCGACTGACCCGCCGGCAGCCCTTTCGGCGGCGACTGCCTGTGAGATTACCGGCGATTCAGCGATTTGCAGCGGCGGCAGGACTTCCCTCTCTCCCTGCGGGGGGGCCACCCCTGCTTTTTATTCCAATTCTCATATCCCCCTCATTCGGCGCTCGCAAACGGGGGTTAGAACTCCCCCATCGGACGACCCCCGAATGGTTCGTGGGCGTCTGACCCTCTTGGAGAATCAAGATGACCATTTCGATGTTCAAGGGCCGGCGTGGCTTCACGCTCGTCGAGCTTCTTGTCGTGATCGCGATCATCGGCGTGCTGGTGGCCGTGTTGCTGCCCGCCCTGTC